>DASSVP010000112.1:0-31130 GCA_035705985.1 Thermoleophilaceae bacterium
CAACAAGGCGCAGCAGGACACGCTGCTGCCGGCGGTGGAGGATGGCCTCGTCGTGCTGATCGGGGCCACCACGGAGAACCCCTACTTCGAGGTCAACTCGGCGCTGCTGTCGCGCTGCCGGATCTACGAGCTGCGCGCGCTGGACGACGAGCACGTGCTGGAGCTGCTGCGCCGCTCCCTGGGCGACGAGCGCGGCGTGGCGGACGCGCCGCAGGTGGACGACGACGCGCTCGAGTTCCTGGCCGCCCGCGCCGCGGGCGACGCCCGCACGGCGCTGTCCGCACTCGAGCTGGCGGCCGAGACGGTGGGCGAGGGCGGCGCCGTCAGCCTTCGCGTGGCCGAGGACGCGCTCCAGCGCAGCGCGATCCTCTACGACAAGGGCGGCGACCTCCACTACGACCTCATCTCCGCCTGGATCAAGTCCACCCGCGGCTCGGACCCCGACGCCTCGCTGCTCTATCTCGCCGCGATGATCGAGGGCGGCGAGGACCCGCGCTTCATCGCCAGGCGGATGGTCGTGCTGGCGAGCGAGGACATCGGCAACGCGGACCCGCGCGCACTCGAGGTGGCGGTGAGCGCGGCGCACGCGGTGGAGCACGTAGGGATGCCGGAGTGCGCGCTGAACCTCGCGCAGGCGGCGGTGTACCTGGCGCTCGCGCCGAAGTCGAACGCGTCGTACGAGGCGATCACGCGCGCCCGGGCGTGGGTGCGCGAGCACGGGACGCCCGAGCCGCCCGCCGCGCTGCGCAGCGCCGCGTACCCGGGCGCGAAGAAGCTCGGCCGCGGACTGGACTACGACTACCCGCACGCGCACCCGGAGGGCGTCTCGGACCAGGAGCTGATGCCGGCGGACGCCGCGGGCGAGCGCTTCCTCGAGCTAACCGAGCACGGCGAGGAGGCCGAGCTGCGCGAGCGACTCGAGCGAATCCGCCGGGCACGCGGCCGGGCCTGACAGAATCCCGCGCCATGGAAGCTGCCCTGCGGCCGGCACCGGCCACCGAGCTCGAGTCCTTCAGCCCGCTCGACGGCAAGCGCATCGGCGCGGTGCCGACGACCACGCCCGACCAGGTCCAGTCCGTGGTCGACGACGTGGCGAGCGTCCAGCCGTTCTGGGCGCAGCTGCCGCTGGCCGACCGCGCCCGCTACATGCGCCGCGCCGCCCAGGCGATCATCGACCAGATCGACGAGCTGGCCGAGCTGCTCACGCGCGAGCAGGGCAAGTCGCGCAACGAGTCATACGTCATGGAGCTGCTGCCGACGATCGACTCGCTCCGCTGGCTCGCCGAGGCCGGCCCCGGGATCCTCGACGACGAGCGCATCCCGCTCCCCATCTTCCTCAAGCAGAAGCGCGCGCGCTTCACGTACGAGCCGCTCGGCGTGGTGGGGGTCATCGCGCCCTGGAACTACCCGTGGTCGATCCCGTTCGGCGAGGTGGCGATCGCGCTGATGGCCGGGAACGGCGTCGTGCTGAAGCCCGCGTCCCTCACGCCGCTGATCGGGCAGCGGATCCAGGACGTGTTCGAGCGCGCGGGCGTGCCGGAGGGACTCGTGCGCACCCTCCACGGAGGTGGCGCCGTGGGCCAGGCGCTCGTGGAGTCGAGCGCCGCGAAGATCTTCTTCACCGGCTCGGTGGAGGTGGGCCGCGGAGTGGGCGTGGAGTGCGCGCAGCGGATGAAGGGCTCGGTGCTCGAGCTGGGCGGCAAGGACGCGATGATCGTCTGCGCCGACGCCAATCTCCCGAACGCGATCTCCGGCTGCCTATGGGGCGGTTTTGCCAACGCCGGCCAGACCTGCTCCGGGATCGAGCGCGTCTACGTGGTCGAGGACGTGGCGGAGCGGTTCGTGGAGGGGGTCGTCGAGGGCGCGGAGAAGCTGCGCGTGGGCGACCCGATGGACTGGGAGACCGAGGTCGGCCCGATGGTCTCGAGCGAGCAGCTCGAGCTGGTGAAGGAGCTCGTGGACGACGCCGTCGCGAACGGCGCCAACCTCCACTGCGGCGGGGCGGACGAGCCCTTCTTCCGTCCGGCCGTGCTCACCGGCGTGACGCACGACATGCGCATCATGCGCGAGGAGATCTTCGGCCCTGTCGTCCCGATCGTGACCGTCGCGGACGAGGACGAGGCGATCGCCCTGGCCAACGACTCCGAGTTCGGGCTCGGCGCCTCCGTGTGGACGATGAACCGTGCGAAGGGCGAGCGCATGGCGCGCCGGCTCGAATCCGGGATGGTCTGGGTGAACGACCACATGTTCAGCCACGGCGTCTGCTCGTGCTCGTGGGGCGGGGTGAAGAGCTCGGGACTCGGGCGATCGCACTCGAAGTTCGGGCTGTACGAGTGCGTGAACATCAAGCTCGTCACCTGGGAGCCGTCGCGCACGCGCGACTTCTGGTGGCACCCCTACGACGAGGCGCTCGGCAAGGCGATGCAGGCGAGCGCGCGCCTGCTCTACGGCCGGGACGCCGACAAGCCCGACGCGCTGCGCCGCGGGCTGATTCCGCTCGCGCGCGTGGGCGGCAAGACGCTCCGCGACGTGCTCAAGCGGTAGTGAGCATGCACCGGGCGGTGTCCGGTGCGCAGCGAGTGCCCTCCCGGGGCCGCTCTAGACTGATTTCCATGCCGGCACAGGCCTACGCGGGCAAGGAATGCGTCTGTCAGCTCAAGAAGGGCATCTGCGATCAGAGCTGCGTGCAGGGGATGCTCGACATCCCCTTCTACATCGCCTGCCTCAAGCTGAGCGGCCGGCGCTGCCTCGTCGTCGGCGGCGGTGAGATCGGGCTCGAGAAGGTCGAGGGCCTGCTCGCCTGCGACGGCGAGGTCACGGTGATCGCCCCTGACGTGATCACGGAGCTCCGCGAGCTCGCCGCCGAGGGCTCGATTCGCTGGGAACAGCGCGAGTACGCCGGCGCGGGCGACCTCGAGGGCGTCTTCATGGTCATCGCCGCGACCGACGACACCGACGCGAACATCCAGATCTACGACGACGCCGAGCGGCGCGCGATGCTCGTCAACGTCGTCGACGTCCCGCCGCTCTGCAACTTCATCCTCCCGGCGATCATCCGCACCGGCCCGCTGGCCATCGCGATCTCCACGGCGGGCGCATCGCCGGCGCTGGCGAAGCGCATCCGCAACGAGATTGCGGACGAGTACGGCGAGCCCTACGCCCGCCTCGCGATCCTTCTGAACGACGTGCGCGGCTGGGCCAAGGGCACGCTTCCCACCTACCAGGACCGCAAGGTCTTCTTCGAGTCGATCGTGAACGGCGACCCCGACCCGATCGAGCTGCTCCGGCGCGGCGACGAGCAGGCCGTGCGCGACCTGATCGCGGCGGCGCAGCGCGTCCACCAACCTGCCTGACGAGCTGACACACATCGACGACGCCGGGAGTGCCCGGATGGTCGACGTGGGTGACAAGGCCGTGACGGACCGGCGCGCGGTGGCCCGGGCAGTGGTGCGGATGGCGCCCGAGACAGCAGCGGCCGTCGCGCGCGGCGACGCGCCGAAGGGCGACGTCGTCGGGACCGCGCGCATCGCCGGCATCCAGGCGGCCCAGCGGACCTCTGGGCTGATCCCGCTCTGCCATCCGCTGCCGCTGTCGTTCGTGGACGTGCGGCTCGAGGTGCTCGAGGACCGAGTCGAGATCGAGACCGAGGCGCGGACCACCGCCCAGACCGGCGTGGAGATGGAGGCGCTCACGGCCGCGTCGGTTGCGGCGCTCACGGTCTACGACATGGTCAAGGGCATCGAGCGCGGAGTGGAGATCGCAGAGCTGACACTGCTGGAGAAGTCCGGCGGGCGGCACGACTGGCGCCGCGAGCCGTGAGCGCGCGCGCCGCCGTCCTCACCATCTCGACCACGCTCGCGGGCGGCGACGGCGAGGACGTGTCGGGGCCGTCACTCGTGCGGCTCTGCGAGGCCGCGGGGTTGGAGGTCCAGCACGAGGTGGTGTCGGACGACCGTGAGGCGATCGTGGCCGCGATGAAGCGGCTCGCCGACCACGACGGCGTGCGCTTCATCTTCACCACCGGCGGGACCGGGCTCACGGTCGACGACGTGACGCCGGAGGCCACGCGCGCGGTGATCGAGCGCGAGGCGCCCGGCTACGCCGAGGCGATTCGCATGGACGCGCGGCAGCACACGCCGCTGGGGCTGCTCACCCGTGGGGTCTCGGGCGTGCGCGGACGCACGCTGATCGTGAACCTGCCCGGCAACCCCAAGGCCATCGAGCAGTCATGGCCGATCGTGGAGCCGACGCTCGAACACGCGGCACATCTGCTCGAGCGCTGAGCTAACAGGCCACGGAGCTCAGTGGCCTGTGCTCGAGAAGTGGTTTATGTCGTTCGGCAGGTCGTTGAAGATCCTCGGTCTGTGCGGTGAGCGCTTCATGAGCGCCCCGAAGGTCACGTGGTCGCTCACGTCGAGCGCGCCTGAGCCCACCACCCGGCCCGAGTGGTTCGAGTCGCGGCCGCCGCACTTGCCGGGGCACTTGGGGCCCCCGCACATCCCGAAGCAGATCGCCTCGGACTCCTCCGGCGTCCGGTAGCCGCTGTAGACGAACCCCGTCCACCCGTTGGCACGCGCGAAGTCGAGGTGAGGCTTCATCCACGCCGCCACCGGCTTGCCCGCGAACATCGCCACGCCGGCCCGTGGCTTGGCGGCCTCTCGCGCGTGCTTGTGCTGCTTGCGCCTCCGCGCGGTCCCGCGCGCGACCATCGCCGGGCTCGACGCCCGGGGCGAGCGCGGATGCTCCAGCCGCCGCATGAAATCGGCGTCCACCTTGGACGAGCGATGCTCGGGCGCCTTGTAGCCGAGGTAGAACTTCACGCGCCGGATGCGCTTGTTGGTGAGCTGCCCCCTCTCGCCGTCCGCGATCAGCGGCGGGACCGACTCGAGGTACTTGTCGGTGAAGCGGTTAAGCGCCGTCTGAAGCTCGCGGACGTGCTCCTCCGGCTTTCGCTTTCCGCGGCCCTTGCGCGGCTCGCGGGGCTTGTCGCGCTCACGGACCGGCTCGCGGACCGGCTCGCGGGGCCCGCGCCGCTTCGGCTCGATGCGCGCGAGCTTCTTCTCCGTCTGGATGTAGCGCCGCATCAGCACCACCCGTGCGCGGTCAGTCGCGCGGTCCAGGCGCTCGACCCGCTCCTGGAGCTCCTCGTCGCTCAGGTCGTCGAGGTCGAGGCGCTCGCGCGCGGGCGGGACCGTGGCGGCCGCGACGTCGCCGTTCGGCCCCACGGCGCCCGCGGTCATCGTGGCCGTTGTCTCCGGCGCGGTCGAAGCGGCGCTCGCGTACGGCTGCTCGGCCTTCTCGGCCGGAGGCGGCTGGTGCTCCCTGCGCTCCAGTTCCAGCTCCTCCTCTTGGAGCTTGAGCTCCCGCTGCTCGACCTGCACCAGCGTCTCGAGCGTGTGCTCCATCCGCTCCAGGGTCTTCGCGATCTGGCCGAGCGCACCGTCGTCCGCGCCGTCGGCGGCCTTGTGGAGCGTTTGCTGGCGGCGCTCGCCGTAGGCCACGAGCCGCTCCCAGGCGCGCTCCGTCTCCGCGTCCAGACGGCGTACGTCCTGGATCAGCTCGCGCAACTCCGCCGCTTTCTTCTTCGGCCTCCCGTCGGCGTCGCCCCGCCGCCGGCGCTGGCGCTTCAGCGCGCGCGCCAGGGCTCGCGCGGTGGCCGACCCGTACACGCCGTCCGGGTCGAGCCCGTGCTCCCGCTGAAACGAGATCAGTGCCGCCTCGGCTCCGCGGTCGAAGCGCCGCCTGGGGCCGTCCAGGTAGGGCGCTCGGGTGCCCTGCGAGCGCACCGCGGAGAGGCGGCGCGTGAGCCGCTCCACCCGCGGCCCACGGTCGCCGCGGCGGATCAGCCGTGAGCGCGGCGCCTCGCCGCCCTTGTGCGGCCCAGGCGGCTTCGCGAGACAGCCGAGGTCCGCGACGTTGATGTCCACGTCCACACCGAGCACCTGGCACGGCTTTCCGCCGAATGCGCCCGCGTACTGCCACGCACGCGACCCGTTTCCGGCCCAGAGATTGTCGGGCAGCTGGGGTATGTGGCCCGTGTCGTGCGGCGTGGCCCCGTGGTTGACCCAGCTCGCGACCCAGACGAAGTCGGCGCCGACGTGCGCCTGCGCCATCGCCTTGAGCGGCCCGGGGTTCGCGTACACGCCGGGGCGGGCACCGCCGCCGCGCACCGCGGCGCACCAAGCGCGGGTGTACTCGATCGTCCCGGACGGCGCGCTCTCGAAAGTCGACATCTCCACGTCGAGGCAGAGCGGGAAGCTGCCGCTGTAGCCGAACGACTTCGCGATGCGGAGCGCCTCCAAACCGTCCTTCCGCCCCTGCGGGCGGGTCAGCGGCCCGCGCTTCTGCCGGCCGACGTAGGTGAGCATGAAGCGGTCGATGCCGTGCCTGACGTACTCCTTGACCAGCGCGGGTGTCCAGCCGTGGCCGCCCGACTCGGGCCCGCCGATGTAGACGTTCCACCAGCGCCCGCCGATGCTGTCGAGCATCCGCTTCGCCAGCTCGGGCTCGGGTGCGCGGTCCTTGTCGAGTCCCTGGGCAGACACGGCGTCAGCCTCCCCGCTCCACGAGCTCCTCGTCCGCGAAGAGCTCGTCGTCGAGCTCGTCGAGGTCCTCGAACTCGTCCTCGAATCCGTCGAAGTCCGCGAAGTCGTCCTCGAAGTCCTCGAAGTCGGCCTCCATCTCGCCGCCCTGGGCGGCTGAGGTCGCGGCCGTCGCGTTGACGAGCTCTATGGTGCTCTCCTTCTCGGCCTCGCGTGCTTCGTACTTCTGCCAGCCGTGGAGCCACTGCGCCGCTGGAGCCAGCCCGATCAGCGCGCCGCCGATGAAGACCTCTTCCAGCGAGCCCGCGGAGATGTTCGCGCCCGGGACGTTGTCGGCGATCCAGGTGGCGACCGCGCCGGCAAGCGGCGCGAACACGAGCGGCGTCAGCACGGCGACGATGCGATTCGGCGACATGTTTCCTCCTTGATGCCGAAGTGGTCGCGAGCCGTCTCTCTCGCTCGACAGTAGGAGCTTGTGAAGGCGCCGTCAAGGCGCCGGGACGCACCTGGACGAAAGGACCTAGAGCAGGCCCTTCGCGCGCAGTTCCTTCTGAGCGGACTCGGACTTGCCGAGTCCCTCCAGACCCATCCCGCCCAGCACCTCGGGCGCCTTCGTGAACTGCACCTCCGAGTACTGCACGACCTCGACGAGGTTCCCCCACGGGTCGCGGAAGTGGAGGCCGCGGCCGGGCTCGATCTCGACCCGGGCGTCCTGCAGCGCCTTGCGCACACGCGCGCGGTCATCCACGACGAGGCCGAAATGAGCGCCGGGCCCAACGCTGGGCGCCTCGCTCTGGGCGAGCGCCAGGAACTGGTCGCCCATGTCGAGGAAGGCCATCCCGTGCACGCGGCCGCGCAGCTCGAGCTCGAAGATCCGCCCGTAGAACTCCACAGCCTCGTCCACGTCGCCCACCTCGAGCGCCACGTGATTTATCCCTACCATCCGGGCCACCTGCTGAGCTTATGCCCAACAGGAGAACCTGAAGGCGTAGTTCTTCGCACAAGTGGGGAATCACGTCTAAAGGCGGCAGGGGACGCCGCCGATGCAATGCCGTAACAGCTCCTGCTGACCAGGAGGGGGAACCCGTATTGCCCGCCCGCTGCTCGCGGCTCGTGCCGCTGCTCGTGTGCGCGCTCACGGTTGCGTGGGCGCCCGCCTCCCATGCCGTCGCTCCGCCCAACTTCGTCGGGATCACCTCCGAGGACCTCCTCTTCGCCACGGGGCAGTACCGCTCCGCCACGCTGAGCCAGCAGCACTCCGCCGGAGTGCGCATCATCCGCCAGGCGTTTGACTGGGCCGCGATCGAGAAGTCGCCTGGCAAGTACGACTTCGACCTCTATGACGCCTTCGTCCGCGATGCCGCCGCCAGGAGGGTCGCCGTGCTGCCGGTCCTCCACAACACGCCGCCGTTCTACCGGCGCGGCAGCAGCGAGCGTCCGTGGTGCCCGCCGCGACAGCTCTCGACGATGGCCGAGTTCGCGCGCGCGCTCGTGCGGCGCTACGGGCCGAACGGATCGCTGTGGAGGGCAAGCCCCGGGGCGCACAGCATGCCGATCCGCTCATGGCAGATCTGGAACGAGCCCAACCTGGCGATCTACTGGTGCAACCGGCCGAATGCGCGTGAGTACGCGAGCATGCTGCGCGTCGTGGGCAAGGCCGTCAAGGGCGAGGATCCGGGCGCGGACATCGTCACAGCCGGACTGCCTGACAGCAAGCTCAGGTCGGCGATGCCGCTCGAGAAATTCATCGCCCGCCTCTACAGGGCGCGAGGAAAGCGATACTTCGACACGCTCGCGATCAACGGCTACGCGACGAACAATGCCCAGCTCTCCGAGCTGCTTCGTCGTGTCCGCCGCAGTATGAACCGGAAGCGCGACAGGCGGGCGGGGATCTGGATCACCGAGATCGGCTGGGGCGACGCCGGGCCTCCCCACCGCTACAACGTGGGCTCAGCCGGTCAGGCCGCGCGCATCGCGAGTTCCTTCAGGCTGTTCGGGAGGCTCGGGCCGAAGCTGCGGCTGCGCGGGGTCGTCTACTACTCGTGGCGGGACCACGAGCCATATCCGCCGAAGTACAACGACATGTGGGGCCTCCACACAGGGCTGCTCGACCTACACGGCAACCCCAAGCCCGCGTACCACGCCTTCCAGCAAGGCGCCGCCGCGGCGGTCGCGGCTCTTCACTGAGCGCCGCCTCGGCGGCCATAGGCTTCCGCCGTGATGGATGCGGCGATCGAGCTCGACCGCCTCGAGCGGCGGTACGGCGAGCGCGTGGCGCTCGCCGGCGTGAGCGTCAGCGTGCCCGCCGGCGCCACCCTGGCGGTGCTCGGCGGCAACGGAGCCGGCAAGACGACGCTGCTGCGGGTCCTGGCCGGGCTCCTGCGCCCTCACGGCGGTAGCGCGAGCGTGCTCGGCGCGGCCCTGCCGGCCGAGCGCTGGAAGCTGCCGGCCCAGGTGGGCTACCTGGGGCACGAGCCGCTCCTCTACCGCGAGCTCACCGGCCGCGAGAACCTCCACTACCACGCGGAACTTCACGGCGTCGCGCATTCGCGCCTGGAGCCGCTGCTCGCCCAGCTCGGCGTCGAGGATCGCGCGGACGAGCCCGTCCGCGACCTCTCGCGCGGCCTCGTCCAGCGCTTCGCGATCGCACGCGCCGTGCTCCACGATCCGCCGCTGCTGCTCCTGGACGAGCCGCGCGCGAATCTCGATCCCTCCGCCGCGGAGCTTGCGGAGCCGCTCATCGGGCGGTCGGCGGGGCGGACGCGGGTGCTCGTCAGCCACGACGTGCGGGGAGCGCTCGGCGAGTCGGACGCCGCGCTCGGCCTGAAGGCGGGGCGGCCGGCGCCCGTGGACGCGGAGCTGTACCGGTGATCGCCACGGCGCGCGCGATCCTGCGGAAGGACCTCCGCATCGAGCTCCGCACGAGGGAGTCGGTGCCCGCCATGGTCCTCTTTTCGATAACGGTCTACGTGCTCTTCCACTTCGGGCTCGACCGCGACTCGCTGGACGGCGAGCTCGCGTCCGGCGTCCTGTGGGTCACGCTGCTGCTGGCCGCCGTGATCGGCGTCTCGCGCCTGTTCGCGGCGGAGCGCGAGCAGGGCGGCATCGACGGGCTGCTGCTGGCGCCCGTGGACCGGACCTCGCTGTTCGTGGCGAAGGCGGCGGCGCTGTTCCTCTTCGTCACGGCGGTGGAGCTCGTGGCGGTGCCGGCCTTCGCGCTCCTCCTGCTCGGCCCGGGGCTGGGCGGGGCCCTACCCGAGCTGCTGCTGGTACTCGCGCTGGGCAACCTCGGAATCGCGGCGGTGGGCGCGCTGGTGGCCGCGCTCGCGGCTGAGACGCGCGCGCACGAGCTGATCGTGCCGCTGCTGCTGCTGCCGCTGCTCGTGCCGGTGCTGATCGCCTGCGCCCAGGCCACCGAGCCGCTGCTGCGCCAGGACGCCGGCCCGGAGGACCTCGGCCGCTGGCTTTCGCTCCTCACTCTTTACGATGTGGTGTTCGTGCTTCTCTCAGTCGCGGTCTTCGACTTCCTGCTCGAGGACTGATGTATTCCAAGGGCCTGGCTCCACTCGCCGCAGCAGCCGTCGTGACGATCACGGCGGCCTTCGCGATGGTGTTCTTCTACGCGCCGAACGACGCCGACCAGGGCTTCGTCCAGAAGATCTTCTACGTGCACGTGCCGATGGCGATCGTGGCTCTGTGCGGGTTCGTGGCCGGCGGGATCTTCGCGATCAGGCACCTGCGCAGCGGCGACTCCTCCTGGGATCTCCGCTCGTATGTGGCGATCCACATGTCGATCATCCTGGGGCTCGGCGTGCTCGTGACCGGCGCGATCTGGGCCAAGGCCTCGTGGGGCCACTGGTGGGTCTGGGACGAGCCCGTGCTCGTCTCGTTCCTCGTGGTGTTCCTCCTGTACTGCGTCTACGACCCGCTGCGCTTCTCGATCGAGGATCCGGAGCGCCAGGCGCGCTACTCGTCCGTGTTCGCGATCGCCGCGGGCGCGTTCGTGCCGCTGAACTTCATCGCCGTGCGGATGGCCGAGAGCTTCACGCACCCGCGCGTGCTGTCGCAGACCGGCGGCGACATGCCGGGCGACATGCGGCTCACCTTCCTGGTCGCGCTCCTGGGGATGGCGCTGCTGTTCGTGACGCTGTGGAAGCTCGAGCTCACCGCCAAGCACGCATCGATGCAACTCAAGAGGTTGAGGAACCGTGCCCGCGTTGCCGCTTGACGAGGCGGGGAAGTACGTGGCCGGCGCCTATGTGGTGTTCGTCGCGCTGATCCTGGTCTACGTGGCGATCATCGGCGCGAAGATCGCGCGCATCGAGCGACAGATCTCGGAACTGGTCTCGGAGGACGACGAGTGACCGGCGAGATTCTCGCCCTCGGCGCGAACCACAAGACCGCGCCGCTTCCCCTACGCGAGCGGCTCGCGCTGCCGGACGGGCGCGCCGCGCGCGTGCTGGCGGAGCTCGTCGACCACGAGGCGGTGCACGAGGCCGTCGCGATCTCCACCTGCAACCGCACCGAGCTCTATCTGGTGACCGCGGATCCCGTCGAGGCGGAGAACAGCGCGCTGGCGATCCTCTCGCGCCAGGCCGGCCTGCGGCCGACCGAGCTGCTTGGCGCGATCTACTCACTCCGCGGCGGCGAGGCCGTCGAGCACCTCTTCTCCGTGACCGCCGGGCTCGACTCGATGATCGTCGGCGAGGCCGAGGTCCAGGGGCAGGTCAAGCGCTCCTACGAGATGGCGTTGGTCGAGGGCGTGACGGGCCCGGTCACGAACCGGCTCTTCCGCGACGCGCTCGGAACGGGCAAGCGCGTCCGGAGCGAGACGGGCGTATCCCGCGCGAGCGTGTCGGTGTCGTCCGTGGCGGTGAAGCTCGCGGCGGACTTCCTAGGCGACCTGTCCGAGCGCCGCGTGCTCGTGATCGGCGCGGGCGAGAACGCGGAGCTCACCGCGCGCGCCCTGCGCGACCGCGGCGTGGAAGCGCTGTTCGTGGCGAACCGCCGCTACGACAGGGCGCTCGGCCTGGCGCAGCGCTACGGCGGCCGGGCGATCTCCTTCGACGACATGCCGGCCGAGCTCGAGCGCGCCGACATCGTGGTGAGCTCCACCGGCGCACCCCACCAGATCGTCGCGCGCGAGGAGCTCGAGTTCGTGGCGGCCTCGCGCATGGGGCGCCCGCTCGTGATGATCGACCTGGCGGTGCCGCGGGACGTCGAGCCGAGCGTGCGCGGCTGCCCCGGGATCGCGCTCTACGACATGGACGACCTCCAGGCCGAGGTGGCGCGCAACCTGACCGGCCGGCAGGCGGAGGCCGACGAGGCGCTCGTGATCGTGCGCGAGGAGGTGGCCCGCTTCGACGAGTGGCTCGGGAGCCTCGACGTTGTCCCCACGATCTCCGCCCTGCGCAGGCGGGCGGACGAGATCGTGGACCAGGTGCTGCGCGAGAACGAGTCGCGCTGGGAGTCGCTGTCGGAGGCGGACCGCGAGCGTGTCGCGGTGCTGGCCAGCGCGGTCGTGAGCCGGCTGCTCCACGAGCCCACGCGCCGTCTGCGCGGCGCGGCCGGCGAGGGCACGTCGTACCGGTACGTGCACGCGGTGCACGAGCTGTTCGGGCTCGAGGCGGCGCTGGCGCCACGCGAGGACGCGCCCGCCGAGGTCACCGAGCTCGACGCCCGCCGCACGCGCCACCGCCGGTGATCCGCCTAGGCACGCGCGGAAGCGCGCTCGCCCTGGCGCAGGCCCGCTGGGTGGCGAACCGCCTGAGCGGCGAGGTGGAGCTGGTACCGATCACGACGTCGGGCGACGAGCGCCGCCGCGGGGCGCCCGAGCACGCCGACAAGTCGCGCTTCGTCAAGGAGATCGAGGAGGCGCTTCTCGCCGGGGAGGTCGACCTGGCGGTGCACTCGGCTAAGGACGTGCCGGCCGGGCTGCCCGCCGGACTGATCATCCTGGCCGTTCCCGAGCGCGCCGACGCGCGCGACGCGATCTGTGGCGCGCCGTCGCTCGCCGGCCTCCCGGAGGGGGCGGTGGTGGGCACGGCGAGCCTTCGCCGCCGCGCGCTGCTGCTCGCGCTGAGACCGGACCTCGACGTACGCGACCTGCGCGGCAACGTCGACACCCGCCTGCGCCGCCTCGCGGACGGCGATTTCGACGCGATCGTGCTCGCGCAGGCCGGCCTGGACCGGCTCAGGCGGAGCGACGAGGGCAACCCGCTCGACCCGGAGCGCTTCACCCCCGCTGCGGGCCAGGGCTGTCTGGTCCTGGAGGCCCGGGCGGATCGCCCGGAGGTCGCGGAGGCTGCCGCCACCCTCACCGATCGCGACGCACTCGCCTGCCTCACCGCCGAACGAGCTCTGGTCCGGGCGCTGAGTGCAACGTGCCATACGCCGGTCGGTGCCAACACCGTTACGGACGGCGACGATCTGCGCCTCGTGACCTTCGTAGGCCTGCCGGATGGCTCGCATTGGATCCGGGACGAGGACTCCGGCTCCGCGGCCGAACCGGCCGCCCTGGGTGAGGCCGTCGGACAGCGAATGGTCGCGGCCGGCGCCGGAGAGCTGCTCGCCGAGGCCGAGCGCGTGGCAGCACCCGGCTGAGGTGTCCGCGCGGATAGCGTTCTCCGGGTGAGCGGGATCGTCTATCTCGTGGGCGCGGGTCCCGGCGACCCGGGCCTCATGACGCGCAGGTCGCTCGAGCTGATCGCCGCGGCGGACGCGATCCTCTACGACCGCCTCATTCCGCCTGGCGCGCTCGAGGGGGCGCGGCCCGACGCCGAGCTCCGTTACGTCGGCAAGGAGCCCGGTGCGCCGGCGCTGACGCAGGAGGAGACGAACGGGCTGCTCGTCGAGCTGGGCCGGGCCGGCAAGCGGGTGGTGCGGCTGAAGGGCGGCGACCCGTTCGTGTTCGGGCGCGGCGGCGAGGAGGCCGAGGCGCTGGCGGCGGCCGGCGTGCCGTTCGAGGTCGTTCCCGGCGTGACGGCGGGCGTGGCCGCCCCGGCGTACGCGGGCATTCCGGTGACGCACCGGGACGCGGCTTCGGCCGTGGCCTTCGTCACGGGTCACGAGGACCCGGCCAAGCCCGGCACCGCGCTCGACTGGGACGCGCTGGCGCGCTTTCCCGGCACGCTCGTCTTCTACATGGGGGTCAAGAACCTGCCGCTGATCGCCGAGCGTCTGACCGCTGCCGGGCGAGACCCCCAGGAGCCGGTGGCAGTGGTCGAGCGCGGCACGCATGCGGGTCAGCGGACGGTCGTCGACACCCTGAGCGGGATCGCGGCGCGGGTGGAGTCCGAAGGTGTGCGGCCCCCGTCGATCACGGTCGTCGGGCGCGTTGCGGAGCTGCGCGAGACGATCGCCTGGCTTGAGGCGCGGCCGCTGCACGGCGAGATCGTGGCCGTCACGCGGGCGCGGGCGCAGGCGAGTGGCCTGGCGGCGAGGCTGCGCGAGCTCGGCGCGGAGGTGGTCGAGACACCGGCGATCCGGATCGAGCCGAGGCCGGTGGAGGGAGAGCTGCGCGCCGCGATCGACCGGATCGAGGAGTACGCGCTCGTCTGCGTGACGAGCCCGAACGGAGTGCGCCTGTTGTTCGACGCGCTCGCGACGGTCTGTCGCGATGCCCGTGCCCTTGCGGGGCCCACGGTCGCCGCCATCGGGCCAGGCACCGCCGCGGAGCTGGCCGCGCGCGGGATCCTCGCGGACATCGTGCCGGAGCGGTTCGTGGCCGAGGCGTTGGTGGAGGCGCTTGCGCCCGTCGAGGTGGAGGGCCGCCGGGCGCTCGTGGCCCGGGCGGCGGACGCGCGCAGCGTGCTGCCGGACGCGCTTCGCGAGCGCGGCGCCGAGGTCGACGACGTGGCGTTCTACGACACGGTCGCCGAGCCACTCGGTGACGCCGAGCGCGCCGCCCTCGCGCGCGCCACCTACGTGACCTTCACATCGAGCTCCACCGTCCGCTTTCTGCTGGGCTCGGGCGTGCGGCCACCGGAGTCGGCCCGCGTCGTCTCCATCGGGCCGGTCACCACGAGCTCCGCCGAGGAGCACGGCCTCACCGTGCACGTGGAGGCGGAGCGACATGACGTGGATGGCCTCGTGGAGGCGCTGACTGCCGACGCCCTCGCGCGGAGGGTGCCGGCGTGATCGTCACGCTGCTCACGGACTACGGACGAGGCGACGACTTCGTCGGCGTCTGCCACGGCGTGATCCGTCGGATCCACCCGGACGCCGAGATCGTGGACATCACTCACGGGATCGAGCGCTACGCCGTGCGCCAGGGCGCGCTCGTGCTGCGGAACACACTGCCGTACATGCCGGTGGGCGTACACATGGCGGTTGTCGACCCGCAGGTGGGCACGGAGCGCCGGGCGCTCGCGCTCTCCACCGTCGACGGCCGGATGCTCGTGGGCCCTGACAACGGCCTGCTCAGCCTCGCGTGGGAGCGCTGCGAGGGCGTGGACCGGGCCGTGGACATCACCAGGTCGCCCCACCGGCTCGAGCCAGTCTCGGCGACCTTCCACGGTCGCGACATCTTCGCGCCGGTCGCGGCCCACCTGGCGGCGGGCGCGGAGCTGGGCGACGCCGGCGACCCGCTCGACCCGGAGACGCTCCAGCGCGTGGAGCTGCCCGAGCCGCGCGACGAGAACGGCGCGGTCGTGGCGCACGCGCTTGTGATCGACCACTTCGGGAACGTGGGCCTCAACGTCGGTCACGACCGGCTCGCAGGCACCGGCATGACGCTCGGCGCCCGCGTGGAGGTCGAGGCGCTCGGGGAGAGCTACTCGGCCACCTACGCGCAGACGTTCGCCGACGTGAGCCCGGGCGAGCTGATCGTGTACCAGGACGCCTACCGGACGCTCGCGCTGGCGATCAACCGCGGCGACGCCGCCGGCACGCTCGGGCTCGCGCCCGACGCCGAGGTACGCCTGCGGCCGCAATGATCGGCTCGCCGCGGGTCCACCACCGCCTCACCGACTCGACGAACGAGCGCGCGAAGGAGCTGGCCGCCGCCGGTGCGCCGCACGGCACACTCGTAACGGCCGACGAGCAGAGCGCGGGCCGCGGGCGCCAGGGGCGGGTCTGGACGGCGCCGCCCCGGTCCGCGGTGCTGATGTCGCTGGTGCTGCGCGAGCTGGATGAGCGATTGCCGCTCACGGCCGCGGTGTCGGTCTGCGAGGCGCTGCCGGTTCCGGCCGCGATCAAGTGGCCCAACGACGTGTGGATCGGGCGCCGGAAGGTGGCCGGCATCCTCGTGGAGGGCCGGCCGCAGGAGGGCTGGGCGGTGCTGGGGATCGGCGTCAACGTGCTCATCGAGCGAGCCGAGTTCGCGCCGGAGCTGCGCGACACGGCGACGTCGCTGTTGATCGAGGGCGGCGTGTCGTCCGGCGGCGGGAGCGCCGCATCGCCGGTCGAGCAGGTACTCGCCGCCGTGCTCGAAGGCCTTCACCGATGGCTGAGCGCGCCACCTGACTCGGTACTGGAAGCTTGGCGCTCTCGGGACGCACTGAAGGACGAGCGCGTCCGGTGGTCCAGCGGCGAAGGCTTAGCCAACGGGATCGACGACTCAGGCGCACTCCTGGTCGAAACCCGTGACGGTCCCGTCACGCTCGACGCAGGCGAGGTACACCTGCTGCCCTGACGGAGCCGGGGGCGCAGCTTCGTCTGACAAGTCAAACGAAACGCGCGCCACCGAGCCAGATCGTCCGGGTTGAGCCGTGCTAGGCGGCGTCGCGCTCGGACGAGTCGTCCGAGTCGCGCGGCTCGTCGGCGTCGGGCGAGTCGTCGCGGTCCGGTGCGTCGTCGGTGTCAGGCGCGCCCTGCTCGTCGTCCGAGTTGTCGGTGTCGGGTGAGTCGTCCGTCTCGGGCGGGTCGGTCGAGTCGGCGTCCTCGTCGCGGCCGCCGCCCTTCTCTGTCGTCCGGGTCGCGGCCACCTTCGCCTTCTCCGGGGCCGCCCCGTCGTCGCCGCCTCCGCGCTTCTTGCGGCGGCGGCCGCCCCGTCGGCGCTTGCCCTTCGGGAAGTTCCGCAGCAGCTCGCGGGCCAGGGCGCTCGGCTTCCGTGCCATCCGCATCCGGGCGCCATCCAGCACCTGCTGTGCCTCCGGCGTGTGCGCCAGCGCCGCGGCCAGGAGCGCGGCCGACAGCCGCCTGTCCTGCTTCCGCGCCGCCTGCACCAGCCGGCGCGCGTTCCGCGCATGCGCCGCCCCCGCCGAGTTCACGAGGAGCCCGAGCAGCCGCTTCGTCTCCGGCCAGCGTTGCACCGCGTACTCCTCGTGCACCTCGCGCGAGTACTCGGCGAGATGCCAGAGCCAGCGGGCCGCCTGGTCGCGGCGGCCGATCTGACGCTCGGTCAGCGCCTGGAGCAGCACCTTCACGCCCTCGCGGCGCTCGTCACGCGACCAGCCGCCCACGATCTCGACCGCGTCGTCGAACGCCTCAGGGTCGCGCAGGTTGCCGACCTCGCCGAGCGCGCGCACGCGCAGCTGCGTGTTGCGGTTGCGCCTCAGGCAGGTGATCAGGAACAGCCGCCGCAGCTCGCCGGTCGAGTCGAAGTGCAGCATCGCCTTCGCGCGGCGCCAATTGTTCGAGGCCACCCGCGCGCCCGCGAGCATCGCCCACGCCTGCTGCTCACCCCAGCTCAGGTGCTCCACGGCGATCCGCCACAGCTCGCGCTCGAATACCTGCGCGCGCCGCTCCGCGTCCGCCGTCACCGGCACCACGCGCCGCTCCACCCGCAGCCGCCGGCCGCGGCCGCGCCGCACGGGCCCGACCACGATCGCGCCACCGCGGTACACGTCGCGATCCAAGAGCGAGTGGAGCGTCACGACCGGGTCGTCGTTCGGCGTCGCCGGGTGCACGAAGTCCACGACGATCCCCGACTCCTTGCCGGGCGTCCGCCGCGTGACGCGCCCCACACGCTGCTGGTAGATCCGCTTCGAGGCCGTCGGCGCCAGGTGCATGCAGACCGTCGCGCGCGGCGAGTTCCAGCCCTCCGCCAGCAGCTGCGCGTTCACGAGCACGTCGATCTCGCCGCGCTCGTAAGCCGCGAGTACTCGGGTGAGCTCGCGCTTCGGCGTCTCACCGGACACGGCCTTTGCCTTGATGCCGGCGTCGACGAAGGCCTTCGCCACGTTGTGCGCGTGCTTGACGCCGGCGGAGTAGACGACCCCCGGCACGTCCTTGAAGCGCGTCTTGTAGAGGTCCGCCACAGCGAGGTTGAAGGGCGTCTGGTCGAGCAGGGCGGCCAGCTCTTCCTGGTCGAAGTCCTGGTCCACCTCGCCGCGCCGCAGCGGCACCTTCGCGATCGAGCGGACGCCCACGCCGGGCGGGATCCGCACCGACCGCAGCGGCGCGATCACCCCGCGCCGGGCGGCCTGCGCCAGGTCGAAGCGCGACGTCTGCGTGGGGAACAGGTCCGTCACGTGCCGCGCGATCAGCGCGCCGGTGGCGGTCATCCCCACGAACACGGGGCCGATCCACTGGCGGATCGAGGCGCTCGTCTTCTCGCCCAGGGCGGTGTGCGCCTCGTCGCAGATGACGATCGTGTAGGCGTCCGAGACCTTGCCGGCGTTGCGGACGTACCACTGGTAGGTCTCGACCGTCACCGGGCCGCCGGCGGGAGGCTCGCCACCGCCGTTCTTCAGCAGCGGAGGGGAGATGCGCTTCTTGTAGCCGCGGTCGCGCAGCTCCCCGAGGAACTGGTCCACGAGGTTGCGGCGGTGGGTGAGGATCAGGATGCCGCCGGTGCGGGAGGCCTCCACGAAGCCCAGGGCGGCGACCGTCTTCCCCGCGCCCGTGGCGTGCTCGAACCAGAAGCGCCGCGCCGCGCCGGGATCCTCGTCGACAGCGTCCGCCGCGGCCTCCTCCTCGGCCTCCTCGGAGGGATCCCAGTCGAGCGGCTCCTCGTCGGGCAGCTCGTCGCCCTCGATCTCGACCTCGCCGGAGTGGAGCTCCTCCAATCGGGCCGGTCCCTTGCCGTTGCGGCCGATCAGCAGCTCGGACTCGAGCGCGATCAGCGTGCCCGACAGCGCGTCGACCTGATGCGCCGACAGCGTCGTGCCGTCGGCGAGATGCGGCTCCTCCTCGGCGAGCAGCCGCTCCAGGCCCAGCATCAGCGAGAACTCGCGCCGCCACTCGAGCGACGGCTCCGAGCGCCCCGCCTCGAGTTCCTTCAGCGCGGCATCGAGCGCGGCGCGGCGCGGGCTGCTGTCCGCGAGCGCGGCAGCAGCGTCCTCCCCTTCGAGGACGAAGGATTCTCGCGCGAATTTCTCGGCGCGCTTCAGTTCACCGCCGGAAACCGGCGAGGCATCGGCCACGGAGCTCGTTTCAGCCACGGTAAGGCGTTCTTCGGTAAGGGAGGGACGTACCGAGTTGCTCGTCAGGAGACAGCGGGGTACGCCCGTGATGCGCCGCCGCTCTCTTGAGTCCCGCGAGAAGCGACGGACCAGGTCCTTGGGGGGACGCTTGGCGTAGACCTATTGAAGCACACGCGGCCACCGAACGGGTCGGCGGCGCTCTGCCATCCTTCCGCCCGTGCGCCGGCTCGTACCGCTTCTCGTGCTTCTCGCGCTGGCGGCCGGGTGCGATTCGGAAGATGCCCCGGCCCCGTCGGCGAGCTTCATTCCCGGCGGGCGCGACGCCTTCGAGGCGAGGGTCGAGAAGGCGGGCAAGCCGGTCGTCGTGAACAAGTGGGCCTCCTGGTGCGGCCCCTGCCGGCTCGAGTTCCCGTTCCTCCGCAGCCAGGCTGAGAAGCGCAAGGGCGAGATCGTCTTCATCGGCGTGAACTCGAACGACAACCGAGGCGACGCCGAGGAGTTCCTCGACGAGGAGCCCGTGCCGTTCAAGCACTTCGAGGACCCGCAGCTCGAGATCGCGGCGTCCTTCAACGCCGTGCAGGCGTTCCCGAGCACCGCCTACTACGACAAGGACGGCGAGCTCGCCTACGTGCACCAGGGCGGCTACTCCGACGAGGAGACCCTGGCGAAGGACATCGACCGCTACGCCCGCTGACGTGGAGGTGCGCAAGGCACGCAGCCACGACGAGGTCACCGCCGCGCTCGAGCTGCGCGAGCGGATCTTCTGCGGCGAGCAGGGCGTGTCGTTCGAGGCCGACCAGGACGGTCGCGACCCCGAGGCGACGCACATCGTGGCGGTGGACAACGGAGCCGTGATCGGAACCTGCCGCCTGCTGTTCCGCGGCGAGGTGGCGCGCCTCGGACGCCTCGTCGTGGAGCGCCAGCGGCGCGGCGACGGCGTGGCCGCCGCGATCCTGCGCGAGGCCGACAGGGTCGCCACCGAGGCGGGCGCGGAGGCGATCGCGCTGCACGCGCAGACCTACGCGCTCGCCCTCTACCGGCAGGCCGGCTACGCGGAGCGTGGTTCGCCCTTCGTGGAGGAGGGCATCGAGCACGTGGCCATGGAGAAGCCGCTTGCCTGAGCTCAGGATCGACCCGCTGACGGGCCTCCGCGTGATCGTCGCGGGCGAGCGCGGCTCGCGGCCGGGCGCGTTCCTCGACGTGGCCCCGCGCGCGCCGATCGACCCCGAGACGGACCCGTTCGCGGCCGGTCACGAGGACCGCACGCCGCCCGAGGTCTACGCGCTCCGCGACGACGGCTCGTGGAGGGTCCGGGTCGTCCCGAACCTGTATCCGGCGCTCTCCGAGGACGGTGGCTCCGAGGCCGCCGGCGACCCGCTCGCCGGCGGGCGCGGCCAGCCGGACCTGTTCGCGAGCCGTCCGGCAACCGGGGCGCACGAGGTGGTGGTGAACGCCCCCGACCCGGTGACCTCGCTGGCGGACCTCACGCCGGAGCAGGTGGACACCGCGATGTCCGTCTGGCGGGAGCGCATGCGCGCGCACTCGGGCGCCGCCTACGTGCACGTGATCGTGAACGAGGGCAAGGAGGCCGGCGCCTCGCTCCCCCACACGCACGCCCAGCTCTATGCGCTCCCGTTCGTGCCGGCCGCGGTGGCGCGCGAGCGCGAACGCTTCACGGCCTACTCGGACCGCACGCAGGGGCGCAACCTGCTCGAGGACGTGGTGCAGGAGGAGGTGCGCCGGCGCGAGCGCGTTGTGGCGATCGACGACGAGGCGGTTGCGATCGCGCCCTTCGCGGCGCGCGCGCCCTTCCACTTGCTGCTCGCGCCGCGGCGGCCCGCGGCGCGATTCGCCGACGACGGTCCGCTCGGCGGCCGCCTCCTCCACGGGGTGCTGAACCGGCTACGCGCCGAGCTCGGGACGCTGCCGCCGCTCAACATGTGGGTCCGGACCGCGCCCCGCGACGCGGCCAGCTTTTGCTGGCGGATCGAGATCATGCCCCGGCTCGCCCAGCTCGCCGGGCTCGAGATCGGCACGGGCGTGCATCTGAACGTGCTCGCGCCGGAGGACGCCGCCCGGCGCCTGCGCGACGCCGACGTGTAGGTTCCCCGCGCCCGATGCCTCCCACTCCGCGCCAGGTGCCGATGTTCGCCGCCGAACCTCCTCAGGAGCCGCTTCCGTACGGTCGCTGGGGCGACGCACTCGGCGAGCGGTTCGAGGCGGCGGCGGAGACGGGCATCGGCGAGATCACCTGGTTCCCGGACCGCAGCTGGGCCGGGCGCGCGTACGTGCCGGCCACGGCGCCCGCCGACGGCGGCGGCGAGGTGTTCGGCTACGTCTCCTACACGCGTGAGCACGAGGGCGCGCAGGCGGAGGAGTTCCTCGCGGTCGCCGACTTCACGGAGGAGACCGCGGCCGAGAACCCGGACTGGACGCTCGACCTCTCTGACTTCGAGATCGGCCACTGGCGCGGGCCGGAGGGGAGGCGCGGGGTGATCACGCTGGTGTGGGGAATCGCGCTCGTGCCGAACGGCGTAGCGGCCACGGCGGAGCTCGGCCCCACCACCACGGACCAGTGCACGCTGGTCGAGGACCGCTTCACGCTCGTGTCGCTCGACGCCTACACGGGCGACTACGTGGAGGTCCGCCTCTACGGCGCGCGCGGCGCCGAGCTGGCCCGCGAGTCGTTGTACGAGGACGACGAGTAGTCGTCCCCCCACAGGGCACCGCCCTGCGCTTGCGCAAGGCCGGTACTTTTGAGGCCGATGGACCGTCTCCCGGGACAGCGCTGCGTGCTGCTCAAGTTCGGCGAGCTCGCGCTCAAGGGGCGCAACCGGCCGTTGTTCGTGAACGCGCTGGAGCGGAACCTCCGCCGGCTGACGGCGGACCTCGGCCCACTCGAGGTGCGCCACCGCGGCGGGGTGCTGATCGTGTCGGGCTCGATGGCCCAGGAGGCGCTGGTTGAGCGCTGTCTCGCGCTGCCCGGGGTGAGTGTGGTGCAGCCGGCGCTGCGCTGCGAGCGCGACGCCGCGACCGCCGCCGACGCCGCGGTGGAGCTGCTGCGGCGCCGGCCGGGCCGCACCTTCGCCATCCGTTCGAGCAGACGCGACAAGCGCTTCCCGCTGCGCTCGGTGGAGCTGTCGCGCGTGATCGGCGACGCGGTCCGGGTCCGGCTCGGGCTCGACGTGGACCTCTCGAACCCGGACCTCGTCGCGTACGTCGAGGTCGACTCGAAGGAGCTGCTCGTCTCGAGCGAGCGGCTCCGCGGGGCGGGCGGCCTGCCAGTGGGGTCGAGCGGCCGGGCGCTCGTGCTGCTCTCGGGCGGGCTCGACTCGCCGGTGGCGGCCTACCGAATGATGAAGCGCGGCCTGCGCTGCGACTTCGTGCACTTCAGCGGGCGCCCGTTCACCGGGCCGGAGTCGGTCTACAAGGCGTACGCCCTGGCGGGGCGGCTGGACCGCTTCCAGGGCGATTCGCGCCTGTTCGTCGTCTCCTTCGGAAACGCTCAGCGCCGCCTCGCCACCTCCGGCGCCGGACGCCTCCAGGTGCTCTCGCAGCGGCGGCTGATGGTGAAGGTCGCCTCCGAGCTGGGCCGGCGCGAGGGCGCCGAGGCGCTCGTAACGGGCGACTCGCTCGGTCAGGTGGCGTCCCAGACGCTGCCGAACCTCGCGGTGGTCGAGGAGGCCGCCGAGCTGCCGCTGCTGCGCCCACTGATCGACCGCGACAAGGCGGAGATCGTGCAGATCGCGAAGACGCTCGGCACCTACGAGCTCTCGATCCTGCCGGACGAGGACTGCTGTCAGCTGTTCTCCTCAAAGCTGGCGGTGACACGTGGACTGCCGGACGACCTGCGCCAGATCGAGAAGACCGCCGACATCGAGGAGCTCGTGGACCGCCTCGTCGAGTCGGCCGAGCTGCACCACCCGCGCCTCGAGCGGGACCGGGCTATCGTCTCCGTCTGAGCCCCGATAGCTCAGCCGGATAGAGCGACTCCCTCCTAAGGAGTAGGCCGCAGGTTCGAATCCTGCTCGGGGCGCTCCGCAGGCGCGGCCACGCTTGCCGACCACCATGAAGGCCGGGTAGCTTGCGGGAATGAAGTTCGTCGTCGCCGGAGGCGGCGTGGCGGGACTCGCCGCTTCGCTCGCCCTCGCGCGTGCGGGCCACCGAGCAGTTGTCCTCGAGCGTGATGTCGTCCACCCCCACGGGGGTCCCGACGCCGTCTTCGATCTCGAACGCCGGGGAATTCCGCACTACTTCCAGCCGCACTCATTCCTCCCACGTGGCCGGCGGCTGCTGATCGATTCGGCTCCCGATGTCCTCGACACGCTCCTGGACGCCGGGGCGGATCCGCAGGACTTGACGCTGAAGCTCCATGGGCCGCGCCAGCCCGGTGACGAGGACCTCGTGTACCTCTGGGTTCGGCGGCCGATCATCGAGTGGGCGCTCCGGCGCGCGGCGGCAGCCGAGCCGGCGGTGGAGATCCGAGCCGGCGTCCGCGTGCTGGGGCTGCTGACTGACGACAACGGCCCGCCGCGCGCCGCCGGCGTCGCGATCGAGGACGGCGATCCGGTCCGCGGGGACATGGTGGTCGATGCGCTCGGTCGGTACCGCTGTCCGCCCGGCTGGCCGCGAGGGACGGGTGAACCGACGGACTCGGGGGCCATCTACTACTGCCGTTACTTCGAGCTGGGCGAGGGGGTGGAGCATCTCGACGCGCCGATCCTCAATCCGCGGGGTGACCTCGGATACATGGGCTTCAACGTCTTCCGCGGCGACAACCGAACCTTCGCGGTGATCCTGCTCGCTCCAGCGGCTGACCGCGACCTGCGAATGCTGCGACATGAGCCGGCCTGGCGGGCGGCGTGCGCTGCGATCACGCCGCTGGACGTCATGACTTCGGCGGACTACGGGCGGCCAATCACCGACGTCATGCCAATGGGCGGCCTGATGAACGTGGACCGGACCGACGATCCGGGTGTCTCGGGGATCGTCGCGGCCGGGGACGCCTTCTGCCATACCGATCCGGCCTTCGCCTATGGCCTGTCCTTTGCGCTCGCCCACGCGCAGGAGCTCGCGCACGCTACCGCCGAAGCGCCCGACGTGGACGCCATCGCGGAGCGCTACCGAGCCACTGCCGGGCCTGAAGCTCGCGAGCGCCACGCGCTCGCATGCACCACGGATGACGACCGCGGCCGGCGTTGGAGCGGCGAGCCGCTCGAGATCGGCCGGCGCGACGGTTGCTATCCGCTCTTCTCGTTCGTGGGCGCATTGGCCGCCGCACCTCATGACGACCTCGTGCTGCGCCGCACCATCCGTCGCATCGGCCTGCTCGATCGAACCGCTGTCTTTGACGACGACGTCGAGCTGCACGGCCGCATCGAGAGGATCCTCGGATCCCTCGCAGGGCGGCCCAAGCCGCCACCGGGCCCGCCCCGTGACGAGCTGCTCGCGCGCCTGGCAGCAGCCACACCGCCCTCGCGCTGAGCCTCCACCCGGGCGCGGTCGTTCCGAACTAGCGCCCCAGTTGCCGGCGTCTCGGAGGTGACACTGCGGCGGCCGGCGTGTACTTCGACCGCGAGCCCGGCGCCCGCTAAGCGCGGGCGCCCGCCGTCTTCTTGCCGGAGCGGCGCCGCTTCTGCGCGCCGCCCGACTTCGGAGCCGTCGTCTCCTTCGCCGAGCTCGGGGTCGGGTGCGTGAACATCACGAGGTTTGCGCAGAACGTGTCGCCATCCTCCTTCGACGCGCGCGAGGCGCTCTCCGCCTGGATCTCCATCGCGCGCTCGAGCGTGTCGGCGAGCAGGTCCCGGAGCTCGTCCCAGCCGTCGTCGTCCAGCGCGAGCACCGTGCGGCTCAGGTGCCGGTCGTCGCGGTCGTCGAAGCTGCCGTCCTTGATCGCCGCGGCCGCGTCGTCCCAGACGAGTTGGAGCACCGCGTCGGAGATCGAGTTCCGCGCGTTCTTCGGAAGCCGCTTCCAGTCGCGATCGCCGAAGAAGGGCCGCATGATCGCTCGGTAGTAGTGCTCGAGCGCCCCGCGGCGTGGCTCGGTCTCGACGAGCTCGATGCATCCGAGGTCGTGGAGCATCCGCACGTGGTAGCTCACGTTCGTGAGCGGCTCGCCGAGCTTCTTGGCGAGTTCGTTCGGGCTCGCGACGCCCTGGTTCAGCTGCGCCAGGAGCTGCACCCGAAGCGGGTGCGCAAGTGCCTTTGCCAGACGGGAGTCAACTGCGCTGGCTGTCTCTCGCTTCACCGTCTCTCCTCCAATCCTTGCCGCAGCCGGCGCCGCAGCCGATGTAGCCGGACCTTCACCGTGGCTTCGCTCAAGCCGAACCGTTCAGCAAGCATCGCGCATGTCAGGTCCTCGTAGTATCTCAGCCGAACGAGCTCTTGGTCGGCCTCCGAGAGCTTCTCAACCGCGTCGCTCAAGACCAGCCGGTCGTCGACCTCGTCATCCGTGCCCGACCCACTCTGGTACGGAAACGGCTCGGCCGCAAGCACTTCCTTCGGGCGCCGGCCGACCACCCGAACCGCTTCGTTGTGCGCTATTCGGCGCAGCCAACCGTGCGGGTGGTCCGGCTGGCGGCATCTGTCGCGGTGCCTCCATGCTCTGAGAATCGCCTCCTGGGCCGCCTCGTCGGCGGCGTCCGGGGTCCCCACCACGCGCATCGCTTGCGCGAAGCAGAAGTCCCGCAGCTCTCCCCAATCCCACGAAGTGGATGAAACCTTCTGCAGCGTTGTGCGGGTCATAACTGCGCGATGCAAGCAGCGTCCGCACCCGCTGAGGCCTATGCGCGCCTTGCGCCGTTCTACGACGAGCTGACGCGCGAGCACGACTACGACACCTGGACCGCGCATCTGGAGGCTGCGGCCCGCGGGGCGGGGCTGACTGGCGCGCGCCTGCTGGACGCCGCATGTGGAACGGGTAAGAGCTTCATGCCGTTCCTGCGGCGGGGCTACGTGGTGACCGCCTTCGACCTGTCGCCCGAGATGACGGAGCTGGCGCGCGCAAAGGCACCGCAGGCGGACGTGTTCACGGCGGACCTGCGCACACTCGGCCGGATCGGCGAGTTCGACCTGATCACGTGCCTCGACGACTCGCTCAACTACCTGACCGGGAACGGCGACCTCGATCTCGCGCTGAGGGCGCTCGCCGGGAATCTCGCCCCCGGCGGCGTGCTCGTGTTCGACCTGAACACACTCTCGACCTACCGGACGACGTTCGCGCGCGACGCGACGCTCGACTCGGACGGCCTGTTCCTCGCCTGGCGCGGCGGCTGTCGCGAGGATGAGGAGGCCGGCTGCCTCGCCACGCTCACGGTCGAGGCCTTCCACCGGAGCCGGCCTGGCATGTGGGAGCGCCTCACGAGCGTGCACCGGCAGCGGCATCACCCCGGCGCGGCCGTCGAGCGCGCGCTCGAGCGAGCGGGCCTCGCGACGGCCGGCGTGTTCGGCCTGTTGCCCGACGGCTCGCTCGACTCGGCGGCGAGCGAGGAGGCGCATCACAAGCTCGTGTATCTGGCCAGCCAGCGACTCGCGAGAGGAGGTGAGAACAAATGACGCTGAACAAGCGCGAGAAGCGGCTCCTGCCCGCGACGTCGATCACCAAGGCCGCCTGACCCTTCAAAGACCACCCGGGGCTCGGCCGGCACGTGCCGGCCGGCCTCCCGGGAGGCCCCGTGCTGAGACCAAGACTGAAGACGACCACCGAGGTGTTCAGCTCGCCCGACGGCGAGCTTTGCCTGCTCCGCCCCAGCGCGGACGCCGACCTCGTTCTCGAGGGCGCGGGCGCACGTGGCCGCGAGCTGGTGGCGCGGCTTGACGGCTCCAGCGAGCGCGTCGCGCTCGAAGCGGAGTTCGGCGCCGGAGTCGTCGGCGAGCTGCTCGAGCTGCTCGAGGACGAGGAGCTGGTGGAGGACGCCGGCGCCTATGACTCGCTGACCGCCGCCGAGCTCGGCCGCTACGACCGGCAGCTCCGCTACTTCGCGGACGTGGCGCCGACCGGCGTGTCCGCCCCGGACTGCCAGCGGCGCCTGCGTGAGGCGCACGTCGTGGTGCTCGGCGTGGGCGGCCTCGGCACCTGGACGGCGCTGAGCCTCGCGTGCTGCGGTGTCGGCCGGCTCACGCTCTACGACGGCGACGACGTCGAGCTGAGCAACCTCAATCGCCAGGTGCTCTTCACGGAGGACGACATCGGGGTGCCGAAAGCCGGGGCAGCGGCCATCGCACTGAGGCGCTTCAACCCCGGCGTGGCCGTGGAGGCCGTGGTCCGGACGCTGGGCTCCGAGGACGAGATCCGCGGCGCGGTGCGCGGCGCGTCGCTGGTCGTGGACGCCGCGGATCGGCCCGCACACGACATCGAGCGCTGGGTGAACTCGGCCTGCTTCGCCGAGGCGATCCCCTACGTGACGATGAGCCACTTCCCGCCGTTCGGGCGCGTAGGCCCGCTGTACGTGCCCGGCGAGACCGGCTGCTTCAACTGCCAGGAACGGGCCTACCGGGTCTCGTACGAGCTGTATGACCATCTGGTGGATCAGCGCCGCGGCTCGCCTTCTCCGGCGGCGACGCTCGGCCCCGTGTGCGCGTTCGTCGGCGGGCAGGCGGCTCTGGATGTGGTGCACCAGCTCACCGGCCTCTGCGAGCCCGCGAGCAAGGGCAGCGTGCGGGTCTTCGACACGCGCACCCTTGAGCTGTCGACGGAGCCCGTGCCGCGCGACCCCGGCTGCGAGGTCTGCTCGGGGCGCTGAGGCGGCAGCGCGCGCCGGTACGGTGGCGCGGTGATCGTCTTCTCCGGTGCCGCCCTCGACCGCGCGGCCGCCGCGCGCCGGCGCCCGGAGTGGCTCCGGGAGCGGAGAGCCGACCCCGCGGCGCGCAGCGTGCTCATGTCCGAGCGCGGCGTCTGGCTGGACGGGCGGCGGCTGGCCTTGGCGCTGCCGAGCGAGGACGCCGTGTTCCTCGGCCTGAGCCGCGGGAGCCCTATGTTCGCCGACGACGTCACGGGCGCCGAGCCGTCCGCCGGGCACCCGGCCGGCCTGCGCGAGGCGGCCACCGAGCTGCCCGCCGCGGAGGCCGCGCTCGCCGCGTACGCGGGCTCGCTGGTCGCATGGCACCGCCGCCACCGCTTCTGCTCGAACTGCGGCGCGCCGACCGAGCAGCGCGACGGCGGCCACGAGCGCTTCTGCCCGGCGTGTGCGGCGCATCACTTCCCACGCACCGACCCCGTGGTGATCGTCCGCGTCACGGACGGCGGCGACGGCCTGCTGCTCGGCCGTCAGGCGCGCTGGCCGGAGGGCCGCTTCTCGCTGCTCGCCGGCTACGTCGAGCCCGGCGAGACGCTCGAGGAAGCGGTCAGGCGCGAGGTGCTCGAGGAGTCGGGCGTGGCGCTTCAGGCACTGAGCTACCTGGCGTCGCAGCCGTGGCCGTTCCCGAGCTCGCTGATGCTGGGCTTCAGCGCCGTCGCGGAGCGCGGGCGGCCCGCACCGGCGGATGACGAGCTCGCCGAGGTGCGCTGGTTCGAGCGCGAGGAGGTGGAGCGCGCCGCACGCGGCCAGAGCGGCCTGATGCTCTCCCCGCCCTTCTCGATCGCGCGGCGCCTCATCGACGACTGGCTCGCCGCCGCGCGCTAGCGGTCGGGGCGGTCCGGATAGACGTCGTCGATCGTGGCGAGCGGCGTGTACGGCGCGCCGTTCCCCGCCGCCGCGGCGATCGCCTCGCCGCCGCCGGCGAGCCTGTCCAGCACGCTCACGACTCCCGCGATCTCGAAACCCTCCTCGCGGATCCGCTCGATCGCCTTGACGGTCGAGCCGCCGGTGGTGACGACGTCCTCGACCACGAGGCAGCGCTCGCCGTCCTCGAGCTCCGGCCCCTCGATCCAGCGCTGGAGACCGTGCCGCTTCTTCTCCTTGCGCACGAAGAACGCCTTCACCGGGGCGCCCGCCGCGAGCGCGGCGCAGGCGACCGGGTCCGCGCCCATCGTGAGGCCGCCCACGGCCGTGGCGCGCACGCGCTCGGCCTCGGCCGCGACCAGCTCCCCCAGCGCGCGGAACCCCTCGGGCAGCAGGATGGCCCGCTTCGCATCGACGTAGTACTGCGCCGTCTGGCCGCTCGTGAGCGTGACTTCACCGATTATGAGCGCGTGCGCGCGCAGCTCAGCGACCAGGCGCTCGCGGACGCTGTCAGCCATGTGTGTAGATCCGCACGTTCGGTGTCAGGTTGCGTAGAGGGCGGCCGATAGTAGCCCCGATGGGCTCCTTCGTCCGCCTCGTGGCAATCCTTGCCTCAGCGCTCGTGCTGTTCGGGTTCGCGTATTTCGCGACCGACGAGATGAGCCGTGGCTCGCAGAACCAGCAGAACCAGCTGGACGCCGCGCTCTTCAAGGTGGCCGAAGATCCGGCCCCCGTGGCGCCCTCGCCGGTCGACGAAGCCAAGCGCGAGCGCATCAACGGCCCGATGCGCGAGGCCATCGCCGACGCGAACGACGTCCTACTCGGCCCGTTCACGACGCTCGTCGAGGGCTCGAATCACCGCTGGGTGACGCACGGGATCCCGGCGCTGCTGGCGCTGCTGCTCTATGGAGTGGGTCTCGGGATGCTCGCGAACATGCTTCCCAAGCACCGCGAGCACGGCACCGACTGGCGCACCGCCTAGCGATCCTCACGCCCGCCCGCCCGTTCGCTAGGGTGGGCGTCGCAAGTCAAGCGCCGAGTCCGGCTGCCTTCCCGAGGCGACCGGAACGGGGGAACCAAATTGGACGGACCGCCGTGCCGTCCCGGGGCGAATCGCGGATGCATTTCCGCTTAGCGCATCTTCCAGCGCGAGCCCGTCAGCTAACCCCGTAGGCCCGAACGGAAGGGGACATGGATGACGAACGCCCACCGGGATCTGGCCGCGCCCGAGCTCTGGACCCACTCGCTCGAGCGCTCCCGCCGACGCCGTGAGCTGCTGCCAAAGGGCCGCCGCGAGAACAACCGCCGCAAGCATCTTTCAGCCGCGCTCGCGACCGCGGTCGTGACCGGACCGAGTGCCCCCCTGGCCGCGGCCCAGGTGTCGGGCGACGTGAATGCCACGATCGCCGCGGAGTCGCCGGCCAACCGGGCGATCGAGATCCGCGAAGGCGGCCTGCCGCTCCAGGTGGGCAGCGAGGGCGGGCTCGTGGCGCACGTCCAGAAGGCCCTGAAGATCACGGCCGACGGTGTCTTCGGCCCGCAGACCGACGCCGCGGTCCGCTCGTACCAGGCCTCGGCCGGACTCGAGGTGGACGGCATCGTCGGACTCGCCACCTGGGCCGCGCTGTTCGAGCAGAACACCGCCAGCGGTGCGGCGATCGGCGCTTCGAACATCCCGCCGCAGGTGAAGCAGCGGGTGGAGGCGAAGCTGGCGCAGGCGGGCCGCGACCTTGCCGCCGACGGCCGGGTCGACGGCGACGTGGGCGCGCAGAACACGCCGGCGCCCCAGGGCCCCACCGCCAACGCCGCTCCGCCGGCCACGGGCGGCGCGCCGGATGCGCAGACGCAGACGACCACGCCCGCCCCGGCGGGCGAGGCGTGCGGCTCGACGACGATCGCGAGTCCCGTCAGGGGCACCGTGACCTCGAACTTCGGGCCGCGCTGGGGGCGGAACCACGACGGGATCGACATCGCGGCTCCGACGGGGACGCCGGTCCGTGCTGCCGCGTGCGGGACCGTGAGCCTCGCCGGACAGCAGAGCGGCTACGGGAACATGGTGTGCATCACGCACACGAGCCAGTTCTCGACCTGTTACGCGCACCTTTCGCGTTTCGGCGTCACGGACGGTGCACGGGTGACGCAGGGTCAGGTGATCGGCTACGTGGGCTGCACCGGCAGCTGCACCGGCCCGCACCTGCACTTCGAGACCCGCGTGGGCGGGCAGGCGCAGGACCCGCGCACGTACCTGAGCGGCGGCGCGATCCCGGGCACGGCGAGCACCTCGACGGCGAGCACCGCGAACATCGGCGGGCCCGACCTGCCGCAGGACGTGCTGGAGCAGGCGGCCACCGTGACAGCGTCCGGCGGCTACGCGGCCCCGGCGGCGCCCACCGCGAGCACTCAGACCAGCACCGCCGGCAACGGGACGGTCACGTGGAGCGACGGGACCGCGGCGACGGGCGAGGTCGTGACCGGCGTGGAGACGACCGCACCGGACGCCGCCGTGCCGGCCGAGCCGGTGGCGGGGGAGACCGCGGCCGCCGCTCCGGGCGAGCCGGTGGCGGTCGAGGCCGAGGTGGCCGCGCCCGTGGCGCCGGTCGAGCCGGTGGCCGTGGAGGCCG
>DASSVP010000113.1:0-29759 GCA_035705985.1 Thermoleophilaceae bacterium
GGCGATAATCACGGTGAGGCCATAGGCGCCCGCGTCCACCACACCCGACTCACGCAGCACCGCGAGCTGCTCCGGGCCCCGGGCCACCGCCTCCTTGCCTGCCTCGAGCGCGTTCTCGAGCACCTGCGCGAGCAGCTCGTCCTGCTCCTCGGCGCTCGCGTCCGGACCGAGCCGCTGAGTGTCCATGTGAGCGAGGTCGTGAGCCACGCGACTGGCCATCGCGCGCACGGCCGTGAGCATCGTGCCCTCCGCGGGGTCGCGCACCGATGCGTAGGCGGCGTCCGCGGCGCGGGCGAACGCGGCCGACACCAGCACCGGGTCGACGAGCTCGCCCGGCCGCGACGCCAGCTCCTCCGCGGCTCCCCGCACCACCTGCGAGAGGATCACGCCGCTGTTGCCGCGCGCGCCGAGCAGCGCGGCCCGGGCGACCGCGCTCACGATCTCGTCGCGGCGGATGGCGTCGATGGTCGAGCCGTCGAGCGCGTTCAGCTCCTCGAGCACGGCGCGCATGGTGAGTGCCATGTTGTCGCCGGTGTCGCCGTCCGCCACCGGGAACACGTTGAGGTCGTTCACCTCCTGGCGCCGGTTCTCCAGCTCGTTCAGAGCGGCGGCGACTACGCGCCTGAAGCGCGCGAGGCTGTCGTCGGGGGGCATCCCGCCCTTTTTACAGGAAGCGACGGCCCTGGACCGCGCTAGACGTGCTTCAAGACCTTGCCGGCCTTGAGGCAACGCGTGCAGACGTACTCACGCCGGGGGGCGCCCCCGACGTCGATGCGGACCTTCTGCAGGTTCGGGTTGAAGCGGCGCTTGGTGGCCACCATGGAGTGGCTGCGACTGTGCCCGAACGCGGGGCCCTTTCCGCACGAAAAGCAGACCTTTGCCACGGCGCGTCAGGGTAGCAGCAGGTCCCGGGCGGCTCCGAGCGCTTCGTCGATGCCCGCGCGGTCCACGTCGAGGTGCGTCACGGCGCGCACGCGGCCGTCGGGAGTGTCACTCAGCTCCACCCCGCGCTCGGCCATTCCGGCCACGAACCCGGCGGGCGCGCTGAAGATCACGATGTTCGTCTCGGGCGCGATCACGTCGCAGCCGAGCTCGGCGAGGCCGTCCGACAGCACCCGCGCGTTCTCGTGGTCGTCGGCCAGGCGCTCCACGTGGTGGTCGAGCGCGTGGAGGCAGCCGGCGGCCACGATGCCGGACTGCCTGAAGGCGCCACCCATCTGCTGCTTCCACCGCCAGGCCTCCGCCATCAGCTCACTCGAGCCGGCCAGCACGGCGCCTACCGGCGCGCCGAGGCCCTTCGTGAAGTCGATCCACGCCGTGTCGAACCCGCCGGCGTACTCCGCCGCGCTCGTGCCCGACGCAACCACCGCGTTCATCAGGCGAGCGCCGTCCATGTGCGCGCGCAGCCCTCGCTCGCGCGCTACGCCGAGCACCGCCCGCACCCGCTCGAGCGGCCATACGCGGCCGCCGCCCATGTTCGTCGTCTGCTCGACCGAGACCACACGCGAGCGCGGCAGGTAGCGATTCTCCGGCCGGACGGCCGCGGCGAGCTGCTCGCCGGTGAAGATGCCGCCGTCGCCGTCGAGCGCGTTGATCATCAGCCCCGCGTTCTGAGCCGGCCCGCCCGCCTCGGCGATGATCGGATGCGCGGTCCGGTCGAGTATCAGCTCGTCGCCGCCCGGACGCGCATGCAGCCGGAACGAGATCTGGTTGCACATCGTCCCGCTCGGCATGAACACCGCACCCTCTTGGCCGAGCAGCTCCGCCACCCGCTCCTCGAGCCGGCTCGTCGTCGGGTCGGCGCCGCGCTGCTCGTCGGCCACCTCGGCGGCCGCGATTGCGGCGCGCATCGCCTCGGTCGGGCGTGTCTGGGTGTCGGAGTAGAGGTTGACCACGCGCGCGAGCAGGTTAGTGGGGTAGCCACGGTTCGTTCTCAACGGAGGGGGGTAGGCTCGACTCGCGCCTGGTAGGGGAACCCAGGCCGGAACCACCGGGACGGATCCCGGATCTCGATGCCGCAACCTCGCCGTGCCGACCTCGCGTTGGCGTGCGCGCTCCTCTGTGCTGTGCTGCCGCTCAGCGCAGGGGTCGTCGACGCCCACGCGCAAGACCTGCCCGACCTCTATCCCGAGGCCGTTCCCGCGCTGCCGCAAGCGCCGGACGTCGGGCCGGTGCCCGACCTGGCGCCGGTGTCGGGTCAGGACCCTACGCCCGTGACCCCCGACGACTGCGGGGCGGCCTCGCCGACCACCGGGCCGCCCGGAGCCGACCCCCGCGGCCTCGACCCCGCCTCGCCCAACCCGCTCCGCGGGCTGCGCTGGTTCGTCGACCCGCGCGAACCCGCCTGGCGAAGCTACGCGGGCTACCGCCGGAGTGGCGCCGCGCGGAACGCAGCGCTGATGTGGCGCATCGCCCGCGAGCCGCGCTTCCGCTGGTTCGGCCGCTGGAGCACGCCCGACGTCAGGAAGAAGGTGGCCGATTACCTGTCATGCGCCGCAGCGCTCCAGCCGGGAGCGGTACCGCTGATCGTCGTCATGCGCCACCAGGGGAAGGCGTGCGGCGCCGGCTACGCGGCCGGCGGGAGCACCGAGGACGTGAGCACGATGCGCTGGTACGAGCGCTTCGCGGCCGGCGTCGGCGACGCGCGCGTGGTCATCGGCTTCGAGCCGGACTCGCTCGGCACGCTCGACTGCCTCGCGCCCTCGCGGCGCGCCGCGCGGCTGCGCGTGCTGCGGCATGGCGTCGACGTCCTGACGCGGCTCCCCAACGCCACCGTCTACCTGGAGGCCGGCGCGTCCGACTGGGAGCCCGCGGAGCGCACCGCAAGCCAGCTGCGCGCGATCGGGATCCACAAGGCCCGCGGCTTCATGCTGAACGTGAGCCACCACGACTGGACGCTGGCGAACATCCGCCACGGGCTGGCGATCTCGCGCCGCACCGGCGGAAAGCCATTCATCGTCAACACCTCCTACAACGGGCGTGGCCCGGTCCACTACCGGAGATGGATCGACCGGGAGCACCGCAAATGGCGCCGGATCAACGTCTGGTGCCACCCTCCGCGCCGCGGGCTCGGCATCCCGCCGACCACCCGGACGCACCACCGGAAGGTGGACGCCTACATGTGGATCAACCGGCCGGGCTACTCGGCCGGCGCCTGCAACGGCGGGCCGCTGCCGGTGGGCACCTGGTGGCCGCAGCGGGCCCTCATGTACGCCCGCTTCGCCACCTCGTGGCTCGGCCCTCCGCGCGGCACTCGGAACGGGCACCAGCCGCCGAGCGCGCGCTGACCGCTATTTCCGGGCGTCGTCTCGATCCGTCCTGTGCGGCGTGCATGGTTCGGGGCCGCTCGGGGAAGGCTCGCCGAAGTCTGGGGGGCCGCCCCAGGCAGGGAACCCACACAGGAGTCGAAGTCAGTGCCGCCGTTTTGCCGTGCCACCACGAGGTGGGCGGGCGTGCTGCTGTGCGCCATAACGTCGATCTGCTCGGCGAGCCCGAGCGCGTCCGCGCAGGAGTCTCCGGACGTCTATCCGGAGGCGGTCCCGCGACGCCCGCCGCCACCGCGGCTGGGCCCGGTCCCGGACGTCCGGCCGGTGCGAGGCCAGGACCGTACGCCGCGGAGGGCGCGCCGCTGCGTGCGAAGCCGGCTGCCGAGCGGGCCTCCCTACGTCGACCCGCGCGCGGTCGACCCGGGGTCGCCGAATCCGCTTCGCGGCATGCGCTGGTACGTGGACCCACTCGAGCCCGCCTACCGCTCCTACCGGACCCTGCGCGCCCGTGGGCAGCGCCGCAAGGCCGCCCTGATGTGGCGAATCGCACGAGAGCCGAGGTTCCGCTGGTTCGGGCGCTGGGACGGAGCGGTGCGGCGCAGGGTGCGGAGGTATCTGCGCTGCGCCGCGGCGGTCCAGCCGGGCGCCGTCCCCCTCATGGTCGTGATGCGCCACCAGGGCAAGGGCTGCGGCGGCTACACCGCCGGCGGCCGAGCGGAAGATGCCCGGACGCGCGCCTGGTACCGCCGCTTCGCGCGCGGTGTCGGCCGTGCGCGCGTCGTCATCGGGTTCGAGCCGGACTCACTCGGAACGGTCGACTGCCTGGCCGGAAGCCGCCGCGCTGACCGCCTCAGGACGCTCCGCTACGGCGTCAAGGTGCTCTCCCGCCTGCCGAGGGCGACGATCTACCTCGAGGCGGGCGCCTCCGACTGGGAGCCCGCGAGGCGCACGGCCAGGCAACTCCGCGCCATCGGCATCCGCCGGGTCCGCGGCTTCATGCTGAACGCGACGCACCACGACTGGACGTCGAAGAACATCCGCCACGGGCTCGCCATCTCGCGGCGGGTCGGCGGCAAGCCGTTCATCGTCAACACCTCGTACAACGGCCGCGGCCCCGTTCACATCCGCGGCCGGCGCAGGCGCAACGTCTGGTGCCATCCCCCGCGGCGGGGGCTCGGCATCCCGCCGACCACGCGGACGCACCACCCGCTCGTGGACGCGTACATGTGGATCAACCGGCCCGGCTACTCGGCCGGCGCCTGCAACGGCGGGCCGCTGCCGGTCGGCAGCTGGTGGCCGCAGCGGGCGCTGATGTACGCGCGCTTCCGAACGCACTGGCTGGCGCCGCCCCGCGGAACGTCGAACGGCTTCTTCCGGGGCCGCTAGCCGCTCAGCTCGCGGCGGAGCGCCGCCATCCGTAGCACCGCGCGCGCCGCGTCCTCGCCCTGGTGGCGCTTGCCGCCCCCGCTGCGGGCCAGCGCCTGCTCCATGTCGTCCACGGTGAGCACGCCGAACGCGCACGGCACGCCCGTATCGAGACCAACGCGCGCGATCCCGTTGGCCGCCTCGGTGCAGACGAAGTCGTAGTGGTCGGTCTCGCCGCGTATGACTGCGCCGAGGCAGGCCACGCCGGCGTACCTGCCGCTGTCCGCGCAGTAGCGAGCCGCGAGCGGGAGCTCGAACGCTCCCGGCACGTCGTGCACCTCGACCGTCGCGCCCGCCTCCTCGAACACGCGCCGCGCGCCCTCCACGAGCCGCTCCGCGAGCTCCTCGTAGAAGCAGCCGACGCAGGCCGCGTAGACGTCAGCCACTCTGCCCCGGACGACGCGGCGCCGGGCCCTGGCCGTACGGGTCCACGCCCTCGGCGAGCGCGCGCTCGCGGTCCTGCACGCGCTCCTCGTGGATCATCTCCTCGTCGAGCGCAAGGCCCTGGTGGTGCAGCATGTGGCCGAGCCGCTCCTTCTTCGCGCGCAGGTACTCGCGGTTGTGCTCGCCCGGCGCGTGCTCGATCGGCACCTGGTCGGTCACCGTCAGCCCGTAGCCCTCGAGCCCGACGATCTTCTTCGGGTTGTTCGTGAGGAGGCGGATCGAGCTCAGCCCGAGGTCCACCAGGATCTGCGCGCCGATGCCGTAGTCGCGCAGGTCCGCCGGCAGGCCGAGCTTCATGTTCGCGTCGACCGTGTCGAGCCCCTCCTCCTGGAGCTTGTAGGCGCGTAGCTTGTTCAGCAGCCCGATCCCGCGTCCCTCCTGGGCCAGGTAGAGCAGCACGCCGCGTCCCTCCTGCTCGATGCGTGCGAGCGCGTCCTCGAGCTGCTGGCCGCAGTCGCAACGGAGCGAGTGGAACACGTCGCCCGTGAGGCACTCGGAGTGCACGCGCACGAGCACGTCCTCCTCCCCGTCAAACACGAGGGGTGACCCGAAGGGCTCACCCTGAGCTGCGCCCTTGACCATCGCGACGTGGTGCTTGTCGTCCACGAGCGAGCGGAAGCCGACGACGCTGAAGTCGCCGAACTTCGTGGGCAGGCCCGCCTCCACCACGCGCTCGATCAGCTTGTCGTGGCGGCGCCGGTAGGCGATCAGATCGGCAACCGTGACCATCCTCAGCTCGTGCTTCTTGCAGTACTCCTCCAGGTCCGGCACGCGCGCCATCGTGCCGTCGTCGTTCATGACTTCGCAGATCACGCCGGAGGGGTTCAATCCGGCGAGCCGCGCGAGGTCGACGGCGGCCTCCGTCTGGCCCGTCCGCTCGAGCACGCCGCCGGCCTTCGCCTTCAGCGGGAAGATGTGGCCGGGCTGGACGAGGTCCTGCGGGCGCGAGCTCGGGTCGATCGCCACCTGGACGGTGCGCGCGCGGTCGTGCGCCGAGATGCCGGTGGTGATGCCCTCGCGAGCCTCGATCGAGATCGTGAAGGCGGTCTGGAACGGCGACTCGTTCTTCGCGGCCATCAGGTCGAGTCCGAGCTCGTCGCAGCGCTTGCCGGTCAGCGCGAGGCAGATCAGCCCCCGCCCGTGCGTGGCCATGAAGTTGATCGCGTCCGGCGTGATGAACTGGGCGGCCATCGTCAGGTCGCCCTCGTTCTCGCGGTCCTCCGCGTCGCAGACGACCACCATCTTGCCGTCGCGGATGTCCTCGATCGCTTCCTCGATCGAGCTGAACGGGGGGCTCGTCATGGCGCCCTCAGCTTCTCCACGTACTTCGCCAGGATGTCGACCTCGAGGTTCACCCGGCGTCCGGGGGCGGCGTCGCCGAGCGTCGTCCGCTCGAGCGTCTCTGGGATCAGCGATACCTCGAATGCCTCGTCGTCCACACCCGAAACGGTAAGCGACACGCCGTCCACCGCGATCGATCCCTTGTCGACCACGTAGCGCAGCAGCTCAGGCGCGGCCTGGATGCGGACCACGCGCGAGAAGCCCTCCTCGTTCACGCTCGCCACCGTCCCGGTGCCGTCCACGTGGCCCTGCATGACGTGGCCACCGAGGCGGTCCCCGGCGCGCAGCGGGAGCTCGAGGTTCACCTCCTCACCGATCTGGAGCGGGGCGAGCGCGCTGCGGCGCAGCGTCTCCGGCATCAGCTCGGCGGCGAAGGTGCCGTTGTCGCGCTCGGTCGCCGTTAGGCAGACGCCGTTGACGGCGATCGAGTCCCCCGGCGCGAGCTCCCCGGCGAGCGGCGTCTCCACCTCCACGCGGCCGTGCGCCAAGCCGCGGACGACGCCCTTCCCCGCTACCAGCCCGGTGAACACCTCACCACTCCTTGAAGCGGGCCACGAACAGCACGTCGTCGTCGATCCGCTCGGTCTCGATGGCGAGCGGCCGCGGCGCGGCGGCGATCTCACCGAAGCCGATCCCCTCCACCGCCGTCCTCGCCTTCGCGCCACCGAGCAGGACCGGCGCGATGAACACGCGCACCTCGTCGATCTCCTCGGCCTCGAGGAACGCGCCGGCCAGATGCGGGCCGCCCTCGAGCAGGAGCGACTGGATCTCGCGCGCGCCGAGCTCGTCGAGCGCGTGCTGCACGCGCGCGCCCTCGTTCTCGCCGGTGGCGACGATCACGTCGACGCCCGCGGCTTGGAGCGCCTCGACCGAAGTGCGCTTCGCGGCGCGCGAGCAGACCACGATCAGCGGGACGTCCGACACGTCCTCCACGAGCCGCGAGTCGAGCGGGAGGCGGGCCTCCGAGTCGAAGACCACGCGGCGCGGCTGGCGTGCGACGCCCTCGATGCGCGCGGTGAGGCGCGGGTCGTCCACGAGCGCGGTGCCGATGCCGACGGCGACAGCGTCCGACTCGGCTCGCCAGCGGTGCGCGCGGGCACGGCTGGCCTCGCCGGAGATCCACTGCGAGTCGCCGGTGCGGGTGGCCACCTTGCCGTCGAGCGTCATGGCGAACTTGAAGATCACGAGCGGGCGCCCCGTGCGCGCGTGCTTGAGGAAGGGCTGGTTGAGCATGCGCGCGGCGTCCGCGATGTCGCCGTCCACGATGTCGACCATCACGCCCTCGTCGCGCAGGATGCCCGGCCCGCGGCCGGCCGCCTTCGGCGTCGGGTCGTCCGAGGCGATCACCACGCGGCGGATGCCCGCGCTGAGGATGGCGTCGGTGCACGGCGGCGTGCGGCCGTGGTGGCAGCATGGCTCGAGCGAGAGGTACATGGTCGCGCCCGCGGCCTGGCTTCCGGACTCGGCGAGCGCCATTACCTCGGCGTGATCCTCCCCCGGGGGCTGGGTGATGCCCTCCCCCACGACCCGGTCCTCCTTCACCACCACCGCGCCCACCATGGGGTTGGGGCTCGTCTGGCCGCGCGCCCGCCCGGCGAGCTCGATCGCCCGCCGCAGGTGTCGGACGTCCGTGTCCGTAGCGGTCGTTTTCGGCATTGGAGACAAAGTACCAGCGCCCCGTTCCCGTCCCGCGCGCCTGGGCGCTGACTAACGTGCGGCTCCGTGCACCGGCTCGTGCTCCTGCTCATCCTCGTCGCCGGGTTCGCGCTTCGGGTGTGGAACATCGACTACGGCCTGCCGTTCGTGTACTCGATCGACGAGGGGTCGCACTTCACGTCGCGCGCGGTCGAGATGTTCTGGCAGGACTTCGACCCCGGCTACTACCAGAACCCCTCCGCCTACACGTACCTCGTGTACGCGCTGCTGCGGGTGATGTACGGGCCGCTCGGCTTCGTGTTCGAACTGCCCTTCGGGAACGTCACGGACCAGTTCGACAAGAACCCCACGGAGATCTGGATCGCCGCGCGCGTGCTCGCGGCCGCGCTGTGCATGGCGGGCGTGGCGGCGACCTACTGGGCCGCCAGGCGGCTCTGGGGAGTGCGCGAGGGGCTCGTGGCAGCCGCGGTGCTGGCATTCGCCTTCCTGCCGGTGGCCTACTCGCGGATCGCTGTGACCGACGTGGGCTCGCTGACCGGAGTGGCGCTCTCGCTGGCGTTCGCGGTGCGGGCGTATGTGCGGAGCCGCGCGCCCACAGGCGCCAGCCCACTCCTGGACTTCGCCCTCGCGGGGGCCTTCGCGGGCCTCGCCGTCGCCTTCAAGTACACCGCCGGCCTCGCCCTCCTGCCGGTCGCCATCGCCGGCCTCACCCGACTTCGCGCTCAGCCCGGACGGGCCGTGGGCGCGCTCGGGGTCGCACTTCTGTGCGCCGCCGTGGTGTTCGGCGTGCTCAACCCGTACCTGTTCGGCTCCTTCGACGCCTGGTGGAGTGACATTCGGGACCAGGCCGAGGTCGCTGCGGACCAGCCGAAGCCGGGCCAGGAGTCGGGTGGTGTCTCGTACTACCTCGACAGCCTGACCTGGGGGCTCGGCTGGGCGGCCGCGCTGGCGGCGCTCGCCGGAGCCGTGCTCGAGCTGCGGCGCGGCCTCGCGCGGGGGCTGATGCTGATCGCCGTGCCGGCGGCGCTGTTCGTCTACCTGAGCGTGCAGTCGCGTTACTTCGGCCGCTGGCTGCTGCCTGCCTATCCGGCGCTGGCGCTGCTCGCGGCGGCCGCTCTGGTGCAGGCCTCGGACCTGGTCCTCGATCGATGGAGGCGCCGGCCGGCATGGACCGGTCCCGCGCTCGTCGCCGGAGTGGCGGCCCTGGTCCTGGTCCAGCCGCTGGCGGCCGACATCCGGAGCGCACGGGCGCTCGGTCGCGACGACACCCGGCAGCAGGCGCGTGACTGGCTCGAGCGGCACTACCCGCCGGAGCTGCGCGCCTCGGTGGAGCCGACGGTCCCCGGTCGCTGGTTCCGCTCCAATCCGGAGGGCGATCCTCCCCCCTGGCTCTCGCGCTGCGAGCAGCGGGGCGGGTGGACCGAGCCCGGCTGGTCCTACGAGAGCGAGGGCAGGCGCGTATGCGCCCGGTACAAGCCCGGCCTCGTCGCCCGCCCGGACGGCGGGATTCGCGCCTCGGCATACCACGCCGTGCTCGGCCCCGAGGTCATCGACGACTACCGGCTGTACGGCTACTGCCTCGTCATGACCGCCGACGTGGTCCGCGACCGCGCGCTCCAGACCGGCGACCGCGACGCGCGCGCGTACTACGACCGGCTTGCTCGCGAGTCGCGAGTCGTGAAGACGTTCAGCCCGTACGACGACGGCGCCGGCCCCGTCCCCTTCGACTTCGACCTCTCGTACAACCTCTACCCGCCCGAGTACGAACGGCCGGGGCCGACGGTCAGCATCCACCGGCTCGACGACTGCGAACAGGCGACCGGCCCGCCGATCGTCCGGATACCGCGGGCCCGCGAACCCCTGCCGAGCTTCTAGCTAGCGGCCGAAGGCGCCGAGCGCGCGCAGCGAGTAGCGCTTGAAGTGGCCGTGCGCGGTGCCCTTGGGCGGCGACAGCCAGTCGGTGGCGTACTGCGCGTACATCAGGCCGCGCTCGGCCCACCAGGTGCCCACCGGAAGCGGGCCGCCGTTGCAGGAACCGGCCGAGAAGCCGGGGCGGTTGACGTACATGTACGCGTCCACCAGCGGGTGGTCCGTCGCGGTCGTCGGCGCGGGGCCCAGGCCACGGAGGCCGGGGTGGCACCACACGTTGATGCGGCGCCACTTGTGCTGCGCCTTGTTGAGCCACTTCTTGTAGTGCAGCGGGCCACGCCCGTTGTAGGACGTGTTGATGATGAAGTGCTTGCCGCCCACCATCCGCGAGAGCTGGAGGCCGTGCCGGATGTTGTTGCGCGTCCAGTCGTGGTGGGTCACGTTGAGCATGAAGCCACGGACCTTGCTGATGCCGATGTAGCGGAGCTGCTTCGCGGTGCGGTTGGCGGGCTCCCAGTCGGAGGCACCGGCCTCCAGGTAGATCGTGGCGTTCGGCAGCTCGGAGAACCTGTTCACGCCGTAGCGCAGCACGTCGAGGCGATCCTGGCGGCGGTCCCGCGCGAGGCAGTCGATCGTGCCGAGCGAGTCCGGCTCGAACGCGATCACGACCCGCGCGTTCCCGACGGTCTCCGCGAAGTCGTCGTACCACTGCATCGTGCGTCGGTCCTCGGCCTCGCCGCCGGCGCGGTAAGTGCCGCTGCAGCCCTTGCCCTGGTGGCGCATGACCGCCATCAGCGGCACGGTGCCGGGCTGGTCGCACTGCACGCGGTCCAGGTAGCCGCGGATCTTCTTCTGCATCCGCGGGCGCGTGAACTTGCCGAACCAGCGGAAGCGCGGCTCACGGGCCAGCTTCCAGAGCGTGTTCGCCCTCGTGCTCTGACCGGCGCGCTTCCACTTCACCCACTGCATGTAGGCGGGCTCCATGCGGTCGAGAAAGAAGCGCTGGCCGAGCAGCGGGTTCGGCGACGCGGGATCGACCGCCTTCGGGTCGATGCCGGCCGGTGCGGTCGGCCAGACCGGATTCGTCTCGGCGACGCACTCGGCCCAGTGCTCGGGGTACTCGCCAACCGGCGGTGCCGGGACGTTCAGCGGCGGGTCCACGAGGCCCGGGTCCACAAGACGCCCGGGCATGTAGGTCTGGGCACTGGCGCCCGCCGGAACGACGACGGTGATCGCAAGCGCCAGCGTGAGCTGCCGAAGCTTCGACACACTTTGGTCATCGGCACGTTTCGCGAGTTCCAGAGAGGGTCTGGACGCTTGTACGACCCCCGCTACTCTCCGACCGCGTGGAAACGCGCCTGAGCCGCCGGCGGCTGATCCAGGCCGGCGCCGCGGGCGCCGCGGGAGCCGCGCTACTGCCCGTGGTGGGCTGCAGCTCGGACGACGACGGCAATCCGGCCGAGCACGAGGAGCTCAACGTGCTGTTCGTGATCGTCGACACGCTGCGCCCGGACCACGTCGGCGCCTACGGCTCCGAGGTGAAGACGCCGAACATCGACGCGCTCATGAGCCGCGGCCTCCGCTTTACGCGGGCCTTCCCGGAGGCGATGGTCACCGTCCCGGCGCGGCGCTCGATCTTCGGCGCGAAGCGCATCTTCCCGTACCGGGACTGGAAGCCGAACAAGGAGATCGGCACGAGCCCGGGCTGGCTCCCGATCGACGACCCTCAGCGCACCTTCACGACGGCGCTCCGCGAAGCGGGTTACTGGACGGCCCAGATCAGCGACAACCCGTTCACCGCGTTCATGAAGGCCTACGAGCCCTTCCGCGAGACCTTCAACCGGTGGGAGACCATCGTGGGACAGTCCGGCTTCCGGCAGAGGCCGGAGGCCGTGTCGATGGAGACCGTGAACCACTGGCTGCCCCCGTTCCTGCGCGACGAGCGCTACGTGCCCGGAATGCGCAAGTACCTGGCGAACACGGGCGAGGGCCGGGACGAGGAGGAGACCTGCGCCGCCCGGATCTTCAAGGGCGCCGCCGACATGCTCGACGACGCGCGCCGCCGCCAGCCGTTCGCGCTCACGATCGACTGCTTCGACCCGCACGAGCCGTGGAGCCCGCCGCCGAAGTACCTCGACATGTACGGCGACCCGGGCTACCACGGGCCCGAGGTCGGCGTGACCGACTACGGCTTCGCGGAGAACTACACGCCGGAGCTGATGCGCCGCCTGCGGGCGGTGTACGCGGCCGAGGTCACGATGACCGACGTCTGGTTCGGTCGCTTCATGGAGCGCTTCGGCGAGCTCGGGCTCGACAAGAACACCGTGGTCGTTCTGATGAGCGACCACGGCTACCTGCTCGGCGAGCGCGGCTACACCGGCAAGGTCCCGTCGCAGCTCCACCCCGAGCTCGCGCAGGTCCCGCTCGTGATTGCGCACCCGAGCGGCCGCCGCGCCGGCGAGGAGCACGACTACTTCGCGTCGACCCACGACATCGGCCCCACGATCATGTCGCTGGCCGGCGTCAGGACGCCCGACTGGATGGAGGGCACCGACCTGTCCGTGACGCTCGACGGCGACGAGCCGGCCGAGAAGCGCGACTTCCACTACGGCGGCATGTACAACCGCTTCTTCATACGCACGGACGACTGGGTCCTGATCGGCGACAACCAGGGCAACGAGCGGACGCTCTGCAACGTGCGCGACGACCCGGGCGAGTTCGAGAACGTCGTGAAGGACCACCCGGGCGTGAGCCGGGAGCTCTACTCCACGGTGCTGGACGCGGCCGGCGGGCCGCTGCCGTATTACGAGTAGGCGATCAGCCCCACTCCCACCGCCACGGCGATCGCGCCGGCAATCCTTCGCCCGCCCACTCCCTCGTGGAGAACGACGGCGGCGAGGATGGCGGCGATTACGACGCTGCTCTCCCTCACCGCCGAGACGGGCGCCGCCGGCGCTCGCGCCAGCGCGGCGAGCACGAGCAGGTAGGCGCCGAAGGTCGCTGCGGCCGTGGCCGCGCTCCGCAGTCCGACATCGGGCCGTGTCTCCGTGACGAGCGGGTAAAGCGCGGCGCACGGCGCGACGACGAGAGCCAGGTACGCGATCGAGTCGGCCCGCTCGACGCCCTCTGCATCGATGAGCGTGTACGCCGCGATGACCACCCCGATGGCCACCCCGAACAACACGTCCCGCCGGGACCTTCCGAAGTTGACCGTGCAATGCGCGGTCAACTTCGGAGACACCAGGAAAATGCCCGCCGCGACGGCCAGGACGCCGACGCCCGCGGCGACGGAGACGGGCTCGTCCAGGACGACCGCGCCGGCGCCCAGCACAACCACCGGCGCGAGACCGCGGGCGGTGGGATAGATGACACTGACCTCACCTCCGTCGTACGCCCGCGCCAAGAGCACGAAATAGGCAAGCTCCAGCGCCGCGGACGCCGCGATGAACGGAACGGCCGACGAGGACACGCCCGCGCCGGTCAGCAGCGCGGCCAGCGCCAGCAGCGGCGCCCCGAGGAGGAGCACTCCCGCCGTCGCCGACCGCGTCGAGGCCGCCCCCGCCAGCGCGACATTCCACCCGGCGTGCAGCACAGCGGCGCCGAGCGCCAGGCCGAGGGCGCCCGCGTCCACGGTGCTAGGAGTGCAGCGGCTCCTTCATCGACTCCGTCTCCGGAGCCTCGATGTAGGGCTGCTTGTCCTCGTTGTCCTTGCCCTCCTCGTGGTACACCGACTCGGCGTTGACCGCCCAGATGTCGTGGTCGGCGCCGTCCACGAGGTTGTCCACGGCGCGCATCGCCGTGAGCATCGAATGGTCCGAGTTGTTGTACCTGTGCAGTCCGTTGCGGCCGACCTGGATGTAGTTGTCCAGGCCGTCGAGCCACGAGCGGATCATCGAGACGCGCTTGTCGTACTCGGCGTCGTACATCGGGTACGCCTTGGGCACCCGCTCGACGAAGCCGAACTCGAGCTGCGACCGCTTCGCCAGCCCGAGCTTCTCCAGCTCGCGCATGCCGAGCTGCACCAGCTCCTCGTCGTCCGTCTCCCAGAGCTCGTCGCCGGCGAAGCAGAAGAACTCGAGGCCGACGCACGCCTTCTCCGGGTCGGGCACCATCCACGGGCTCCACGAGCGAAAGTTCTGGATCCGGCCGACGTTCACGTTCGGGTCGTGGATGTAGATCCAGTTGTCCGGGAAGAGGTCGTCGCCCTTCAGCACCACGGCGACCGTGAGGAAGTCGCGGTAGCGCATCCCCTTGGCCGCGGAGATCACCTCCGGCTTCGGCTGCGGCCTCGCCATCCCCACCGCGTTGCGGAGCGGCAGCGACGAGACCACGGCCGACGGCTCGAAGACCTTGTCGCCCACGTGCACGCGCACGCAGCGGTCGCCCTCGAATTCCAGCTGAGTGACCTTGTGGTTCAGGAGCACCTGGCCGCCGAGCTTCTGGATGTCGTCGGTCATCGTCTCCCACATCTGGCCGGGGCCGTAGCGGGGATAGTTGAACTTCGAGATCAGGCTGGTGACCTTGTTGTCCTTGTTGCCGAAGAAGGCCGAATAGGCGGCCCGGAAGAACGAGAGGTTCTTGATCCGCTGCGCGGCCCAGTCGGCGCGGATCTCGGACGTCGGCACGCCCCAGACCTTCTCGGTGTACGACTTGAAGAACTGGTTGAAGAGCCAGCGGCCGAAGCGGTTCGACACCCACTGCTCGAACGTGTCCTCCCTGCCCTTCGGCTTGATGGCGGCGGCTAGGTAGGAGAGAAGCGCCTTCGTGAGGTCGATCGGGCCGAGCTTCTTCATCACGTCCGGCCCGCGCAGCGGGTAGTCGAGGAACTTGCCCTCGCCCCGGCCGTTGCGCCAGTAGATCCGCGACATCCGCGGGCGCTCGAGGAACTCCTCGCGCATGATCTCGTGCCAGAGGTCGTCGACCTCCTTCACCTTGGTGAAGAAGCGGTGGCCGCCGAGGTCGAACCGGTAGCCGTCGCGCACCGCGGTCTTCGCGATGCCGCCCACCTGGTCCTCCGCCTCGAGCACGACGACCGGCAGGCCCTTCTTGGCCAGCAGGTAGCCGGCGGTCAGGCCCGCGGGGCCGCCCCCGAGGATCACGGTAGGCTTCTCGAGCATGTCGGGCCGGGCCAGGTTGGCGGGAGGCGTGGGCTTCGAAGTGTTGTTCTCGTTCATCCGGTCTTCTCGTAGATGACGCCACGCACTCCAATGCGCGTGGCGCGGCGGTAGCGGACGGGGACCGTCTTCACCGGCTCGAGCCGATCGTCCCCTGCGAGCGCAGCGCCCCACTGGGCTGAGCGGCGCCTGACGAGCTCGGTCCAGGGCGCGTCCCAGTCATCCGCTTTCGATGTCACGGGGTGCACGATGAGGACCCGCCCGCCGGGCGGCAGACTAGCAATCAGCGGCTCGAGGTTCTTCGACGGCGTGGCTTCCTTCATCTTGTCGTAGCCGTCGGTCCAGTCCATGATGCGGTCGTTCTCCACGGCGCCGATCGCGTTGCCGAAGCGCAGGTCGGGCGCCCCGCCGAGCTCCTCCAGGTGGTACGCGAGGAGCGGCCCCTGCTCGGGCTGCATCGACAGGACGAGGTCGCCCTCGCGCAGCTCGGGCACCGAGTCGTTGCGCAGGTCGGACGCGTTCGACTTGTTCTCGAGCCCGTAGCTCTTCGGGATCGCCCAGATGCCGACGATGATCACGAGCGCGACGAGGCCCAGGTTCCCCGCGCGCGCCAGGCCGAGCGCACCGAGCAGCAGCATCGGGCCGAGCAGAACGCCCAGGTAGCGCGTGGTCCACGCCGGGGAGACCTGGGAGACGACCCAGGCGACGAGGAGGGTGCCCAGCACGATCACCGCGCCCGAGATCAGCGCCGTGCGCTCCTTGTCCTCCACACGGCGGGCGATGATCGCGGCGAGCCCCGAGCCGCCGGCCAGGACGAGGGCGACGGTGGGAGTGCCGCCGCCCAGCAGCGACTTCGAGATCTGCACCGGCGCGCCGAAGTTCGGCGGGTTCAGCCATGGCGCGCCGGTGTGCTGGACCTGGTGAAGGAGGGTCGGCAGCCACGGCAGGTAGAGCAGGCCCACAGCGCCGAATCCGATGAGCGCGTCCTTCCAGAAGCTCGACCGGACCTCGGAGACGTACCAGCATGGAATCAGCCCGAGCGCCAGGCCGGCCCCCAGGAACAGCCCCCAGTTGTGCGTGTAGAGCATCCCGGCCAGCAGCACCATGAAGAGCGGCAGGTAGCGCCTGCGGCCGAAGGCGAACACGTGCAGGAATGCCGCGGTGGCGAGCAGCGACATGACGAGCATGAGCGAATACATGCGCGTCTCCTGGGCGTACTGCGTGAGAAACGGGTTCACCGCGCAGAGTGCCGCGCAGATCAGGCCGGCCCGACGCCCGAACAGGCTCCAGCCCGCCCACAGGCCGCCCGGCACGGCCACGAGCGAGATCGCCACCGACAGCGCCTGCGTCTCGGCGGGGCCGTCCCCCGCAAGGTCCATCCAGACGGACAGCAGCATGTAGTAGAGCGGCGGCGAGCCGTCCATGCGCAGCACGCCCGGGATGTCGAAGAGCGGCTGCGACGCGATCCCGATCGAGAGGCCCTCGTCCATCCAGAGCGACTCGCCGAGCGACTTCGTCCGCAGGTAGGACGACAGCGCGAGCAGCCCGAGCAGCACGAGCGCGGGCAGCACGAAGCTGTTCGGCAGCGAGGCGAGCCGGGGCATGGCTCGGGCACGGGAAGCGAGGCTTGCCACGCCGCGATCCTAGTGAGCGCGCGGCGACGGGCTCGCCGCTTTCATCGGCCGATCACCTCGACGGGTGCCTTGCCGAGCGAGGACCCCGGCGGCACCGGCGCAGTCGGCGCGTTCGGCCCGGAGGCCGGGCACGCGCCCCGCTCGTTGCCCTCAGGCGGCACGGTCAGCAGCCGCCATTTGCCCTGCTGGTCCACGAGCCGGTAGCGGTCGTCCGTCGGCTTCGTGACGAGCGGGCCGTCCGGCACGGTGCGCGTTCGGAACGCCACGCCCGGCGGCGGGGTCACCTTCCACCCCACGTTGATCCCGTGGACACCCATCTCATAGGCCACCATCTGGGTCTGGAACGGGCCGCTGAAGACACCGCCGCAGGCGAGCAGGCGGTCCTTGCCGCCGTTGGCGTCGATCAGCGCCTTGAGGTCGTGCCAGAGGTACGCCTCGTGCTCGATCCCGCCCTGCACGCGACCGGTGTTGTCGGCCTTCGCGACGATCGTCGGCGACGCGATCGCGACGCCGAGCACCAGCGCGCTGGCCGCCGCGATCCGGCCCGTGCGGACCCTCCCGGACCAGCGCGCGCCGAGCGCCTCCACGCCCTGGAGCACCCGCACCGCGCCGATCCCGCCGAGCACGGACACCGCGGCTGTCGTGACCATCAGGTAGCGCTGGTTCCCGGCGAAGCCCGCCTCGGTCATCACCGCGACGAGCGCGAACCAGGAGAAGCCGAGCGCCGCGAGCGCGAGGACCGCGCCCTGGCCGCGTCTTCGAATCCACGCGACGGCCGCCACCGCGACCGCGAGGAGCGTCCCGGCCTCCACCGGCGCGACCGTGCTCTGCGCGAAGCGCTTGAAGAGCTCGTACGAGGGCCGCTCGGCGAATGCGGCGCTGCCGGGGTTCGGCGCGTTCGCGCGGCCGCCCGCGCGGAACGGGTCGTTGGCGCCCCACCACTCGGGCAGGATCCAGAGCGCGGGCACGATGACGGCGAAGGCCACGAGCCGCGCCCGCAGCTTCGGCTCGTAGATCCACAGCCACAGCCCGTAGAGCGCGAGGAACGGCCAGGCCTCGGGCCGCAGCAGCGCCGCGGCCACGCCGAGGTAGAGCGCGTGGTCGCGGCGTCCGTCGAGGTGGCGCTCGAAGCCCCACAGCACCACCGCGGCGAGAATCGGCTCGGAGTTGCCCAGGGCGGCGTCGCGCACGTACTTGTTGGACGACAGCAGCGCCGCGAACGCGGACACGCCGGCCAGCACGCCGTAGACCTTCCCGCCCACCAGCCGATGCGCCATCCGGTACGCCATCACGCAGCCGAGCAGCCCGCCGGCGCGCGCCACCCACAGCCACAGGTACGGCGCCAGGTCCTGGCCGAGCAGCGAGAACGGGACCGTGAAGAAGATCGGCAGCGGCTTCCACGAGGGGCCGCCCTCGGTCACGAGGTCGAGGTGGGCGATCTCGCGCCCCCAGAGGATCCACGCCCACGGGTCGTAGGTCGGCGTCGACGGGAACAGCAGCGTCAGCGCGGACACGGCGAGGCAGCCCAGGATGATCAGAGCCATCTGGGTGCCGTGGCGCTCGAGGGCGAGCGACGAGGGGCTTACGCGCGCGAGGCCTCGAGCCGGGTAGCGGACCGTAGCCGTGACCAGCCTCCGTAGCGAGTAACCAGCACGACGAGCCCGACGATCGTGATCGGCACGTAGAGCACGAAGCGCAGGAGGATGACGTACGAGACGGCGGCCGAGCTGGTGGCGTCGAGCGCCTTCGCGCCGAACAGGACCGCGGCGTCGAAGGTTCCGATCGAGCCGGGCGCGGCCGGCAGAGCGGCCACGAAGTTGGTGAGCGCCACCAGGTACAGCGCGCCGGACATGCTGAAGTCGAGGTCGAGCGCACGGGCCACCGCCAGGTAGACGGCGGCCTCCACGGCCCAGAGGACGAACGTCCCCGCGAGCAGCGCGGCGCCGCGCCGGTTCAGGAGCGCGCGCGGCGCGTCGGCCAGCGGACGCAGCCAGTCGCGCGCCCGCTCGAAGACGTGGTGGCGGCGCAGCACCCAGATCGCGATCGCGCCCCCGAGCAGGAGCAGGACGCCGATGCCGGCCGCGAGGATCGGCCGGTCGGTCGGCAGCACCTCCGACGCGCTGAGCACGCCGTACACGGTCACGATGAAGATCGCGACCAGGGCGATCACGTCGAGTACACGCTCCGCGACCACCGAGCCGAGGAGGGTGCGCTTGCTGCCGTTGCAGCGCTGCGCGAGCAGCACCACGCGCAGCGCCTCGCCCGCGCGCGCCGGGAGCACGTTGTTGCCCATGTAGCCGACCGTCGTGAGCGCGTAGACGTCGCGGCGGCGAGCGTGCACTCCGGTCACCTCGAGGATCTGGTGCCAGCGCTCGGCGCGCACCAGGGTCGCGAGCGCGTAGAGCCCTACGCCGAGCAGCAACCACGCGATCGCGTCGCCGTGGGTGGGGATGTGCGGCGACTCCTGCTTGCTCGCCCACCAGACGACCGCCGCGAGCGCGACGAGCGATACCAGTGCTTGGATGAGCGCGAAGCGACGATTCATGGCGAAGCGCCCGCTACGCGGGCGTGTGTGAGAGGGCCGCGTGGCGGACCGTAGCAGTTGCAATTACCCCGAAACGGCGTCTCCATACGCCGCTACCCTGAGGCGCTTGCTCAGGTCCGCCCTCGTCATCTGCCTGGCCGTCGCGGCCGCCTGCCCGCTCGCTGCGCACGCCCAGGTGGAGGCGCCGCCGGACCTGCCGCCGGAGCCGGAGCTGCTCGTCGAGCGGCCAGAGGGCAAGCCCCTCTTCCGCGAGGGACACACCAACCGCGAGCTCCTCGGCGGTACCTGGTACTTCCGCCAGGACGACTCCTTCGTCGGCGAGGACGAGCGCTGGTTCGAGCAGGAGGACCTCGCCGGGTGGACTGCCGTCAGCGTCCCCCACAACTGGAACGCTCAGGACACCACCGAGAACCGGGGCACGATCGGCTGGTACCGCAAGGAGTTCTCGCTGCCGCGCTCGCCGAAGCGGGCGCGCCACTTCTGGAAGGTTCGCTTCGAGGGCAACAACTACCGGACCAAGCTGTGGCTGAACGGCGAGCAGCTCGCCTTCTACACCGGCTACTTCCCGTTTGAGGTCCTGCTGAAGAACCTGAGGCCGGGGCGCAACACGCTCGTCGCCGAGGTCTCCTCGCTGCGGAGCAACTCGGACCTCACGCACTGGCGCCCCGCCCCCTACAACGGCTACGGAACGGGCGGCTGGTGGAACTTCGGCGGCATCCTGCGCGAGGTCTATGCGCGCAGGGTCGACACCGTCGACATCGAGGATGTCCACGTGCTCCCGCGCCTCGCCCGGGCGAGGGGGCCCGCGCGTGTGGAGGTGCGGACGCTCCTCCGCAACTTCACGAGCCGCGACCGCGACGTCGCGCTGATGCTCCGGCTCGGCGGCGAGCGCTACCGGCTCGACCCCGAGACGGTCCCGGCCAGGGGCCGCCGCGAGCTGCGCACCAGGCTCACCATCAGAAACCCGCGCCTGTGGGCGCCGCGCGACCCCGAGCTCTACGACCTGAGCGTGGGTGCCGTGACGGGCCGCAGGGAGCGGAGCACCTACAGGGTGACCTTCGGAGTGCGCAAGATCGCCACGCGCCCGGGCGGGATCATCACGATCAACGGCAAACGCGTGCACCTCCGCGGCGCGAGCATTCATGAGGACGACCGCCAGGAGGGCGGTGCGCTCTCGCAGGCCACGCGCACGATGCTCGTGAACCGGCTGAAGAGCCTCGGCGCCACGATCACGCGCTCGCACTACCCGCTCCACCCGGCGCTGATCGAGGCGCTCGACCGCGCCGGGATCATGTATTGGGTCCAGGCGCCGGTCTACCAGATCCCGACGCGGCTCTGGGCGCGCCCCGGCGTGCGTTCGCTCGCCACGCGAGCCGCCACGCTCACCGTCAAGAACAACCTCAACCACCCGTCGGTGCTCACGTGGTCGCTCGCGAACGAGCCGGCCGAGGCGGGCGGCAACCTCGGCACGTACAGCCCCAGCGTGGTGAGTTACATCCGCGGCGCCTCGCGCGCCGTGCGGCAGCTCGACGACACGCGCCTTGTGGGCATCGATCGCCAGTCGCGCGTGGGCGAGCCGCTCACGACCGGCGCGCACCAGTACCTCGACGTGCTCGGAGTGAACGACTACTTCGGGTGGTATCGCTCCGTGATCGACAACCGGGACGACCTGCCGCCCACCACCACGGCCGATCTGAGCAAGTACCTCGACGATGTCCACGCCGCGAACCCCGACCTCCCGCTCGTAATCACCGAGTTCGGCGCGGAGGCCACGCGCTCGGGCCCGGAGACACAGAAGGGCACCTACGAGTTCCAGCGCAGGTTCGCCCTGGACCACCTCGCGATCCACGGGTCGAAGCGGTTCGTGAACGGCTCGATCTACTGGGCCCTGCGCGACTTCCGCATCCACCAGACCTGGGAGGGCGGTGCGCCGGAGGAGTACGCCGCCCCGCCCTGGCACAACAAGAGCCTGATCGAGGAGACCAACGCCAGGAAGCCCGTCTTCCTACCCGTCGGCCGGGTCTTCCGCCGCACGAAGCCGCTCCGCTAGCCTGCGCCGCCCGTGAAGCGCGCGCTCCTCGCCCTACCGCTCATGGCGCTCGCGATCGGCGGGTGCGGCTCGAGCGATGCCGGGCCTCCGGTGGACGAGTCGGACCTCCCGGGCAGCGCGCTCGCGTGCATGGAGCAGAACGGCATCGACGCCGAGCGACGTGGCGAGGAGGGGAACGAGATCGTGCTCGACGCCGGCCCGCGGATCCGCTTCTACCTGACCGCGGACGAGGCAATCGCCGCGCAGTTCCGCGGGCGCGGCGAGGGCGCGGAGCAGATCGGCACGGCCCTGCTGTTCGTCGAGCCGGAGGTGGACTCGGAGACCGAGGACATCCTCCACGACGTCGAGCTCTGCCTAGCCGACCTCTAGGACCCGCACCAGGTTGCGGCCCTTCCGGAAGGCCGACTCCGGCACCATCACCGAGACGAGCTCGCCCTCGTCGCCCTCCGCGAGCTTGAACGTGCTCCCGACGGCGCGGACCGTCCCGTTCACCGAGACGGCGATCGCTCGCCCCTCGCGCTCCGGCCCGTTCACGCGGCCCACTACGTGCACCGGCACGTAGCCGGAGCTCGGGTCCACGTTCTCGTAGTCGCCCGCGTAGGAGAGCTCGACGTCCAGAGGGCGGCCAGCGGATGACGCCGGCTGCCCGATGAGCTCGGGGTTCGGCCCGATTTCGAAGGGGCGCTCCGCGCCGTCCGCGCCCGACCCGAACAGCCGCTGGTTGCGCTCTACGATCGCCTGCCGCTCGCGCGCGAACACGTCAGCGGGGATGCGCAGCTCCTCGAAGGTGTTGCGGATCAGGAAGCGCAGCTCGTCGCGGCCCTGCACCTCGTCGCTGAAGGCGGACTTCCCGTCCATGCGCACGCGCGGGTCGAGGTTCAGCACGTCGAAGATCGTCGGGAGGATGTCGATCGTCTCGACCCACGCGTCGTTCTCTCGCGCGCGCCTCTGCCCGGGCGCCTTGATGAACAGCGGGATCGGCGCGATCTCCGCGGCGGTCTCGCGGCCCAGCCGCCGGCGCTCGCGCCTGTGCGGGAACGCCACGCCGTGGTCCGCCGCGACGACGATCAGGGACTTGTCCCACATGCCCTCGCCGCGAAGCCTGCGCCAGAGGCGCTGGAGCATCAGGTCCGTGAAGCCGGTCTGGAGCACGTGCCGCTGGAGCAGCACGTCCAGCTGGCCCTGGTCCTCGAACGCCTGCTGCGAGAGGCCGGGGATGGCGTCGTTCGGCGCCCGCCGGTAGAGCCGCCCTGACGGCAGGTACTGCCACGGCACGTGCGGCAGCAGCGTGTGCTTGAAGTTCAGGCCCGGCCGCCGGCCCTCCTCGATGCGGTCGATCCAGGCCTGGAAGCGCACGGGGCGACCGCGGTTCAGGTTCGCGCGCGTGTGGCGCTCGACGGGCGACGTGTCCTCGTTCTGCACGGCCTGGTCCCCGCCCCCGCCGAAGTTGCCCCAGTTCTCGGACACGCTCGCGAGGTCGCTCTCGATGTCGGGCGGCGACACCACGTGCAACCAGACGAGCCCGAGGTCCTCCGCCATGGACGACATGCGGCCCCCGTACGACTCGTCGACGATCGTGTCCTCGCACAGGTCGCGCGAGCACACCGTCGTCGCCTCCTCGTCGACGTTCATCCGGTGCGTCTTCGCGAACAGCGAGAAGATGCTGTTCGGGTGGTCGGAGGAGATCGGCTGATGGTCCCTCTCCGGCAGGTTGCCATCCATGATCGCCGGCTGCGCGCGCTCCGTGGAGTCGTAGACGGTGTAGGCGTTCTTGAACCAGGTGGCGTTGGCTGCGAGCTGCCCGAAGCCCGGGAAGCGCTCGTCGTCGAGCTCCCCGTTCGCATCCACGAGCGTGTTCACGGGCAGCTCATCGAGCAGCACCACCACGATCGGCGCGCGCGCCACGCCGCCGATCGAGCGCGCCTCGGCCTCGTCCGGGAAGGCGAGCTCGGAGATCTGGCCGCTGAACAGGAAGAGCAGCAGGAAGACGAGCGGCACGGGTGACAGCACGTTCAGGAACGAGCGCACCGGCTCCGCGCGCGCCCAGAGGGCCGCGAGCGCCGCGCCGGCCACCACGCTGAGCGTGATCAGCACGACGTCGGAGGCCTCGATCGCGTCCTTCAGAGCCTGCGCCGCGATAAGCGCCGCGAGAACCGCGATGAACACGATGTGCGCGGCCTTTTCGACCTCCGGCCGGATCAGGCCGAGCAGGAGCTCGACGCCAAGGCCAACCGCCGGGGGCAGGACCACCAGAAGGACCGAGAAGCTGACGATGTCGAACCCCGTGGACCCCCGCGCCGCGAAGAACTCAGGATTGTCCTTGAGGAGGTCGAAGAGGGGCTGCGCTACAGCGAACGTCCAGAGAACCGCCAGGTTCAGGTACGCCCAGCCCGCTCGCTTCACTTCGGGCGCGCGTAATAGAGCACGCGAGTGCCCGACTCCAGGCGCTCGCTCCGCTCGACCTCGAAAACGTCCTTCAGTGTCCGCTCGAAGAACCCCAGCTCGTAGTCCGGATGCAGCCCGTCACGCTTCGGCGCGAGCAGCTGCTTCACCATCGGGTCCTCGCGCGTCGGGAACTCGATCACCAGCGCGGAGCCGAGCGAGGCCAGCCAATCGACGAACTCCTTCACGGGCACGTTGGCGCCGATCGCGACGTGGTGCACGAGCGCCAGCGCGAGCACGAGGTCCGGCTTGCCGCGCCCGGGGAGCGACCTCCGCTCGAGCCCGCGCCACCCGAGGCCCGGGGACGGGTCGGCGAGGTTCATCGTGAGCGTGAGGATCTGTTCGTTGCCCTCGTCGCGCAGGTCGCGGTAGAGCAGCTCGACCGGGCCCTGGTCGGCGTCGACCGCGATCACGTTGCGCGCGCCCTCCGCCGCGATCCGGGAGTAGCGGCCGTTGTTGCAGCCGATGTCCCAGACGAGCTTCCAGTCGCGGCTCGTGGCCACCTCGCGCACGAAGTCGTCCTTGCGGCGCGCGTCGTCGTCCGTGTAGCTGTTGCGCTCGCCGTATGCGGTCCAGACGCCCTTCGGCGGATCCCACTCGAGGCTTGCGACCAGCTTGCGCATCTTGCGCACGTTCGCGACGAACAGCTCCTTCTTGAAGACGCGCCCCACCTCCTGCTTCACCTGCGCGGGTCGGTCCGCGTAGCGCTCCTCGAGCTTCGCGTGGAGGAAGACGTTCGTGAAGACGCCCTTGCGGAAGCGGTCGCGGAACGACATCAGGCCGCGCATCTGCGGCGGCGTGATGCCGTCGATCGACCCCCGCAGCCAGGGGTGGAACGGCACGCCCTTCGCCGACTGGAGCAGCAGCGGGTAGAGGTAGAGCATGCAGAACTGGCGGTAGCCGACCCACGGCTCCCCCTCCCGCATCCGCTCGAACGAGCCGACGTCCACGAACGTCGGGTGCGCGCCCTTGAACTGCACGTTGTAGGGCGTGGAGTCCTTCAGCACCATGTCGTGCTCGAGCGCCGCGAGCAGCAGGTCGAGCTGGAGCAGCGCTGCGTCCTTCAGCATCGAGTACGTCCACTCGTACGGATACGAGACGAACGGGATGCGCTCGTGGCGCAGCACCGCGGCCGGCTCGTGCACGAGCAGCCCCTGGACCGCCAACGTACCGTCGGCACGCTCGGTGCGGACCACGCGCTCGCCGTCGAGCAGCCCGGTGCGCTCGAGCGCTTCGAAGTCGCTCAGGCCGTCGGCAGACAGGGCGCGGAAGACCTCGTCGCCGGCGTAGAAGACCCTCGACTCGGGGTCACGGAACGACCCGGGCTCGAGGCCCGTGGAAGCGGCGGATGGCGTCGGCACCCGCGGAAAAGTAGCTAGGCCGCGTCGCTGCCGCGTGCGGCGGTGTCCTGCGTCTCCGGCTCGTCCTTGCGGATGCGGAGGAAGCGGAGGATCCGGTTCCAGTAGAGCTTCGCCGTGACTGCGACGGCGGCGAGCCCACCCGCGATGATCTGCAGGATCATGCTGCCGCTGCCGGGATCGAGATATGCGAGGACGGTCGTCATAGAAGGTCGCGCAGGCTAGCAGAGGAAATACATGTGAATCAGGTGTGAAGGCCTGCTGCAACTACCCTACCCGGGGTCCACCACATGAAGCTCATCATCCAGATTCCCTGCCTCAACGAGGAAAAGACCCTCCCGGAGACGCTCGGCGACCTCCCGCGAGCGATCGAGGGGATCGAGGAGGTCGAGTGGCTCGTAATCGACGACGGCTCGACCGACCGCACGGTCGAGGTCGCGCGTGAGCACGGTGTCCACCACATCGTGCGCCTCACGAACAACCGCGGGCTGGCCGCCGCCTTCCAGGCGGGGCTCGATGCCTCCCTGAAGCTCGGCGCCGACATCGTCGTCAACACGGACGCCGACAACCAGTACTACGGCGGCGACATCCCGAAGCTGGTGGCCCCGATCCTCGGCGGGCAGGCCGACATGGTGATCGGCGACCGTGAGACGGACCAGATCGACCACTTCTCGCCGCTGAAGAAGCGGCTCCAGCGCCTCGGCAGCGCGGTCGTGCGGCGCGCGTCCGGCACGGACGTGCCGGACACCACCTCGGGCTTTCGCGCCTACAACCGCGAGGCGGCCCTCCAGATGCAGGTGGTCTCCAAGTTCACCTACACGCTCGAGTCGCTGATCCAGGCGGGCAAGATGCTCGTCGCCGTCGACCACGTCCCGATCCGTACGAACGAGAAGACGCGCGAGTCGCGGCTGTTCCCGTCGATGTGGGCGTACGTGCGCCGGAACGCCGTGGCGATCTTCCGGGTCTACACGCTCTACGAGCCCCTGCGCGTGTTCCTCGCGGCGGCGGCGGTCGCGGCGCTGATCGGGGCGGTGATCTGGACCCGCTTCCTCTACTTCTACTTCTTCTCGGACGACCCGGGCGGGCACATCCAGTCGCTGATCCTCGGCTCGACGCTGTTCATCGTGGCGGTGCAGCTGGCGGCGCTCGGCGTGATCGGCGACATCCTCGCCGGCACGCGGGTGATCCAGCAGCGCGCGCTGGAGCGCGTGCGGCGGATGGAGCTGCACGTGGGAGTGGAGCCGTCGCACTACGAGCCGGGCGCCGGGGCCGGCGGCCAGCCGCCCACCACCGGCGCTCAGGCGGGCCGCGCCACCGGGAAGACCGAGGACCGCGAGGCTCTCAAGCTGTGAGCGGCGCGGCCGCCACCGAGGTCCCCACCGGGAACACCTTCGACAAGTACGGCTCCTCGAACCCCGTCGTGAGGCGCCTCATGTCGGGGTTCCACGCCACGCTCGACGAGCTGTGGTCGAAGGCGGCGCCCGGCTCCGTGCTCGACGTGGGCTGCGGCGAGGGCGTGCTCACCGTCGAGTGGGCCGAGCGCCTCGGCCACGGCCGCATCGTGGGCATCGACCTCGACGACCCGAAGCTCCGCGCCGAGTGGGGGAAGCGCGAGCGCCCGAACCTCGAGTTCCGCGCAGAGGAGGCCACGCGACTGTCGTTCGGGGACGACGAGTTCGACCTCGCGAGCGCGATCGAGGTGCTCGAGCACGTCCCGGAGCCGGAGGCCACGCTCGCCGAGATGGCCCGGGTGGCGCGACGCCACCTGCTCGTCTCCGTGCCGCGCGAGCCGCTCTGGCGCGGCCTCAACATGGCGCGCGGCGCGTACTGGCGCGACCTCGGCAACACCCCTGGCCACGTGAACCACTGGTCCAAGCGCGGGTTCGTCTCGCTCCTGTCTCGCTACGGCGTGGTGGAGGAGGCCCGCTCGCCCTTCCCCTGGACCATGCTGCTTGTCCACCTCTAGGTCGTACGGGCGCGGCGCCGCGATCCTCTCGCTGGGGATCGGCGCCACCGGCCTGATCACGTTCGCCTACTTCTCGCTCGCGAGCCATTCGCTCGCGGAGGACGAGTACGGCCGCATCACGCTCCTCTGGTCGGCGGTCTTCATCACGGTCTCCGTGCTGTACCGGCCGGTGGAGCAGCTCCTGTCGCGCACGATCGCCGACCACGACGCGCGCGGCATCGGCGGCACGCACCACCTGCGTGTGGCCGGCACGATCCAGCTCGCGCTCGGCGTGGCCTTTGCGGGCGTTGCGCTCGCCCTGCGCGGCCCGATCGAGGACGACCTGTTCGGCGGCTCCTCCACGCTGTACTGGATCCTGGTCGTGGCGGTGATCGCCTACGCGGCCAGCTACTTCGCGCGCGGGTACCTGGCCGGCCACCACCTGTTCGCGCTCTACGGCGGGCTCGTTCTCATGGAGGCGAGCTCACGGTGCCTGTTCGCGCTGGCTGTGGCGATCGGGATCGCCGAGGGCCAGTCGGCGGTCGCGCTCGGGATGGCGGCTGCCCCGATCGTGTCGCTCGCCGTGGTGCCGTGGGCGCTCGGCCGGCGCATGCGCGCGCCCGCCGAGACCTCCGGCGACACTGAGTTCACGCTGGCCCGTGGAACCGGCTTCGCCCTCGCGGTCCTGCTGGTGATGGTGGCCGAGCAGACGTTTCTGAACGCCGGGCCGCTGCTCGTGAAGGCCACCGAGGACGACGGCGGCGCGGCGCTTGCGGGCTTCACCTTCAACGTGCTCCTCATCGCCCGCGCCCCCCTCCAGCTGTTCCAGTCCGTCCAGACCTCGATCCTCCCGCACCTGACCCGGCTCAGAGCAGGAGGAGAGGACGACCCGTTCGCCCGCAGCGTGAACCTGACGCTCGGGGCGATCGCCGCGTTCGCGGCATTCGTGGCGCTCGTGATGCTCGTGGGCGGTCCGCAGGTCATGGACCTGCTGTTCGGCGGCGATTTCGACTACGAGCGCGGCGGCCTCGTGCTGATCGCCGCCGGCATGGGCCTCTACCTGGCCGCGGCCACGCTGAACCAGGCTCTGCTCGCCCACGGGTGGGCCGGGCGGTCGGCGGCCTGCTGGGTGGCCGCCGCGGTGACGTTCGTGCTCTTCCTCCTGCTCGCCGGCTTCGACGACCGCGTGCTCCAGGTGGAGGTGGCATTCGTGGGGGCGGCGGCGCTGCTCGCGGCGGCGCTGTACGCGCTGTACCGCCGCGCCTGACATGCTGCGCGCATGGCCAAGCAACCCAATGTCGGCGACCCGGCGCCGGACTTCGAGCTGGACGGGACGGGCGGCCGCTTCAAGCTTTCGGACCACCGTGGCGAGCGGGTCGTGCTCCTCTTCTATCCGGGCGACAACACCGCCGTCTGCACGAGGCAGTTCTGCTCGTATCGCGACAACGCCGAGGCGTTCGGCGCGCTCGACGCGACGGTCGTCGGAATCTCGTCGCAGAGCCTCGAATCGCATCGCGGGTTCAGCGCGAAGCACGATCTGAACGTGCCTCTGCTCGCCGACGAGGGCGGTGAGGCGGCGAAGCTCTACGACACGCATACCCCCGTGGTCGGGACGAAGCGCGCCGTGATAGTCGTGGACGAGGACGGCGTCGTTCGGCACAGGCACGACCACCTCCTCGGCCTCGACTTCCAGTCGGTCGAGGATTTGCGCGCAGCGCTCGATGCGCTGCCCGTGCGTGGCTGAGACGCTCACGATCCCGGCCCGCTTCAACGGTCCGCCCGAGTCCGGCAACGGCGGCTACACCTGCGGGCGAGTCGCGCAGCTCGTGCAGAGCGACGTCGTGGAGGTGTCGCTGCGCTCGCCGCCGCCGCTCGACACGCCGCTCGCCGTGGCGCGCGACGACGGTCGCGTCGAGGTGCGCGACGGTGACACGCTGGTCGCCGAGGGCAGACCCGCCGAGCTGCTCCTGGAGGTGCCGGATCCGGTGCCGCGCGAGGAGGTGGCCGCCGCGGTGGAACAGGGCCGCGCGCGCTGGGTGACCCGGCACCCCTTCCCCACCTGCGTCGTGTGCGGGCCGGAGCGGCCCGACGGCTTCGGCATCACGCCCGGTCCGCTCCCCGGCCGCGACGGCATGTTCGGCGCCTGCTGGACGCCGGACGAGGACTTGCCAGAGCTCGTCTGGGCGGCGCTCGACTGCCCGACCAGCGCGCCCGTGGCGAACTTCGGCGAGGGCCCGCCCATGGTGCTCGCGAGCCTGACCGCGCGGCTCGGCTGCGCGGTCGGGGCCGGCGAGCCGCACACGATCCTCTCGTGGGCGCTCGGCGAGGAGGGCCGCAAGCACTGGTCCGCCGCCGCTCTCTACGACGCGGACGGCATCCTCGCGTGCGCGTCGCGCGCGCTGTGGATCGAGTTGAAGGAATAGGGTCCGCCTATGGCCACTCACTTCCGTACGTGTCCATTCTGCGAAGCCACCTGCGGGCTCGAGATCGAGACGGAGGGACGGGAGGTGATCTCGGTGCGAGGCGACGCGGAGGACGTGTTCAGCCGCGGCTTCATCTGCCCGAAGGCGTACGGCGTCAGACAGTTGCACGAGGACCCGGATCGCCTTACGACGCCGCTCGTGCGTCGGGACGGCGAGCTGGTCGAGGTGGGCTGGGACGAGGCGTTCG
>DASSVP010000114.1:0-10554 GCA_035705985.1 Thermoleophilaceae bacterium
GAGCTGGCGCCTCACCCGTCCGGCCGCCGAGCGGCGGTGGTTCTCCGGAGCAGCGTGATCGAAGTCGGCCTGCGGCGCGCGTTCAGACGCCAGCTCTTCCAGGGCGACGTCGAGGGCATCGCCTGGTCGCAGGACGGCCGCCGCCTCCTGCTCGGCTGGCGCGACGCCCGCCAGTGGCTACTGCTCGGCCCCGGCGGCCGGATCCGCGCGTTGCACGGCGTGAGCGACGAGCTCGGCGAAGCCGGCGGCTTCCCCCGCGTGACCGGTTGGTGCTGCGCCGGCTAGCGGGGCGCCTGCTTCGGTCCCTCGACCACCTGCTGGAACGTCGGGCGGTTGATCCAGTGGATCAGCGGCTGGTTGATCGCTCCGACGGGGCGCTGGCGCACGGCGTCGTAGCACCACTGGCTCGACGGCATCTCGTAGTCCTCGCAGGTCTCGTCCTTGTAGAACGCGCCCGGGTCCTGGTTCAGCGCCCGCTTCAGAGAGGCGCGCAGCCGTGACTGGCACTTCCGGCGCGTGCCCTGGCGGCTCTTCGACCCGCCGCAGTAGACACGCGAGAGCGGACCGCGCACACGGCGACCCAGCAGCCTGCGCAGGTCCTTCTGCGCGTAGCCGTACCAGCCCATCTGGTACGCCGAGCCGTGGTGCTCGCCGTCGAGGTTCGGGTCGTCGTCCTGGCGGATCAGGCCCTTCGTGCGCTTGTACACCGCTGCGCCCATCGCCGGCCGGAACTGCGCGCGCAGCCACCTCGGCCACCACCGATCGAGGATCGACACCGCCTCGCTGCGCTCGTACGTGCCGTCGCGGTTCCGGTCGAGCCGGTGACCGCCGGCGCGCATCCACGTCCTCAGCACGCGGGCGGCCCGGCTGAGCTGCGGGTCGCGCGGCCGCCCGAGCACGCGCAGCGCGAACGGCAGCACCTTGGTCGCGCGCAGGTCGACCGTGCCGGCACTCTCCATCGCGTCGATCAGCTCGGTGATCGACATCTTCCTGTCGCCGCGGATCCCGCGGCGGATGCGGTCGGCGAGCGACTGCGATCGATAGATCGAGCCGTAGCCGAAGTTGTCGTCCGCCGCGCGGTAACCGCGGGCCTGCTTGTTGTTCCAGTTGGCGAAGAAGCGCTGGTCGATCGACTGCGGGTGCGTGCTGCTCCGCGTGTAGCGAGCGGTCCACAGGTCCGTGTTCCAGCCGCGCCACGCCCACGCAGAGCTCACCGGGAAGTGCGTGCTCGTGCGCTTCGCCCGCACCGGGTTGTTGCCGGAGTTGAAGTAGGCGATCTTCGAGTGGTCCGCGTAGAACCAGTTGAAGGTGAAGCCGATCTTCGAGGCCGCGCGCTGGAAGTCCTCGGGTCCGCTGATCTTGCTCGGGTCGTTCAGCTCGGTGAACCCGAGCGCCGAGTCCGCCTCGTGGAAGTAGGTCGAGCGGAGCTTCGTGTAGATCACCGGCCTGCCCCGGACGGTCGCCCGCGCCGTGACGAGGCCGAGTTGCGTGCGCTCGGCACGGAGGGTCTCGGAGCCGGGCGGGGTGTCGTCTGCCGGGCTGGGGGTCCAGCTGTTGCGCTTCTCGAGCACCTCGATCGCGTGGCACCGCCCGCGGAAGCGGTAGTGCATCGAGTCGACCGTCGGCGCCGACCCGTCCGGCTCACAGAGCGGCACGGCGAACGTGTCGATGATGTCCTGGCCGGCAGACGTGGCGCTCCACGCGTAGTCGCGCCCGCGCCCGAGCAGCACGTAGAGGCTGATCCCGGCGAAGGTCGCCCCGCGCGCCTCGATGCCCGGTCCGTGCACGTCCACCTCCATGAGGAGCTGGGGCGCGAAGTAGGCGGTCTGGGGGCCCATAACCGCGAGCGGCTTGCCCGATTCGGACTCGCGCGCCGACACCAGCAGCGCGTTCGAGCCGGCGGCGGGGAAGCCGCCGAGCAGGCCGCTCAGGTCCGCGCCCGAGCGGGACGCCGACGCCCTGCTCCCCTCGGCCTGCGGCGCGACCTCGGTCATCCGGACGCTGCCCCTGTCGGGGAGCGCCCTGCCGCCGCGCCGGAGCCGGCGGGGCTCCACGCGGTAGGGGAAGCGCCTGCCGGTCACGGTGACCGGCGCCTCCGGGTCCTCGGCGGTGCGTAGGTCCTTCCAGACCCGCGTACCGCGCCGCCTGCCGAGGTTGCGGCGGGCGCTCTGGTAGAGCAGCGCCGACTCGAGCTCGTTGCCGCCGCCCTTGCCGAAGATGCCGCCCACCAGGCTGGCCGTGGCGATCACGTCCGTGACCTTCCAGTCCTGCGGCCCCGGCCTGCCGATGGCGGCGTACTCACCGGGCATCTTCGTCGGGTTGACGCGCGCCTCCTGGATGTAGCGGTTGATCCCCGCCACGTAGTTGTCCACGTCCTCCCGGAGCGCGATGCCGGCGGCCCCGTAGACCTCGTCGGCGAGGTCGTACTGGCGCTGGAGGTCGGCCTCGGTATAGGGGGCGAGCTCCCACTGCGTGTGGTCCTGCGAGCGGTTCCCCTGGGCGCCGCCCGCGAAGGCGGACAGCTGCGCGCGCCCGGCGTTCCGCAGCGCGTCCATCACGAACAGCCGGTCCTCGGCGCCGACGTAGCCCAGGCCGAACATCGTGCCGGCGCGCGTCTTGCCGTAGATGTGCGGGACGCCGAAGTCCTTGTCGCGGACGATCGTCACGTCGTCGCGGCCGGGCGGGGAGTAGATCCGCTCGGCGCCGTCCGGCTTCACGCCGAAGGTCGCGTCCTTGAAGAACCTGGGGATGTCGGCCGCGCTCAGGCCGGGGGAGGAGTAGACGAGGTCCCCGTACATCTGAAGCTCCTTGGAGGAGTGCTTCGGCCGCGGGGCGTTCGGGCAGTTCGTCTTGGGCGGCGGGCAGGCGGCGAGGAAGGCCGCGACGTCGACAGCGTTCGCGTGGCCGTTCGCGCCCGGAGGCAGGATGTTCCAGAAGCCGCCACCGTCGTTCGCGCCGTACGGCCGAACGGGCGTGTCGGAGGGGAGCGGCGGAACGCCCGGCAGCTGAGGCAGGCCGGGAAGCTGCGGGAGGCCCGGCAGCTGCGCGCCTGCGGGCGCCGCGGTGGCCATTGCGATCGCGCACGCCGCGACGAGCGCCGGCGTGCCCCTCCTGCCAAGGCTTCGCATCGCGCGCAAAATACGCCGCCGCCTCGCGGCGTGCGCCGGTTGTGCGCAAGCAGCGGGTGGTGCCCGCTGCGCAGCGATGATCTTCTCTAGGCGAGCACAGGAACCGCGTCCGAGGCGATCGCTTCGATCTCCTCCGAGGCCCGCTCGAACTCCTCGTCGGAGAGCACCGGGGTGCCCTCGAACGGGAGGTCGCGGTAGAGCTCGAGCCACGAGCGGCAGCCGTGGTACTCGGGCCGGACCTTGACGGTCACGGGCCGCGGGATCCGGAAGGTCCGCAGCACCATCACGTGCAGCGGATGGCGGCGCTTCCAGGCCAGCCGCTTCTCCGCGTAGTCGGTGGTCCAGATGTAGTACGGCGACAGCGCGTCGATCGCCCGCGGGTCCGTGATCAGGTAGCTCGCGGAGACCTCGGCCCAGGCGCGGATGCGGACGCGCTCCGGCTGCGGGATTCCGCCGTCCTGGAGCAGCGCCTTCGCGGGCGGCTCGTCATCGGGCCACACGCCCTCCTCGAGCGCGCGTGCGAGCTCGGGCAGGTGCGACTGGCGGATCAGGTCGTTCCGCTGGTGGTCGAACGTGGGGTAGAGGAAGAAGCGGTCGTGCTCGATCTCGAAGTGCTTGTGCTCCTCGCGGATCCCCCCTTTGCGCAGGGTGATCAGCTGCTCGCCCTCGGCGAGCGCACGCACGGTTACGGCCCATTCCTTGAAAGCAACTGGCATAGACGAGAGAAACCTCCAAAACGCCGCGTCGAGGCTCTTGCAACGACGATCGGGCGGGACGCGGGCGGCCCATTCTTACGAACGAGCGCCCGGGTTTCAAGCGAAAATCGCGACTTGGGTCACTCGAATGCCCGGATCACGGCCGCGAAGTCCTCTTCTCCGTGCCCGGCCTCGGCCGCCCTCGCGTAGAGCGGCTCCACGAACGACCCCAGGCGAAGCTCGGCGCCGAGCGCTTTCGCCTCGTTCAGGCAGTGGCGGACGTCCTTCAGCATGTGCTCGAGCTTGAAGAGCGGCTCGAAGTCGCGCTCGAACATCGGGCGGCCCTTCAGGCCGAGGACGGTGGAGTTCCCGGCGCTGCCCGCGGCCACCTCCAGGAAGGCATCGGGGTCGAGCCCCGCCCTCTCGGCGGCCAGCACGGACTCGCCGAGCGCAACCGCGTGGACGGCTCCCATGGTGTTCGTGAGCAGCTTCGCGAGCTGCCCGTGGCCCTGAGGGCCCACGTGGACGATTCGCTCTCCCATCGCGGCGAAGAGGGGGCGGGCGCGCTCGAAATCGCCGGCCTCGCCGCCCACCATGATCGTGAGCGTGCCGTCCTCGGCCTTGGGGCGTGAGCCGGAGACCGGCGCCTCGAGGAAGGCGATCCTGTCCTCCGCGAGGCGCTCGCCGATGGCCCTGGCCGCGGTGGGGGCGATCGTGGACATGTCGATCGCGAGCGCGTTCTCCTCCAGGCCGTGCGCGGCGCCCTGCTCTCCGAGCAGGACCTCCTCGACCTCGGGCGCGTCGGGGACCATGGTGATCACCGCCGCGGCGCCCTCGGCCGCCTCTCGCGGAGTGGCGGCGGCTTCGGCGCCGTGCTCGCTCGCGAAGCGCTCGGCCTTCTCGCGCGTGCGCGTGTAGACGGACAGCTCGAAGCCGGCCCTGGCCAGGTTCGCGGCCATCGGCCCGCCCATGATTCCGAGGCCGCAGAAGGCGACTCTCTCATTTGCCATATCCGCCACCTCCGGGGGTCTCGATTCGCAAGCGGTCGCCGGGGGAGAGCGTGCCGGTTGCCTTCGGCGGCAGCTCATCCCCGTTCAGCTGGTTCCTACCAGGCGCGCCGTCCTCGCCGCCCTGCGCGCCCGGCGGGGCGTGGCGGCGGCGCTCGGTAATCAGGGAGTAGCGCATCTCGACGAGCGCCTCGAGCTCGCGCACGACGCCGTCGCCGCCGCGATGCCGGCCGGCGCCGCCCGACCCGCGGCGCAGGGAGTACTCGACGGCTCGGAGCGGGAACTCGAGCTCGAGCGCCTCGATCGGCGTGTTCAGCGTGTTCGACATCGCGACGTGCACGCCGCTCGGGCCATCCGCGTCGGGGCAGGCCCCCTGGCCGCCACCGAGGGTCTCGTAGTAGGTGAAGTCGTCGTTGCCGAGCGTGAGGTTGTTCATCGTCCCCTGCCCGAGGGCGTGGCCGAAGGCGGCGAGGACGAGGTCGGCCACGCGCGACGACGTCTCGACGTTCCCGGCCGCGACGGCGGCGGGCGGCCTCGCGTTGAGGAGCGATCCCTCGGGGGCGATCACCGTGAGCGGACGGTACGCGCCGGCGCAGGGCGGAACGTCCGGGTCGGTGAGCACCCGGAGGGCGAAGTAGCACGCGGACAGCGTCACTGCGAGCGGGCAGTTGAGGTTGCCGTCGTGCTGGGCGGCGGAGCCGGAGAAGTCGAGCCACAGGCGATCTCCCTCCACGCGAGCCTCCACCTTGAGCTCCAGATCCTGCTCAGCGCCCTCGAGAAGGTCCGCTGCCTCGTAGCTGCCGTCCGTCAGGTGGGCGATGCGTGCTCGTGTGCGCCGCTCGGCATAGTCGAGCGTCTCGCGGAGGCCCGTGCGGAAGGTGTCGATGCCGAAGCGCTCGATCAGGGCGGCCACCCGCTCGCCACCCGCGCGGCCGGCGGCGAGCTGCGCGCGGAGGTCGGCCTCGCGCTGGCGCGGGTTGCGCATGCGGCCGGCGAGGTCGTGCAGCGCAGCCTCGGTGAGGCGCGTGGGCGGGATCACGACGCCCTCGTCCTCGAGCGTCCGCGAGAAGGCCGGCATGCTGCCCGGCTCCTCGGCTCCGACGTCGGCGTGGTGCGCGCGGCTTGCCGCGAACCCGGCCGGTTCCCCCTCGTGGAACAGTGGGGTGATCACCGTGATGTCGGGCAGGTGGGTGCCGCCTCGGTATGGGTCGTTGAGGATCCACGACTCGCCCGGCAGCTGCTCCTCGTCCAGCACCGCCGCGACCGCCGACGGCATCGCGCCGAGGTGGACGGGGATGTGCTCGGCCTGCATGACCATCTGCCCGTCCGGGTCGAACAGCGCCGTCGATGCGTCCCGGCGCTCCTTGATGTTCGCCGAGTGAGCGGAGCGCACCAGCACGGCGCCCATCTCGTCACAGGCGGCGCGCAGGCTGCCGAGCATGACCTCCAGCGTGATGGGATCGAGCGCGCTCATCGTTCCATCACCACGACATCCTCCTCGGCGCGGGCGCGCCAGCCCTCGGGCACCACGAGCGTCGAGCCGGGAAGGGCAATCACCTCGGGTCCATCCACGGCCCCGCCCGGCAACCCGTCCCAGGCGGCCGCGGCCGGCTCCGCGCCGGGAAGCGCCACCGCGACGCGGACCGTGACGAGCTCGAGCGCGGCGTCCGGATCCGAGTACCCGTAGCGCTCGTCGTGCGCCCGGTCGAACGCCCGCCGAAGATCACCCGGATCGGGCGCGGCGTCCCCGTCGATCGAGAGCTCGAAGGCCTGGCCCTCGTAACGGAGGTCATACGTGGCGCGCACCGCCGGCGCGTCGCCCCGTAGCTCCTCGCGGCCGCGGGCGGCCAGGCGATCGACCGTGTCGGCGATCGCGCCGGCCGTGAGGTCGTCGCCCGTCAGGAGCACGCTCTCCACGAGGTCGCGGCGGCGCTCGGCGACCACGAGGCCGAAGGCGGAGAGGACGCCGCTCGCCACGGGGACCAGCACGCGGCGCATGCCGAGCTCGTCGGCGATCAGGGCGGCGTGGAGCGGGCCGGCTCCCCCGAACGAGACGAGCGCGAGGTCGCGCGGGTCGATTCCGCGCTGCACGGTCACCACGCGAACCGCCTGGGCCATCGCGGCGCTCGCGACGCGCACGATCCCGCCCGCGGTCTCGTCGAGCGAGAGCCCGAGCTCGCCCGCGAGTCCGCCCACCGCCCGCTCGGCGGCCGACCGATCGAGCCGCACGCCGCCCGCGAGCGGCGAGCCCTCGTCGAGGTGTCCGAGCAGCAGGTTCGCGTCCGTGACCGTCGGGAGCTCGCCCCCGCGGCCGTAACACGCCGGGCCGGGCTCGGCGCCCGCCGAGCGAGGCCCGACGCGAAGCGCCCCACCGGGGTCCCGCCAGGCGATCGACCCACCGCCGGCCCCCACCGTGTGAACGTCGACCATCGGAAGAGCCAACGCACGCCCACCGACCTCGCGGCCGCTGCCAACAGCGGCCGCCCCATCGACGATCAGCGAGACATCGCAGGACGTGCCGCCCATGTCGAGCCCGACGGCATCGCCGCGGTGGCGCATCGATTCGGTGTCATAGGCCGAATCGATGCGCCAGTCGCGCCGGGGTGTGCTTCGGTGCCCGTTGTCGGCGTGCTGGGCGGCGCGGCTCGCCATCCGCGCCGCTCCCACCGCTCCTCCGGCCGGGCCCGACAGCACCGTCCACGAGGCGTGCCGCGCGGCGGTGGCGGCGCTCGCCGTCCCTCCGCTCGACAGCATCACCTCCGGCGCGGGCAGGCCGGCGCGGCGGGCGCGATCGGTCAGCCGCTCCAGGTAGCCGCGCAGCAGGGGGGACAGGGCGGCGTCGACCACGGTCGTCGCGCAGCGTTCGTACTCGCGGAACACTCCGGCCGTCTCGTGTGACGTCGAGACGTGGATTCCGGGGAGCTCGGACTCGAGCAGCTCCGCCACCCGCCGCTCGTGCGCCGGGTGGCGAAAGCCCCAGAGCAGGCACACGGCGGCGGACTCGGCGTCGAGGTCGGCGAGCGCGGTGAGGAAAGCGTCCTCGTCCAGCGGCCGCAGCACCCCGTCCGGCCCGGTCCGCTCCGGCACGGCGACCCTCAGCTCCGCCGGCACGAGCGGCGGCGGGTGCCCGGCGCACAGCCGGTACAGCTCCGCCCGCGCCTGGCGGCCGAGCTCCTCCAGGTCCGTGAACCCCTCGGTGGCGAGCAGCGCCGTCCTCGCCACGCGGCCCTCGAGCAGCGCATTCGTGCCCACGGTCATCCCGTGGACGAACCGCTCGACGTCCCCGGCGGCGGCGTCGGCCGCGTCGAGCGCCTCGGAGACCGCCGCCATCACGCCCTCCGACTGGTCGCCGGGCGTCGTCGGCGACTTCCCGGTGACGAGCCGGTCGCCGCCCAGGAGAACCGCGTCGGTGAAGGTCCCGCCGACGTCCACCCCGAGGATCACGGGGCGGACGTTACGGGCTCAGGACCAGCTCAGGCTGCCGCGACCTCGAACTCCTCGTCGAGGTGCTTGTGCGACGGGCAGTACTTCGACCCGGGCAGCGGGATGCGCGCGCACGGAGTGCCGCGGCGCGTGCTCGCGTGGCAGCAGACCGGGCTGCCGTCGAACGTCGTGCCCGTCCGGAGCTGGGTGTCGACGAACTCGGTCGCGAGAGTCATGTGCCGCTCGCAGACCCGGTACACCCGCAGCTGGTCACCGATCGGGAAGAAGTGGCGCACGTCGTTGAAGAGAGTGCGCACCGGCTTCGCGAAGTAGTGCCGGTCGGTGGCGAGCCGCTCCATCGAGCACTCGCAGGCTCGGAGAAAGCGCATCCGGGTTGCCGTCACGTCCTCGCCCTTGGCGGGAACGACCCCGGGCGCCAGCTCGCGAAAGATCGAGCGACTGAACTGGTACATCGTCCTTAAAACCCCCTGTGCAAGCGGCCGTGCCGCACTGGAAAAAACCCCTCGGACCCCGCAACGTGCGCCATGTTAAGTTCGCGTTAAGACCACTGAACACCCGGTCAACTTGCCGGTGCGTTTCCCCCTGTGGCGGAACTCGCAAACACAGAGTTAGGATCGATTTCATGGCCACCCTTCTCGACCTGACGAGCCAGGGCGACGTCGCGACGATCACGGACGACGCGTACCTGAACCGAACGCTCCAGCTGATGGATCCGCAGCAGCTCTACGAGCTCTGGGAGCGGCAGGGGTGGCAGTCCCAGGGAATCGACCTCGAGCGCGACAAGGAGCAGTGGGCGGAGCTGGGCGAGGAGGAGCGTGAGGAGCACCTCTGGGGGCTGAGCTCGTTCTTCGTCGGAGAGGAGCGCGTGACCACCCAGTTCTCCGGCCTCGTCATGGCCTACGAGGACGAGCAGGAGGAGGCGTTCCTCACCACCCAGCAGGTGGACGAGGCGCGCCACATGCAGTTCTTCGACCGCTGGTTCCGCGAGGTCGCGGGCGTGGACGGCGGCATCAGGGAGCGCCTCGCCAAGTCGCGCACGGACGTGACAGACGCGTTCGTCGAGCTGTTCGACGAGCGGCTCGTGAAGATGGGCGAGCGGCTCATCGCCGACCCGAGCGACATGGACGCGAAGGTCGACTTCGTGACCACCTACCACATGGTCATCGAGGGCACGCTGGCGCTCACCGGCCAGCACTTCATGCTCGACTACTACGAGAGCAACGAGCTGCTGCCCGGCTTCGCCGAGGGCTTCGGGAACATCGCGCGCGACGAGCACCGGCACGTGGCCTACGGCACCTGGTTCCTGCAGCAGAAGTGCGGCGAGCAGCGCTACCGGGAGCGCGTGCAGCAGACGCTGAACGAGCTGCTGCCGCTCGCGGCGGGCGTGCTCGTGCCGAAGGGCTACGAGATCGGCGACGACTACGAGTTCTTCGGCTACACCGCGCAGGAGCAGGCCGAGTTCGCGTACAGCGCGCTGTCGCGCAGGCTGAAGGTGATCGGCGTGCCGCTCGCCGTGGACGAGCAGGTGGCGTAGACGCCTGCGCCGTCTCCGACCTACTGCATCGGCTGCATGAGCCAGTCCATGCGCCGGCGCGCGTAGACGAGCGGCTCTCCCTCCTCGAGCCGGCCGCCCACGAGGTCCCCGATGAGGAGCGTGTGGTCGTACTTCGCGAAGTTCTCGGAGCGCCGCAGGCGCAGGTAGGCGAGCGAGCCGCCGAGCTCGGGCACGTCCTCGTCCCAGCTCCAGTCGAGGCCGTCGAACTTGTCCTCGAGCGTGCGGTCGGCGAAGCGGTGCGCAAGCGCGAGCTCGTCGCTTCTCAGGAGGTGGATCCCGAAGTGGTTGCTCGAGGCGAGCGCGTCGTGGCAGCGCGACCCGTGCCACACGGACACGAGCAGCGACGGCGGGTGCGCGCTGTAGGAGGTGAGGGAGGTCGCCGCGATGCCGCACGGGTTGCCGTCGGCGCGGCGAGCGGTGATCACGGCAACGCCCGACGCCAGGTGCGTCATGGACTCCCGAAAGAGGGTGTCGGTGCTCACTCCCATAGCTCGAACCGCGGTCCCACGTCCTTGCCGACGAGGGTATGCATCCGGTCGAGCGCTCCGCTGGCCTCGGGGTGGTCGGTGCGCTGGTGGGCGCCGCGGCTCTCCTCGCGCGCGAGGCAGGCGGCGGCGACCAGGCGCGCGAGCGGATAGCGGTCGCGGCACAGCTCGGCGAGGCCCTCGGGGTCGCGGCGGAGGCCGGCGTGTCGCCAGAGCGCGGCGCGGGTCGGCTCCTCCGGC
>DASSVP010000115.1:0-2120 GCA_035705985.1 Thermoleophilaceae bacterium
TGCCGTTCACGCTGGCGATCGCCTCGTCGGCGTTCGCGCAGGAGCCGGAGCCGCCCGGGGGCGAGCCGCAGCCGCCGAGCCCCGAGCAGCCCGAACAGCCCGAGGAGCCGGCGCCGCCCGAGGAGCCGGTCGGCGAGGCGCCCACGACCGGTGGCGGCTCGCTGCCGCGCACGGGGTGGGACGCGCTCCTCTACTTCGGCCTCGGCGTCGGCCTGCTGCTCGCGGGAGCGCGTCTGCGCGTGCTGACGCGGATCAAGAACGTGGTCGAGCGCGTCCGGCGCCGCAACACCGAGACCGCCCTGCGCGAGGCGCTCGAGCCGATCAGGGCGGCCCGGCTCTCGCCGCCCGAGCCGGACCCGGACCCGGGACCGCTGTACGTCGAGCCGAGCACGCCGACCGCGCGACGCCTGACGGGCGTCTCCGAGACCGATTAGGCGGCGAGCCGCTCGACCAGCTCGCGGACCGGCTGGTCCGCGACGAGCGGATGGCGCAGGTCGCCGTCGAGCTTGACCGTGTAGCGGTTGCGCGTACCCACGCGCCGCTTCTCGACGTATCCCGCCTCGCATAGGTCCGAGACGATCCGGTGAGCCGCTCGCTCGGTGACGCCCAGGCACTCGGCGATGTCGCGCATACGTGAGTCGGGGGTGCGCTGGATGCACACGAGCGCGAGTGCGTGGTTCGTCAGGAAGCTCCAGCCGGCCATCTCCGGTCAACCATATCGGACATGGATGACATGACCGAAATGTCAGGCTATGCTCGGCGGCAACCTGAAAGCCGCCCCCGGCAGGGGTGCCTGACGCATGGGAGCTGTCTTGTCACGTCCAATCCTCGTACTCGTCGTCACGCTGCTCGCCGCAGCAGCGCTCCTCCCGTCGGCGGCGAGCGCCGCCCGCTCCGCCGAGGACCGCTACATCGTTGTCGTCAAGGAGAGCGCGGACCCCGCGACCGTCGCCAAGGCGCACGGCACGCCGAACGCCCGCGTCTTCCGCGCGGCGCTGAACGGCTACGCCGCGACGATCCCCGCGAGCGAGCTCGCCGCGCTGCGGCGCGACTCGCGCGTGGACTACGTCGAGGCCGACCGGCTGATGCAGGCCCAGACGACCCAGACGGGCGCCACCTGGGGCCTCGACCGGATCGACCAGCGGCTCCTCCCGCTCAACTCGACGTTCAGCTACACCCGCACGGGCGCCGGCGTGACCGCGTACATCATCGACACCGGGCTGCGCCCCTCACACGCCGACTTCGGCGGCCGGGCGGTCTCGGACCAGGACTTCGTCGACCCGGCGAACCCGAACGGCCCGTACTACAACGAGGGCAAGGACTGCAACGGCCACGGCACGCACGTGGCCGGGACCGTCGGCGGCACCTCGTACGGCGTGGCGAAGACCGTCTCGCTCGTCGGCGTGCGCGTGCTCGACTGCGACGGCTACGGCCTGATCTCGGAGATCGTCGCGGGCGTCGACTGGGTTACCCGCAACGCCGCGAAGCCGGCCGTGGCGAACATGAGCCTTGGCGGCGGCGGCAGCACGGCGCTCGACAGCGCGGTCAGCCGCTCGATCGCCGCGGGGATCACGTACGCCGTGGCCGCCGGCAACGAGCACCGCGACGCCTGCGCGTTCTCGCCCGCCCGCGTGGGGGCCGCGATCACCGTCGCGGCGAGCGACCGGAGCGACCGCCGGCCGCAGTTCTCGAACTACGGGAGCTGCGTCGACTGGTTCTCGCCGGGCGTCGGCATCAAGTCCGACTGGTTCACGGCCGACACGGCGACGGCGACGCTCGACGGCACCTCGATGGCCTCGCCGCACACCGCGGGCGCGGCCGCCCAGTACCTCGAGGCGAACCCGACGGCTGATCCCGCGACGGTGCGCTCGGCGCTGTACACCCAGGCCACCAAGGCCCGGATCAGCAACTCCCGGACCACCAACAACCACCTGCTCTACACGGGCAACTAAGGACGGACTCGCCGCCACGGGCGGGGGCGGCGCTCGCTACGGCGCGAACTCGCCCGCCCCGGACCCGCCCCCGCCGCCACTCGCGGCGGGGGCGTCCCCCGTCTCCGCGGGCTGTGGCGCCGGCGCGTCGCCCGGCTGCCTCTCCGCCGGTGCGGCCGCCCCGGTCGG
>DASSVP010000116.1:0-23147 GCA_035705985.1 Thermoleophilaceae bacterium
CGGGAGGCCGGCGTCAGGATCGGCTCCCCACTCTTCGCGGACTCGCTCGGCGACGAGGGCAGTGCGGGCGACACGTACACGCGCGCGCTCGCGGCGGACGCGCGCGCGCTCGTGCGCGGGATGTCAGGCGGGCGCGTGGACTGCGTGCTCTAGCCGCGGCAGTTCGGGCACTCGCCGCGCAGCGTCACGTCGTGCGCGTCGATCGAGAAGTCCACGCGGCCGGCGAGCCGCTCGATCGCGCGCTCGAGGCCCGAGTCCTCGAAGGCCGCCACCTCGCCGCACGTGTCGCAGACGATGTGGTGGTGATGGTGGCCGTTCGGCTCGATGGGCTCGTAGCGCGCCACGCCCTCCGCCGCGTCCACGCGCCTCGTGAGACGGAGCTTGTCGAGCAGCTCGAGCGTCCTGTAGATGCTCGCGACGCCCACCTCCTGGCCCTGATCGTGGAGCGTGTCGGCGATCTCCTTGGCGGTCACGCTGCAGCCGAGGTCGGCGAGCGTCCTGACGACCGCCGAGCGCGGCGCGCTCAGCCGGTAGCCCTCGCGCTCCAGCTCGCTCTTGGCGTGTCCAACCCAATCGGTCACCCTCTCAGCATAGGCTCACGCAAATGAACTTCGCCGCCTTCGTCCTGGAGGACACGCCGGCCGCGATCCGCGGCGCGAGGACCTCGAGGAGATCCTGCGCGCCGCGAAGAAGCCCGCGATGTGGCGGCGGGCCTGCGCCCCTAGCCGCCGGCTGAGGAGAAGCGCTCCTCGACCTTGTCCCAGTGCACGACGTTCCACCACGCGTCGATGTAGGCGGGCCGCTGGTTCTGGTACTTGAGGTAGTAGGAGTGTTCCCAGACGTCGACGCCGAGCAGCGGCGTCTTGCCGTCGCTGAGCGGGTTGTCCTGGTTGGCCGTCGACACGACCGCGAGGCCGGAGCCGTCGTGCACGAGCCACGACCAGCCCGAGCCGAACTGGTTCACGCCCGCGTCCTTGAACTTGCCCTGGAAGTCGCTGAAGGAGCCGAAGGAGGACTCGATCGCCGAGGCCAGGTCGCCGCTGGGCTCGCCGCCGCCGTCGGGTGACATCCACTCCCAGAAGAGCGAGTGGTTGTAGTGGCCGCCGCCGTTGTTGCGGACCGCCGTGCGCTTGTCGTCGGGGATCTGCGAGAGGTTCGCGATCACGTCCTCGATCGGCTTGTCGGCCCACTCGGTGCCCTCGAGAGCGGCGTTCACCTTGTCGACGTACGCCTGATGGTGCTTGTCGTGGTGGACGCGCATCGTCGCCTCGTCGATATGAGGCTCGAGGGCGTTGTAGTCGTAGGGGAGGGGCGGAACCTCGTACGGCATCTCAATCTCTCCTTGGTCGCTCGGGTAGGACTCTATGCATGCTCCTCGTCTCGTGGAACGTGGCCGGGCGGAAGACCCGGCTGGCCGAGCAGGCCGAGCGCGTGCTGTCGCTGGAGCCGGACCTCGTCTGCCTCCAGGAGGTGACGCCCGCGACGGCGGGGCCGTGGACGGAGCGGCTGGCGGAGGCGGCTCTGGTTTCGGCCGTCGCCCCGATGCCGGCCCGGCGCGAGGGGAGTCGGTCGCTGGGAGTCCTGACGGGGGCTCGGGAGCCGGTCGACGTAGTCGCGGTCGAGGACGTGCCCTGGCCTGAGCGCGTGCTCGCTGCTCGCGCGGGCGCGATCGAGGTGGTGAACGTGCACTCGCCGATCAGCCCGAAGCCGGGGCTCGTGAAGGTGCTGACGCACGAGGCGGTCCACAGGCATGTGCGCGCCGGCTCCGGCCCGCGGATCGTGCTGGGCGACCTGAATACGCCGCGCCGCGAGCACCCCGGACGGAACCGTGTGGACGTTCGCGCGCGAACGCAACGGCCGGCTGCGCGCGGAGCGCGGCGAGCGCTGGGACCTCGCCGAGTCGGCGCTGATCCGCGGCCTCGAGCCCGACGGCTTCCGCGACGCCTTCCGCGAGCTGAACGGATTCGACTCGAAGGAACCGAGCTGGGAATGGCCCCGCACGGGCGGCGGCTACCGCCTGGACCACCTGATCGTCTCCCCCGAGATCGAGGTAACCGCCTGCGCCTACCGCCACGACTGGCGCCGCGAGGACAAGCTCTCGGACCACTCGGCGCTGGTGGCGGAGCTCCACGTCGCGGCCTCCGAGCCACGCTAGAGTTTCAGCTCGCTCGCGGCTGTGGCGGAACTGGTAGACGCCCAGGCTTCAGGTGCCTGTGCTCCGAAAGGGGCGTGGAGGTTCGACTCCTCTCAGCCGCATTCCGTCCGAGGTTATGGCGAACATATGTTCGCCATAACCCATCCAGCCGACGTCGTCACGCTGTCCCGTGATCTCGCCGGCGACGGCCTGTCGGCGACCGAGATCGCGCGGCGCCTGGGGCTTCCTCGCTCAACGGTCCGCGACTGGCTGGCAGGCCGCGTCCCGAGGGGCCGGGAGGCGGCCGTCAACGCGTGCCCCCGGTGTGGGGCCGTCCACGAGCTCGCTGAGCTCCCGCCGTCGTACGTGTACCTCCTTGGGATGTACCTCGGGGACGGATGCCTGTCGGCTCACCGCCGCGATGTCTTCAAGCTGAGGATCGCACTCGACGCGCGCTATCCGGATATCGCGGCGGAGACGGAGCGCGCGATACACGCGGTCATGCCGAGGAACCGGATCGGGCGCGTGCTGAACGGCGGCTGGCACGAGGTGTACGCGTACTCGAAGAGCTGGCCTTGCCTGTTCCCGCAGCACGGGCCCGGCCGGAAGCACGAGCGCCCCATAGAGCTGGTCGGCTGGCAGCGCGAGCACATCGCCCGCTGGCCCACCCTCCTGCTGCGCGGGCTGATCCACTCGGACGGATGCCGGTTCCAGAACTCCGGGCGCGGCGGCTGGTCGCACCCGCGCTACTGCTTCGACAACCGCTCGGCCGACATTCGGGAGATCTTCCGCGAGACGTGCGACTTCATGGGCGTGCACTGGACGGTCTCCGGCCGGTACACGACCTATGTTTCGAGGAAGGCGGACGTCGCGCTGCTGGACCGCTTCATCGGACCGAAGAGCTAGCTAGCCGCGGGGCCAGACGCGGAACGCGGTCCCGAAGCAGCCCAGGTTGCCGGCCGCGTCGTGGGTGCCCACCACGAGCTTGTGGGGCCGAGGCGGATCGACGCGCGATCCGTGACTCGTCGGAGTAGGCGGCCAGCCGGACCTGGGAGGTTGCGGCGTGGTGCGTGCTAGCCGCGGCGCATCAGGCGGCCGACGGCCGCCATCAGCTCTTCGGTGCGCTCGTCCTTCTTCGTGTCCGGCCCGCCGACCACGCAGTGGCGCGCGTGGTCGTCGAGCAGCCCGAGCGCGACCTTGTCGAGCGCCGCCTGCACGGCGGAGATCTGCGTGAGCACGTCGATGCAGTAGCGGTCGTCCCCGACCATTCGCTGGATCCCGCCCACCTGACCCTCGATGCGGCGCAGCCGCTTGAGGAGGTCGTCCTTGGTCGCGGTGTAGCCGCGCATTTCCGGGGCCGTTGCGGTAGCCATGCCGGCAGCCTAGCACATATACCCCCGAGGGGTATGGTACGATCCAGGCGGATGAGTGCGCTGCGCGAACAGATCGACCTTCCGATCGAGGGCATGACCTGCGCGTCGTGCGCGAACCGCATCGAGCGCAACCTCAACGAGCTCGAGGGCGTGTCCGCCACCGTGAACTTCGCCACGGAGAGCGCGCGTGTGGAATACGACTCCGGGACGGTTGCGCCCGAGGAGCTCCTCGGCGCCGTGGAATCGGCCGGCTACGGCGCGGCGTTGCCGCCAACCGAGCCGGGTCAGCGGGCGGAGGTGGACGAGCCAGACGCGACGGCCCCGCTGCGACGCCGGCTCCTCGTCTCCGCGGCCCTCTCGGCTCCGGTCCTGCTGATGTCGATGATCCCGCCGCTCCAATTCGACAACTGGGAGTGGTTCGCGATCGGCCTGGCCACCCCCGTCGTGCTCTGGGGCGCGTGGCCGTTCCACGAGGCCACCTGGGCCAATTTGAGGCACGGGAACGCGACGATGGACACGCTGATCTCGATCGGCGTCCTCACGGCCTGGCTGTGGTCGCTCTACGCGCTCGTCGCGGGCGAGAGCACGGACGAGATGTACCTCGAGGTCGCCTCGGTGATCACAACATTGGTCCTCGCCGGCCGCTACTTCGAGGCGCGTGCGAAGCGGCGCGCCGGCGCCGCGCTGCGGGCGCTGCTCGAGCTCGGCGCGAAGGACGTCGCCGTGCTGGACGCAGGCGGCGCCGAGCGGCGCGTGCCGGTCGAGCAGCTCGCGGTAGGCGACCGCTTCGTGGTGCGCCCGGGCGAGAAAGTCGCGACGGACGGCGTCGTCGAGGAGGGCTCCTCGGCCGTGGACATGAGCATGCTCACCGGCGAGTCCGTGCCGGTGGAGGTGGCCCCGGGCTCCGAGATCGCCGGCGCGAGCGTGAACGCCGGCGGGCGGCTCGTCATGCGCGCGACGAAGGTCGGCGCCGACACGGCGCTCGCCCAGATCGCGCGCCTCGTGAACGACGCGCAGACCGGCAAGGCGCCGGTACAGAGGCTCGCCGACCGCGTGTCCGGCGTCTTCGTGCCGATCGTGATCGGGCTGGCGGTGCTCACCCTCGGGTTCTGGCTCGCGATCGGCGAGAGCTCGACGTTCGCCTTCACCGCCGCGGTCGCGGTCCTGATCATCGCCTGCCCGTGCGCCCTTGGGCTCGCCACGCCGACCGCGCTGATGGTCGGCACCGGCCGCGGGGCCCAGCTCGGCCTGCTGATCAAGGGGCCGGAGGTGCTCGAGTCCACGCGCACGGTCGACACCGTCGTCCTCGACAAGACCGGCACGGTCACCACCGGCCGGATGAGCCTCGTCCACGTGGCCACAACGGACGGCGTCACCCGCGAGGACGCGCTCCGCCTGACCGGCGCGCTCGAGAACGCCTCCGAGCATCCCGTCGCGGGCGCGATCGCGAGGGCCGCCGAAACGGAGCTCGGCGGGCTCCCCGCGGTGGAGGCGTTCGCGAACCGCGAAGGGCTCGGCGTCGAGGGCACGGTGGACGGCACCGACGTGGTCGTAGGCCGCCCGGCGCTGATCGCGGAGTGGGGCTACGAGCTGCCCGCCGCGCTCGAGACCGCGCGTCAGGCGGCCGAGTCGCGCGGCCAGACCGCCGTCGTGGCCGCCTGGGACCGGGCGGCGCGCGCCGTGTTCGCGGTCGCCGACACGGTGAAGCCCACCTCGGCCGAGGCGATCGCCTCTCTCGAGGAGCTGGGTCTCCGGCCGGTGCTCCTGACGGGCGACAACGAGACGACCGCCCGTGCGGTGGCGGCCGAGGTCCGCATCGACGAGGTGATCGCCGAGGTGCTGCCCGCCGACAAGGCCGAGGTCGTGAGGCGGCTCCAGTCAGAGGGCCGTGTGGTCGCGATGGCCGGCGACGGCGTGAACGATGCGCCGGCGCTCGCCCAGGCGGACCTCGGCCTCGCGATCGGCACCGGCACCGACATCGCGATCGAGGCGTCCGACCTCACGCTCGTGACCGGTGACCTCCGCGCGGCCGCGGACGCGATCCGCCTCAGCCGCGCAACGCTCCGCACGATCAAGCAGAACCTCGGCTGGGCGTTCGGCTACAACGTTGCCGCGATCCCACTCGCCGCAGCGGGCCTGCTGAACCCGGTGATCGCGAGCGCGGCGATGGCGCTCTCGAGCGTCTCCGTGGTCGCCAACGCCCTGCGCCTGCGGCGATTCAGCCGCTCGCGGCCGGAGCGCTAGCGGGTCGGACGCCGCTGCGGCGTGCCGAACACGTAGTCCCAGAACGGGGCGCTGACGCCGAAGCCCTTCGTGTCGTCCTGGAAGTGATGGCGCATGTGCAGCTCGCGCACCAGCTTGCCGAGCCGCGTGCGCGGCCGGTGATGGTGTACGTGGTAGTGCGTCATGTCGTAGAGCAGGTAGCCGGCCAGGAAGCCCGCGGTGAACACATGTGCCCACGGGGTGCCGAGCACGAGGACGAAGGCGCCCCACAGCGCGAGCGCCAGCGGGATGCTCACGGACGGCGGCATGACCAGCCGAAGCGGGTCGTTCGGGTGGTCGTGATGCACGCCGTGGATGATCCAGTGGAGCCGCGCGCCGATGCCCTCCTCGGGCTCGAAGTGGAAGACGAGCCGGTGGAGCCAGTACTCGAACAGCGTCCAGAAGACGTAGCCCGCGAGCACGAGTCCGACCACCTGGATCGTGGTGGGCTCGCCGCGCGCGCCGGCAACGAACAGGGCGACGATCGCGGGGACGAAGATCACGAGCGGCACCATCGGGTGCACGCGTGAGAGCCGGTCCAGCAGATCCGACTCGAACATCCGCGGCGAGGCCTTCAGCACTTCGGTACGACGCGCATCCACGGTTCGAATGTAGCGCACCTGCCCGTCGGTTGAAAGCGAAACTTCGGGTGCCCTAACTCGGCGCCCATAGCGACCGCCAGGAGGCGGCGATGAACTCCAGGCCGAAGGCCGCCGTGAGGGCGTAGACGGCGGTCTCCGGGTGGGTCGCGTCGCCCGCGAGGACGCGTCCGAGCAGGTACGAGGTGACCGCCGCCATGAACACCAGCCTCGCCGTGTTCTCCATGGCAGGAAGTGTCGGCGCGGGCATAGGCGTCGCCTGTAACCCTCCCGTGAAGCGGGCGTGAAAGTCCCGTTGCCTGCGAACCTGTCGCCCGTGCCAACGGAGCTCCGGCAGGTCACGGCCACTCGCTACGTGGCGCCGCTGCGCGAGGGCGGCTCGCTGCCGGGCCTGATCGAGGCCGACGACGAGGGCCTGTACGTGACGAAGTTCCGCGCGGCGGGACAGGGGGAGGCGGCGCTCGTCGCCGAGGTCGTCGCGGGCGAGCTGGCGCGGGCGATCGGGCTCCCCGTGCCGGAGCTCGTGGTTGTGGACCTGGCGCCCGCGCTCGGCGTGGCGGAGCCGGATCCCGAGATCCAGGACCTGATCCTGGGCAGCCCGGGGGCGAACCTTGGCATGGACTTCCTTCCCGGCGCACTGCCGGTCGCGCTGCCGGCGGACCCCGCCGTCGGCGCCGAGCTCGCTGCCGATGTGGTCTGGTTCGACGCGCTCGTGACCAATGTCGACCGCACGCATCGCAATCCGAACCTGCTCGTCTGGCACGGCCGCCTCTGGCTGATCGACCACGGCGCAGCGTTCTTCCGCCAGCACGGCGGCCGACCGCTCGCGCAGACGGCGCGGGACGATGCGCCGATGCTGGCCGAGCACGCACTGCTGCCCGTCGCAGGCTCGCTCGCGGACGCGGACGAGCGCCTCGCCGACGACGCGCTCGCCGCGGTGGACGGCGCCGTCGCGCTCGTGCCCCCGGTCTGGCTCGGCCCCGATCCGGACGCGCGCCGCGCCGACCTCGCCGCGTTCCTGCGCGGGCGGCTCGCGCCGCCGCGCCCGTTCGTGGAGGAGCTGGCGCGTGTCTGATGCGGTGTTCAGCTACGCGGTGCTGCGCGTGGTCCCGCGCGTCGAGCGGGGCGAGGCGATCAACGTGGGGGTCGTCGTGTTCTCGCGCCAGCACGCTTTCCTGGGGATGCGCGCCGAGCTCGACGAGGGGCGCCTCGCCGCCCTCGACTCGGACTGCGATCCAGGACCGATCCGCGAGCGGCTGGCCGCGCTCGAGGTGGTGGTGGCCGGTGACGGCGACGGCGGCGCGCTCGCGGCACTGCCGGCCTCGGACCGGTTCGGGTGGGTCACCGCGCCGTCCTCGACGGTGATCCAGCCGTCGGAGGTCCACACGGGGATGACCGCCGACCCGAAGGCGACGCTCGACCACCTCTTCGAGACCCTGGTGGCATGAGGTACGCGGCCTTCCTTCGCGCGGTCAATCTCGGCCGCAACCGCCGCGTGACGGGCGCCCAGCTGAAGGCGCTGTTCGAGGAGGCCGGGGCGGAGGAGGTCGCAACGTTCCGGACCAGCGGCAACGTCGCGTTCGAGGCGCCGCGCGACATGACGAAGAAGCTGGAGAGCCACCTCGAGAAGGCGCTTGGCCACGACATGGCGATCTTCCTTCGCACGTCGAGCGAGCTGAAGAGGATGGCGGCTCACCACCCGTTTCCCGCGCGCGAGCTCGACGCCTCCAAGGGCAAGCTCCAGGTGCTCCTGCTCCGGTCGAAGCCGAGCGCCGCCAAGCAGAGGCAGGCGCTGGCGCTCGCCACGGACGAGGACCGGCTCGCCTTCGGCGCGCGCGAGCTCTACTGGCTGCCGAGCGGCGGCACGATGGAGTCGACACTCGACCAGAAGGCGCTCGCCGCGATCATCGGCCAGGCCACCCAGCGCACGCAGGGCACGATCGAGCAGCTCCACGCGAAGTTCTTTGTGTGACCCTGCGGGGATGAGCCATCCGTTCACATCAGCCCTCGCGGCGCGTGAGGCAGACGCGCTGATCGCCACGCTCGCGCCCGACGTCGTGCTCCATTCGGCGGTGACCGCGGCGCCCTTTGAGGGTCGCGCAGTCGTCGCCGACACGTACCGGAGCGTGATCGAGTCGTTCGAGGAGATTCGGGTCGTGGACGAGTTCGAGAGCGGCGACACGCACGCGTTCTTCTGGGAGGGCCGGATCGAGGGCCGCTACGTGGCGGGCGCCGACCGGTTCCGGCTGAACGCGGACGGCCAAGTCCGCGAGGTCGCGATCTTCGGTCGCCCGTTCTCGGGCCTCGCGACGTTCCTTACGGGCATCGGCCCGCGCGTGGCGCGCAGGCGCCGGGGTGAGGCGGTCGCCAGGGCGCTGCGCGTGAGCGCGCTCCCGCTGCTGGGCCTGTTCGCACTGCTGGACCGACTGACGCCCTGGATCCTGCGGCAGCGCTGACGGTCAGCGCGCCTGCCGGCGCGACGCGCCATCTGACAGCCCCGGTCCGGACGGTGTCAAGTACCGCCACGTGGATACTCCGCCGACGATGATCATCGACAGTCTCGAGGTCGAGCAACAGGGCTCGCTGACCGTGACCTCGGCTCGCCTGGCCTGGCGGGACGCCGAGTTCCGCCTCTCGGTGGGTGCGCCGCGGGAGCTCGCGCCCGGTCGCCCCGACGCATCGCCGTTCCTCTGCGCGGCTGTGCTTCCTGCGATGCGGCTCGGCGAGGACATCGAGGTACGAGCGCCGGTGTCGGGTCCGCTGCGCGAGCGCATCCCGCGCGTGGTGGACCTGTACGTGCGTTGGGATCGCCGACTGTTCCGCAGCCGGGTACGCACCGCCGGGGTCCTCGCGCCGGCTGAGCGAGCACCCGGGGTCGGGTGCTTCCTGTCTCGGGGAGTGGACTCGCTCTACTCTGCCGCGGCCCCGCGTGGCGGACGGCCGGAGATCACGCACCTGCTGTTCTGCGATCGCCTCGAGCCGATTCACAGCGCGTCGGTCCGCGCGGAGGAGGTGCGGCTTGCGACCGAGGCCGCCTGCCGACTCGGCCTTCCGCTGGCGTTGATGGACAGCAACATCCGGGCGCTGACCGACCCGCTCCTACGCGACTGGGAGGACATGGTGGGTGCGGGGCTCGCCTTCCTCGGCACCTCGCTCTCCGGCGGCCTCGGACGCGTCGTGATCCCATCGAGCGACGGGCCTCGGACGATCGGCCCCTGCGGGACGAGCCCGCTGCTCGACCCGCTGTTCTCGACCTCCGAGGTCGATGTGGAGCACGACGTTCCCCTGACGCGCCCCGCGAAGGTGGCCTGGCTTGCCCGCAACCGTCACGATCTGTTGCCGTGGCTGAAGGTCTGCTACTACGAGGACCGCGCGGACAACTGCGGCCGCTGCTCGAAGTGCCTCTTGACCATGCTGGCGCTCGAGGCGACCGGCAAGCTCGACCGCGCGACCGGCTTTCCGGTCGAGATCGATCGCGAGGCTCTCGCGTCCGTCCGCATCGGCGGTCGCCAGCCCATCGAGGAGTTCCGGGAGGTGGAGGCATCGCTCCGGGCGAATGGGGCGAGTGTGGCCCTGGCGGACATTGTCGCCGAGCGGCTCGACCGCGCGGCCGAGCGGTCTCCTGACCTGCGCCTGCGCCTGGACTCGCCCGGCTTTCGGAGGCGCGCCGTGAGGGACGCGCGGCTGCCGGTACCTCCGTTCGGTTCCCCGCGGACGACGGTGCTGATGCCGTCGTACCAGGCCGAGGTGACGCTCCGTGAGGCCGTCGACTCGGTGCTGAGCCAAACGCTCGGCGACCTCGAGCTCGTGGTGGTCGACGACGGCTCGGATGTGCCGGTGGCCGACGTGCTCGGCGATCTGCGCGATCCGCGGCTCCGGATCCTGCGGCACGTGCGCAACCGCGGGCTGTCCGCCGCCCGCAACACGGCCCTGCGAGCCGCGCGCGCGCCACTCGTCTCCCAGCTCGACGCGGATGACTCATGGGAGCCCGAGTATCTCGAGCGAGTGCTTCCCTGCTTCGATGATCCCGCGGTGGGGCTCGCCTATTCGAACTGCACCATCGTCGGGCATCCCGGTGGTCTCGAGGACTACATCGGCGACCCGGCGGTGCATCCGATCCACGACTTCCCGAAGATCGCCGAGCACAACCCGGTGCCCAGCCCCACCGCCACCATGCGGACGGGCGCCGCCCGGGATGTCGGCGGCTACGCCTGGTGGCTGCGTCAGTGCGAGGACTACCACCTGTACCTCAAGCTTGCGCATGCGGGGTGGCGCTTCGCCTACGTGCACGAGCGGCTCGCCCGCTACCGCTGGCCCGAGGCCTCCCGAGGCATGAGCTACGACCTTCGCCGCCACGAGCTGTGGGAGCACGCCATGTTCGGCTCCTTCGCCCTCCGTCATCCACTCACGCCCGGCCCGCGCCGCCAGCTGCGAGTGCGCGCGAGCCGCGAGCTCGATCGGGTCAGGCGGGCACTCCGGCGAGCTTGACCCAGTCCAAACCGGTCTCCGAGTCGGCGAGCCGGTACTTGTATTCCTGACCTCCCGGGCCGAGCTCGAGCCACTCCTCGCCGGCCGCGATCCCTTCCTCGACGGCCGTCGCCAGCACCTGTAGAGAGGGCCGGCACGCCGCCCACGAGTCGTCGAAGCCGCCGAGCCAGTACCCGCGGACCGGTCCGGCGCGCACGAACAGATGCGCGCTGATCGTCACGCCGTCCACGTCGATCGCCAGCAGTCGCACGCGCTCCTCACCGAGATCTCGCGCCGCTCGCCGCAGCATCGCCTCGACGCGCTCGTCCATGGCGCGTGAGCCCCCACGTGGCCGCCAGCGGGCGTGGTGGAGGCGCGCGAGCGATGCCAGATCCCGGTCGAAGTCGCCCTGACGGGACGCGCGGAACGTCGCCCCCGCCTCCTCGAGCCGTCGACGGCCCTGGCGGAGCTGCTGGCGGAAGTTCCGGCTCCTCGTCGCCAGCCAGCCCTCCATGCTCGAGTGCCTGAGCCCGACCCTCGGCAGCGGCTCGAAGCGCGTGCGCTGAACCGAGCCCGAGTTCCCGGACAGGCGCTCCGCGAGCAGCGCCGGCCAGGCCGAGTCGCTCGGCACGCCCTTCAGCTCGATCTCGCGCGGCCTGGGCGTCGCCTCCGCCAGCAGCTCACCGAACAGCGCCGCGAGCTCAGGTTCGCGCCCGGCGGCACACAGCGGCTCGACCGGCGAAGAGGTCCGCTCCCCGAGCAGCCCGTAGCGGCCGCCGCCGTCCTCGGGCAGAGTCCAGAAGGGCGCAATTCCGACGAGCTCCCGGCCGTCGTGGGCCACGCACGCCCGGAGCAGGGCACCCGGCGGCGCGACCTCGCGGAGCCAGCTCAGCATCCACCCCGGCGCGCAGTAGGGACGCCCGCTCGCAACCGCCAGGGCGTCCCACCCGTCGCGATGCGGCGCGAGCGCCGCGACCGTCTCGAGCAGCTCTGCCTGCGCCGCCATCGCGAGCGGAGCGTACTTCGCCTATAAACCGCGTCGTTGGAACGCGCCGACAGCGCCCCCATCCTCGTGTTGTCCCCACATCTGGACGACGCGGTCCTGAGTGCCTGGCGCGTCATCGCCGGCGGCGGCGACGCGCTCGTGGTGAACGTGTTCGCAGGTGTGCCCTCGCCGGGACCGCCGCCGCGCTGGGATCGGCTTGCCGGAGCCGTCGACCGGCGCTCGCACATGGAGGCGCGGCTCGAGGAGGACCGGGCCGCCCTGGCGCTGGCGGACTGCCCGGCCCTGTATCTGCCGTTCCTCGACCGGCATTATCGGGACGGCGGGCCCAGTCCGCAGGAGCTAGCCGCCGCCGTTGCGCGGGCGGTGCCGGCGGCGTCGGCGCTGTACGCCCCGGCCGGCATCGGCGGCCATGAGGACCACCTTCTGGTGCGCGAGGCCGCCGTCGATCTCGCGGGCGGAGCCGGAGTTCCGCTCCGGCTCTACGCCGAGCTCCCCTACGCCGTCCGCTTCGGCTGGCCGAGCTGGGTCACGGCCGGCCCCCGCAGCCCCGGCGAACCGGCGGCGTTCGACTGGCACGAGTGGCTCGGGAAGGTGCCGCTTCTCTCAGCGGCAGCGGAACCGCATGCACATCGGCTGGACGACGGGCAGATGTCCGCGAAGCTCGAGGCGATGAAGCGCTACCGCACTCAGTTCGAGCTGCTGAACCAGGGCGCGATCGGCCTGCTGGAGCACCCGGGCGTGCTCCCGTGGGAGGTGGTGTGGTCGGTGGACCTCAGCGCCGACGGGTGAGACCGAGGAGCGCCCCCTCCAGGACGGCCGCGATCCCGCGCCAGTCGTAGCAGCGCTCGGTCAGGTCGCGCGCCGCGGCCCGGATGCGCGCGGCCAGGTCCGGGTTATCCGCGAGCGTCTCGAGCGCGTCAAGCAGACACCGCTCGTCATGCGGGGCCAGGATCACATGCCGGCCGGGCAGAACGCCGGTTCCCCTGATCCCTTCCTCGAATGCGACCGTGGGCAGGCCCGCCGCCATGTACTCGAGCAGCTTGAGCTTCGTCCCGCCACCGTGCGCGATCGGGCAGATCGCGAGGTCGGCAGCCGCGAGATAGGGCCGCATGTCGGGCACGCTGCCGACGGCGACAAACCGGTCCGAGCGCTCCGGCGGGGCGACGCCCCCGGCTACCAGGTACGTGAATCCCCCGTTCGCCGCCGCGAGTCGGCGAACCCACTGGAGGCCGGCCCGGTTCGCGGGCATGTTCGAGCCGTGGTAGAGCACGACCGGGCGGTCCGGGAGCCCCAGCTCTTGCCGCATCGCCGCGCGCCCCTCGGCCCCCGTGGGCCGAAAGCGGCGGGTGTCCACGCCGTTCGGGACGACGATCGTCCGAGCGGGATCCGCCCCGAAGCGATCGATGAAGGCATCGCGATCGAGGTCGCACACGGTCGTCACCAGGTCTGCGCGCGTGACGGCGTGACGCTCCGCCCGCTCGATGTATCGCAGCCACGGTGAGGCACGGGCTGGTGAAACCTCCACCGCCTCGGCCCAGGAGCGGAACTTGTCGGTCTCCACGTTCGCCGAGGAGTAGACACACGGCGTGCTCGCCGGCGTGAGCCGACGGGAGACTCGGAACTGCCAGGGGAACTCCACCATGACCACGTCTGCCCGCCTGAAGCGCTCTGCGTGCACGGCCGGCTCCGCCGCTCGCATTCCCAGTCCTCCCAGGACCGGAGCGCCATGCCAGGAGCGGCTGCTGGCGGACATGATCAGCGCGCTGAGTGGGTGGATGCGTCGCAGCTCCGACTGCGAGGAGCTCACGGCATGCTCGATCACTCCGCGGCGTCGCCGCGGCCGCTCGGCGCCGGTCGTCAGGTGCCGAACCTCGTGACGGCGGCTCAGCTCGCGTCCAAGCGAGGCGATGCGGACCGTACTTCCCCGCCGCGGCGGAAACACATGCCGCGGGGCCACATAGAGCACTCGCACGCGCGGCGACGCTATCACGGTGCATAGACTCCTCGGCCCATGAGCTGGGATGGCGCAGGCCTGCTGATCGTGGGCGATCAGGCCGAGACCTTCGGCGGCCAGGAGCGTGTGTTCGAATCGCTGCTTCACCGTTATCCGGCAGCGGACGCCGTGGCCCTGCGCTTCCCCGCCAGCCGCCACTACCGTGGCCGCGCGCCCCACGGAGCCGAGCGGGTCAGGGGGCTCCGAGCGCCGGGTCACCGCCGTTCGCTTCTGATGCCGCTGTACGCGGGCAGGATGGCGCTCGCGCCGCCCACAGGGGCGGAGGTCGTGCTCTCGGTTACCCAGGGCGGTACGAGCGCCGCCGCCCGCACGCGCGGAGCCGCGCGCCACGTCGCCTACAGCTCCGGGCCTCCGACGATCTACTGTCAGAGTCAGTACTCGCTGGCCGATGAGCGACCGGTGCTGCGCCCGGTGGTGCGCGCCACGCTGCCGGCGTTGCGAGCGTGCTACGCCGGGCTCGTGCGCCGACCCGACCGGCTCATCGCGAACTCGACCTACTCGTCGCACTACTTCGAGCGCGAGCACGGCATCTCCGCCGAGGTGATTCACCCGCCGGTGCGGACCGACTTCTTCACTCCGGCGCGACGAGAGCGTCGCCACTGGCTGGCCGTGGCGCGGCTCACCTCGCAGAAGCGCTTCGACGTGCTGATGGAGGCCTTCGAGACGCTCGACGCGCCGCTCGTGGTGGCGGGAGTCGGGCCTGCGCTCGGCCGCCTGCGGGCCGTCGCGCCGCCAAATGTCACCTTCGTGGGCTTCGCGCAGGATGAGACGCTGCGCGAGCTCTACCGCTCCGCGCGTGGCCTGATCTGCCCGTCACTCGAGACGTTCGGCCTCGTCATGGCGGAGGCGTTTGCCTGTGGCACTCCAGTGATCGCGCAGCGGGCGGGCGGGGCCCTGGAGTACGTGCGTGAAGGTGTGAACGGCGTCTTCCTGGAGTCGGTCGATGCAGCGGGCGTGCGCCGTGCCGTGGATGCGCTGGAACGGCTCGCGCCGGACCCGAGCGCGTGCCGCGAGTCGATCGAGGCCTACACGCAAGAGCGCTTTCTGGAGCGGATCGGGCGCGTTCTCGAAGTCGAGCGAACGCTGGCGGGTCGTTGCTGACCTACGCGTCAGCGCTCGTCGAGTAGTCCGAGCCGCCGCCGCAGATGCCGGGCGAGCCGCCGGCGCGCCTGCCGCCGCGGGCCCGGCGTCAGCGGGTGGCGCAGGGTGAAGGCGAGCCACATCTTGAGCGCGTCGCGCCCGGCCTCCTCGCGTCTGAAGCTCATGCCGCGCTCGCGCGTCGGCCAGCTGTAGGTGGCGAGCGGGCGGTGCACGTAGTCGAAGCGCCAGCCGGCGCGGGCGAGCTTCAGGTAGAGGTGGTAATCCTCGGTATGCAAGAGCCACTCGGCGTAGCCGCCGATAGACAGGACGGCCTCGCGGCGCATCGTCGGGGTGGCGGAGGGGATCTCGCACGCGTCGCACATCCGCGGAAAGCGGTAGACCGGATGCGGCGTGGTGTCCGTGATCGCGATGTCGCGCCCCGCTGGATGGAAACGGATGTTGACGTTCGCGTACACGAGCCCGACGTCCGGGTCGTCAAAGCGGGGCAGGATCGATTCGAGGTACTCCGGGTGCCAGATGTCGTCCGAGTCGAGTTGCGAGACGAAGGGCGTTCGCGCGAGACGCAGCGCCGTGTTCCGCGCCGCGCCCGGCCCCGGCTTCCCCCGGTGGCGAACGACGCGCAGCCGGGGGTCTGCGACCTCTCGCAGGGCCTCGCCGATCGGCGGCGACGAGCGGTCGTCGACAACGATGAGCTCGAGGTCGGGAACGGTCTGGGCGAGAACGCTCTCGACACTCTCGCGCACCGTTCCGTGGGAGTCGTGCGCCGCCATCATCACGGTGGTCACGGGCGCGACGGGGCAAACCACTGCGCGATGGTCTCAGACGTTCCGGGAGGCGGCCAGGTCGACCAGCCGCGTGCTCGGCACCGTTGCCGGCGCCGCGATGACACACGTGTGGCCCTGCTGCGTCCACGTCACGACGGTTCGGCGGTCCGCCCTCGCGACGTGGTAGGTCTTGCCGTCGCGGGTGACGGGGCGGCCCGGGGGCTCGGCGTCCAGCTCGTCCCCGGACACGACCGCATAGCCGAGCCGCGATCCGTCTGGGTTGCGGTAGACGACCGTGGTTACGGAACGGCCCGAGAGCGTGTCGTCGCGGCGGCCGACCGCCTGCCAGCCGAACTTGGCCTTCCAGTCGGGGAACACGAGGTTGTCCACGCGGGCGTCGAGGTTCGGAGGGGTGCCGCCGATCGATCGCGGCGCGGGCTTCGTGGCGTCAAGGCGCGCGGCGGCCGTGACCTGTGCCAGCGTCGGCTCCGTCGAGGTCTCGCCCACCTGTAGCGCGATCACGGCGACGAGCAGGGCGGCGGCGATGCCGCCGAGCGCCAGGCCCAGCCGCCGGCCGCGCCAGAACGGCGTTCGTGCCCGCGCCGCCGCCCGCTCCCGCTCTCGCTGAATCGACTCACGCAGGGACTGCGGGGCATGGGTCTCGGACACGGCCGCGGCGATCAGCGCCTCGCCCTCGCGTGCGCGGGCCAGCTCCTCGTCCGTCATCGGAATGTCGTGCTCGTCAGGCATTGGGTTCGCCTCTACTTCCATGGACGCCCTGCGGGGCCGATTCCATCCCGCGGGCGACCTGCGCACGCGCCCGGAACAGCCTGGACGTGATGGTGGCCTCCTTGGTACCCAAGAGCTCGGCCGCCTCGCCGTAGCTGAGGCCCGCCACGTCGACCGCGACGAGCGCGTCGCGGAACTGCTCGGGGAGACCGGCGATGACGGCGAACACCTCGCGTGCCTCGACCGCTTGCTCCGGCCGGCTTGCCGTGCTCGGGTCGATCGGCTCGGCCCGATCGGCCAGCGTCTCCGGAGCGGGGCGTCGCGCGGCGGCGCGGCGCGAGCTGATGAAGGTGTTCCTCAGCGCCTGGAGGAGATACCCGAGGTCGTCCGCGTTGCGCACCCGACGCGGCTTGGCGAGCACGCGCGCGAACGTCTCCTGGACCAGATCCTCGGCCTCGGCGCGGGACCCGGACATCGCCCACGCGGCCCGGAAGAGGCGATCGATGTGGTCGCCCAGCGTGGAGGGATCCAGCGTCCGGTCCGGAGCCATCGCCGCCGCCGAGAGTACTCCCGGGAAGGACTTGGGGTTTTCGGCGTCTTAGCCCATAGAGACCCACCCACAACCCGGAGGCAACAGATGACCATCACCTCACAGTCCAAATCATTCCTGGTCGCTCTCGTGCTCCTCATCGCCGCGCTTTTCACTTCCGCGGCCGCGAGCGCGAAAGGAGGCGGCGAGCGGGGCGTCCAGGCCGAGCTTGACGGCGGCACTCTCCGCGTCGACGGCGGCGACCGGCCCAACAGCGTCGCGCTTCGCCTGAAGGCGGGCGATCAGACTCGCATCCAGGTCGACGCGGGCGACAACGGCTCGGCCGATTTCTCGTTCGCGCGTGGCGACGTGGACGCCATCCAGATCCGGATGGGCAACGGCCGTGACTCGGTCCGCATCGACGATGCCAATGGCGCATTCACCGACGCCATCCCCGCGACGATCGCCGGCGGGAACGGCGACGACACCCTCGGCGGTGGCCTGGGCGTCGAGACGTTCAGCGGCGGCAACGGCGACGACTTCGTCGACGGCGGCCGCGGGAACGACCGGGCCGATCTCGGCCGCGGCGACGACACGTTCCAATGGGACCCGGGCGAGGGCAGCGACTCGATCGAGGGCCAGAGCGGCAGCGACAGGATGCTGTTCAACGGAGCACAGGGGCCGGGCGCCGAGACCGTCACGATGACGGCGAACGGCGGGCGGCTCATCTTCCTCCGCCAGCCGGGGAACGTGACGATGAGCACCGACGATGTCGAGATCGTCGACTTCAACGCCCTCGGCGGGCCGGACAGCATCACCGTGAACGACCTGTCGAGCACCGACGTGACCCGGACCAACCTCGACCTGGCCGGGCTACTCGGGGGTAACGCCCCCGACGGCCAGCTCGACAGCGTGGTCGTCAACGGGACCGACGGGGTCGACGACATCACCGTCGCCGGCAACGGCTCGGGAGCCGACGTGACCGGCCTTGCCACGGCGGTCTCGATCAGGCACGCGGACCCGACCGACAGGCTGGTCGTCAACACGCTCGCGGGCGCGGACAACGTGAACGTGGCCGGTGTGGCCGGCGTGCTGGACCTGCTGGTGAACGACTAATCCGTCCGATCCGGCTGAAGCAGCGGGCCCCGGCTTCCCTCCTGCCGGGGCCCGCTACCTGCCACGAGCCAGCAGCATGCGGCCGATCGGCGACAGGGCGGCAATCACTGCCCGGAGCGCAGGGCTCGCCATCACCATGCAATGCCGGTACCGCCTGAGCAAGCCGGCGTAGTACAGGAGCGCGACCGGGCTCGAATAGCTCTTGATCTTGCCCTCTCTCATCAGCCTCGACTCGGTTGCGAAGTAGTCCTCGAAGTCGAGCGCGGGCGCGTGCAGATTGCGAACCCGAGCGGGCTGGTCACCCACGATCCGAAACGCGTGCACCGTCCCCGCCGGGACCGTGGCGGACTGCCCCGGTCCCAGTTCGCGCCACTCGGAGCCGACGAGCACCTTGAACGCCCCTTCGATCACCTCATAGGTCTCGGCCTGCTCCGGATGTATGTGGCGCGGCACGTCCTCCGTCGTCGGCGGAAAGAACATCTCCAGCTCGAGCACCTCACCACCCGTATCCGCAGCGCTCCTCACCACCGTGAACTCACTTCCGTCGTGAAAGCTCAAGACGTCGCCGGCGGTGACCGCCATCGGTGCCCATCCTATGCGGCGGAGTACCACGCGCTCTCGCCGGGTCCGGTAGTACCGCCGCGCGTAAGCTCTGGTAATCTACAACCAAATGGTTGTAGAAACGAAGAGCAAGACCGACGACGTCTTTCACGCGCTCGCCGACTCGACGCGGCGCGACATCCTGCGGCGCGCGGGGATGGACGCATCGTCCGTCTCGAGACTCGCCGACGCGTACCCGATGTCGTTCGCGGCCGTGCAGAAGCACGTCGTCGTCCTCGAGCGCGCCGGGCTCGTCACGAAGCGCCGGCGTGGCCGCGAGCAGCTCGTCGAGGCCTCGCCCGAGACGCTCGCCGAGGCACGGCGAGCGCTCGACGACCTCGAAGAGGTCTGGCGTGGCCGGGTCGAGCGGATGTCCGAGCTCCTCGAATCCGACTGACAACACCCAACGAAAGGAAGCCTCCATGTCCGTCACCACCGTCGAACCCGACCTCGACAACCTGACCCTAACGGTCGTCGCCGACTTCGAGGCGTCGGTCGAAGAGGTGTGGGAGCTTTGGGCTAACTCCGAGAAGCTCGGGCGCTGGTGGGGACCGCCGGAGTATCTGACGACCTTCGAGCCCTACGACTTGAGCGCCGGCGCCGAGATGGCACACGTGATGACGGGTCCCGACGGCGACAAGCACGAGGGCGTGTGGCGGATCGAAGCAGTTGATCCGCCGCGCTCACTCGAGCTGAGCGACGCCGACGTTGACGAAGATGGCCAACCAAACGACGGCCTCGCGCTCACGGGAATGGCGATGGAACTCTCGGAGCAGAACGGCGGCACCCGGATGACAGTGCGCTCCACATTCGTCTCGCGCGAGGGGATGGAGGCCATGGCAGAGGGCTTCGCCGAAGGCCTCCGGTTGTCGCTCAGCCGGATGGAGACGCTCCTCGCGGAGTAGGGCTAGCGGCCCAAGAGGTCCCGGAGCGCGGGTGCGCTCGCCCCTGAAACGACGAAACCCGCTTGCCGAGCGGGTTCGTGCAGTACCGCCACGGGGATTCGAACCCCGGTTTCCGCCGTGAGAGGGCGGCGTCCTAGTCCCCTAGACGATGGCGGCTCGTGGGACGGCGAGCGATTTTAGCGGTCGTTCTGGCGCCTGCCCACGCGGGGCGTTATCCTCGGCGGCGTTCAACGGTCGGTGGCCAGGGAAGTCGGGTTTGAATCCCGCGCGGTCCCGCCACTGTGAACGGGCGCTGAGGCGTCGCATGTAGCCACTGGTGAGCCGACGGCTCGCCGGGAAGGCGCGGCGCGGAGCTCGAAGCCAGGAGACCTGACTCCGGCCGGCAAATACGACCCTCGAGGAAGGGTGTGCCTCATATGCGACCTGCTCTCTCTGCCGTCCTGACGGCCGGCTGTCTGTTGGCTGTGACGGGCTCGGCAGCCGCCGCGGTGCCCGTCGACCTCCGTGTGGAAGGCGCCGACGGGCGCGCGCTCACGGCCGACCGATACATCACAGACTCCACGCGTTTGAAGACCACGGATCAGCCGCCGTCCTGCAACGGCAGCGGCTCGACCAAGCAGCTGCCCGGGAGCACGGCGCTCGGCGTGCTCGCCGACGGCGCTTCCGTCGACCGCCGGCTCGACCCGCTCCTCGTGAGCGACGAGTTCTCCTTCGGGCTCTTCGTCTGCGGAATCGGGGGCTCCAACGCCAACGGCACCACGAGCTATTGGTCGTTCAAGGTGAACCACGTGCTGCCGGAGATCGGCGCCGACCAGTACGCGGTCAGGCCGGGCGACGACGTGCTCTGGTACCTCGTCGACGGCGCGCGCAACTCGGGCAACGAGCTCGTGCTGACGGCCCCCACGCGCGCCGTGCCGGGGGCGGAGTTCGTCGTCCACGTGCAGGCGTACGACTTCGCCGGCAACGCCCAGCCCGCCGCGGGCGCGGTGGTCACCGGTGGCGCCGGCCCGGCGGTCGCAGACTCGGGTGGCGAGGCGCGCGTGACCCCCGACGGGGAAGGGACGATGACCCTTCGTGCGGTGCTCGAGCCCAATGTTCCGTCGGCGCCGACGAAGGTCTGCGTGAACGACGACCTCGCGAGCTGCGGCAGCGGCAGGCCCGGCAGGATCTGGGGCACGCGCCGCGGCGAGTCGATCCGCGGCACGGCGGGGCGCGACCGGGTTCGTGCGGGCCGGGGCGCGGACGTGATCAACGTCCGGCGCGGCAACGTGGACACGGTGCGCTGCGGCAGCGGCCGTGACCTGGTGCGCGCCGGGCGGCGCGACCGGATCTCGCGCAACTGCGAGGTCGTGCGCCGCCGCGGGCGACAGTGACGATGGCCGGCAGGGTGTCGGTCTCGGTGCTCGCCGCCCTCGTGGCGGCGGGCTCCGTGGCCGTGCCCGGCGCGAGCGCGGTCGCGCCGACGGTCAAGCAGCTCGTCGTCTTTCGCGACGGCGAGGCCGTGCAGAAGCGGACCGGGACTGGGGCGGCACGTGTCACCGTGGGCCGGCGGCGCTGCACGGTCGGCGATGCCACCGCGCTCGCCGGGCTCGCGCGGAGCCGCGTCGGGCGACTGCGGATCCGTGACTTCGGCGCGTGCTCGTCGCGCCCGCGGGACGCGTCCGGCCTGATCGTCACCGGCATCCGTGACGACCGGAACCGGGGCCAGCGGGGCTGGGTCTACAAGGTCGGTCGCCGCGCGGCCACCGCGGGCGCGGCCGACATGGGCGGGCCGTTCGGTCGCGGCGGCCTCCGCGCAAGGCAGCGAATCACCTGGTTCTACTGCGTGCGCGGCGGCGACTGCCAGCGGACGCTCGCGGTCCGCGCCACCGCTGTGAGCGGCGGCATCCTCGCCACCGTCCGCGGCTACGACGACGCGGGCGAAGGCGTCCCGGTCGAGGGCGCGAGCGTCACCGCCTCCGGCGTCACCGGGGTCACTCGCGCGGACGGGACCGTCGAGCTCGCCCTCCCGCCCGGGACGCACCGGGTCGTGGCGCGCAAGGATGGCCTCGTGCGCTCGTTCGCGGAGCGGGTCGAGGTGCCGTGAGACGTGCCCGCGCCCTGCTCGCAGCTCTGGTGGTCGCCGGCCTGGCGCCGGCCGCGGGCTGCGGGCTGGGCGAGGGCGACGAGCGCGCCGGCGGCGGCGCGACGCTGCGGGTCACGCGCGACTTCGGGCGCACGGAGCTCGGCGAGGTGCGGCTCGACAGCATCCGCGAGGGCCAGACGGTGATGCGGATGCTGCGCTCGGAGTTCGACGTGACGACGCGCTTCGGGGGCCGCTTCGTGCAGTCGATCGACGGCCTGGAGGGCGAGGGCGCGGGCGGCCAGGTGGACTGGTTCTTCTGGGTGAACGGCCTGGAAGCCGACAGGGGCGCCGCCGAGTGGGAGGTGCTTCCCGGCGACCACATCCTCTGGGACCACCGTGACTGGAGCGCGGCGATGCGCGTGCCCGCGATCGTGGGCGCTTATCCCGAGCCATTCGCGAGCGGATTCGGCGGCAAGCGCCGCCCGGTGCGCGTGGAGTGCGAGGACGCGGATGCGCCGGTGTGCGCAGCGGCGCGCGCGAAGCTGAAGGGGGAGGGCGTGCCTACGTCGGGCGCGTCGATCGGCGCGCCGGGCACCGAGGAGGTCACGCGGCTCGTGGTGGCGCGCTGGCCGCGCGCGCGAGGCGTGCGCGGCGCCGCGGGGCTTGAGGAGGGCCCGGAGGCCACCGGCGTGTTCGCGCGCTTCAACGGAGACACGCTCGAGCTGCTCGACGAGCGCGGCCGCACGGCGAGGACCGTGCGGCGCGGCGACCGCGTGGGCCTCGTGCTCGCGCTCCAGCCGCGCGCGGAGGAGCTCGTCTGGATCGTTACCGCGCTCGACGAGGAGGGCCTCGACGCGGGCGTGCGGGCGCTCGGCGAGCGCACCCTGCGCGACGCCTTCGCGGTCGCCGCGACCGGCGACAAGGTGGAGAAGCTCCCGCTGGAGGCGCGATGAGCCTGATCCCGGTCTACCGCGACCGCCCGAGCGCGCTCCATGCCTCGCGCGCCGGCGCCGGCGCGGCGCTGTGCGGGGCGCTCGCCCTGACCGGCGCGCTCTACCTGCACCCGCTGATCCTCTCCGCGGCGCTGGCGGCGATCGTGCTCGCGGGAGTCGTGGCCGGCGTCGGCCGCGAGATCGGGCGATCGCTGCGCTTCGCGCTGCCGTTCGCGCTCCTGATCGCGCTCATCAACCCGCTCGTCTACCCCGAGGGGGACACGCTGCTCGTGCGCGGCGGCGAGGTCCTCGGCTGGCGCATCGACATCACGCTGGAGGCCACCGCCGCCGGCGTGCTGAACGGCCTGCGCGTGATCGTGATCGTGACCGCGTTCGGTCTGATGTCCGCGGCGGTCGACCCCGACCAGCTCCTGCGGATGTTCCGGCGCGTCTCGTACCGGTCCGCGCTCACGGCCACGCTTGCGACGCTGCTCGTGCCGGTGCTCGCCCGAGACGCCACCCGGATGGGCGACGCCGCGCGCTGCCGGCCG
>DASSVP010000117.1:0-14498 GCA_035705985.1 Thermoleophilaceae bacterium
GCGGCGCGGACGACCCGCGAGCCCACGATCACGCCGTCGGCGATCTCCGCGACGGCGCGGGCGTGGTCGGCGGTCGAGATGCCGAAGCCCACCGCGACGGGCACGCTCGACGCGGCGCGCACGCGCTCCACGGTCTCGGTGAGGCCGGGCGGGAGCTCCGCTCGCTCGCCGGTGGTTCCGGTGAGCGACACGGTGTAGACGAACCCGCGCGCGTCGGCGCCGATCTCGGCGATCCGCTCCGGCGTCGTCGTCGGCGCCACCAGCGGCACCAGCGCCAGCCCCTCCGCGTCACACGCGGCGCGCAGCTCCCCGGCCTCGTCGTGAGGAAGGTCCGGCACGATCAACCCCGACGCCCCCGCCCCGGCCGCCTTCATCGCGAAGTTGGCCACGCCCGCCTTGAGCACCACGTTGGCATAGACCATCAACACGACAGGCACCCTCAATGCAAGCTGTTCGCAAACGCCAAGGACGCGATGAGGGGTGGCGCCCGCGGCGAGAGCTTCGGTGCCCGCGGCGTGGATGACCGGTCCGTCCGCGAGGGGGTCGGAGAAAGGAATGCCGAGCTCCAGGAGGTCGGCGCCCGCGTCCGCCGCGGCGAGCCCGGAGGCCAAAGAATCCTCCAGCGAGGGATAGCCGCCCATCAGGTACGGCATCAGAGCTGCGCGCTTGCCGTTGTCGGCGAAGGCCCCCTCAATGCTCAAGCGACAGCACCTCTGCGAGATCCTTGTCCCCGCGCCCGGACAGGGTGATCAGCGAAAGGCCGGCAGACGGATTCGCAAGGGCCCACGCGATCGCATGCGACGACTCCAGCGCCGGCAGGATCCCCTCGAGCTCGGCGACGCGGTGGAACGCCGCCACCGCCTCGCCATCCTCGATGCCCACGTACCGCACGCGCCCCGAGTCCCGCAGCCAGGCGTGCTCGGGACCGACGCCCGGATAGTCGAGCCCGGCCGACACCGAGTGCGCCTCCAGGATCTGCCCTTCCTCGTCCTGCAAGACCGCCGAGAACGCCCCGTGCAGCACCCCTCGCGCGCCGGTCGTCAGAGGCGCCGAGTGGCGCAACGTCGCGAGTCCCTCTCCCGCCGCCTCCACGCCGATCAGCTCGACCGCCTCGTCGTCGACGAACGGGATGAAGGTGCCGATCGCGTTCGAGCCCCCGCCCACGCACGCAATGGCGCGGTCCGGCAGGCGGCCCGCCTGCTCGAGCAGCTGGGCGCGCGCCTCGTCGCCGATGCGCCGTTGGAGGTCGCGCACCATCGCGGGGTACGGCGCCGGCCCGACGCAGGAGCCGATCACGTAATGCGTTGACTCAGCGTTCGCCACCCAGTCGCGGATCGCCGCCGAGACGGCCTCCTTCAGCGTCCGGGCGCCGGCGTCCACGCCGCGCACCTCGGCGCCGAGCAGGCGCATCCGCTGGACGTTCGGCTCCTGGCGGCGCATGTCCTCGGTGCCCATGTAGACGATGCACTCCAGCCCGAGCAGCGCGCACGCCGTTGCGGCCGCCACGCCGTGCTGTCCGGCGCCGGTCTCCGCGATCACGCGCGGCTTGCCCATGCGCCGCGCGAGCAGCGCCTGGCCCAGAGCGTTGTTGATCTTGTGCGAGCCGGTGTGTGTGAGGTCCTCGCGCTTCAGCCAGATCTCGCCGCCGGCGGCCTCGGACAGCCGCCGCGCCCTGTAGAGCGGCGTCGGGCGGCCCACGTAGTCGCGCAGCAGGAGGTCGAGCTCCTCGAGGAATCCGGGGTCGCTGCGCGCCCCTACCCATTCACGCTCGAGCTCATCGAGGGCTGGGATCAGCGTCTCGGGCACGTAGCGGCCGCCGTAGGGGCCGAAGCGCCGCTCGAGCGGCGGAGCGCTCATGCCGCCACGTGGTCCGCCGCCTGGACCGCCCGGAAGAAGGCAGTCACCTTGGCGGGGTCCTTGCTTCCCGGCTCGGCCTCGGTGCCGCTGGCGGTGTCGACGGCGAACGGCTCGGCCACCGCGATCGCCCCGCCGACGTTCACGGGCGTCAGCCCGCCGGACAGGATCACGGGCGGCGTGCCCGGGTGATGGTGCGCCAGCTCCCAGTCGAAGCTCTCGCCGGTGCCGCCCGGAGCCTTCGGCGAGCGCGCGTCCAGCATGTGGAAGTCCGTGTGGAACGCGCGCAGCGCCTGCACATGCGCCGCGTCGCTGACGCGAGCGGCCTTGATCACCTTGCAGCCCGTGCGCCGGGCGGCCTCCTGGCAGTACGCGGGACCCTCGTCGCCGTGCAGCTGGAGCAGCGAGAAGCGGCACAGGTCGGCCATCGCGGCCACCTCGTCGAGGGTGGCGTTCACGAACACGCCGGCCAGCTCCACGCGGCGATGAAGCTGAGCGCCGATCGCCTCGGCCTGCTCCACGGGGCACGCCCGCGGACTGTTCGGCCAGAAGATCATCCCGAGCGCCCACGCGCCGAGCTCGACCGCCTGCTGGGCGTCCTCGAGCGCCGTGATGCCACAGATCTTCACGCGGGTCATGGCCCGCCTATGGTCGCAGAGCGGACGAACGGCATCGCTCCGTCGTGGGCACGCCCGCGACCTCGCGCACGGCGGCGACTAGGGCAGCAGGCCGCCGCCGTCGTCCTCGTCGCCGCCCTCGTCGCTCGGCGGCGCGCTATCGGCAGACGCGGGGCGCTCGGTGAGCTCGACCGTCTTCGTCTCGCGATCGTCCCCGCGCAGGTACTCGACCTCGATCGCGTCACCGGGCCGCTTCGCCGCCACCGCGGCGGCCACGTCGTCGGAGTCGTTCATGCGCTTGCCGTCGATGGCGAGGATGACGTCGCCGCCGCGGCCGGTGTCCGGGTCCGCCTCGCGCAGCCCGGCTTCGTCCGCCGGCCCGCCGTCGGTCGCCTCCACGATCAGCGCGCCGTAGTTCACCGGCAGGTCGAGCTCGTCCACTAGCTGGCCGGTCACGTCGCCCATCCGCACGCCGAGATAGGCGCGCTCGATCGTCTCGCCGGCCTTCAGCTCGGGCAGGAGGTCCTTCGCGGTGTTGACCGGCACGGCGAACCCGATGCCGACGGAGCCCTCGCCGGTGCCGCCCGTGGCGATCTGCGAGTTGATGCCGATCACGCGGCCGTTCGCGTCGAGCAGCGGGCCGCCCGAGTTCCCGGGGTTGATCGAGGCATCGGTCTGGATGACGTCCGGGATGGTGAAGCCGTTCGGGGCGATGATCTCGCGCTGGAGACCGGAGACGATGCCCGTGGTGACCGTGCGGCTGAAGCCGAACGGGTTGCCGATCGCGATGACCGGGTCGCCGACCTGGACCCTGCTCGAGTCGCCGAGGGGGAGCGGCGTGAGGTCTCCGTCCACGTCCGAGGGGTCGACCTTGAGCACCGCGACGTCGGTGGACGTGTCGACGCCCTGAACCTCCGCGTCGACCTCCCTGCCGTCCTCCTTGAAGCGCACCGTGACGCTGTCCGCGCCCTCGACCACGTGCGCGTTCGTGACGATGTTGCCCTCGTCGTCGATCACGAAGCCGGAGCCGGTCGCCGTGCCCTCCTGCGGGACGCCGAACGGCGACTCGCCGCTGCTGCTCACGCCCTGCGCCGAGATGAATACGACGCCGCGCCCCTCGTCCCTGTAGATCTCACGGACGCTGCGACCTTCGCTGCCGGTCGAGTCCGCAGTCGGCTGCGTGACCGCGCTGTCACGGACCACGGTCGTGGTGTCCCCAGTGTCGATCACGTCCGTCGCGATCAGGACCGCGCCGATCACCAGCACGATCAGGCCGCCGAGGACTCCAGCAAGGGCGCTTGACACCGGGCTCTTCGTGGTCATGACAGAAGAAATAGCCCTCCGGTCTAAGAGGCCGGTAAATCTGCGCCCGAGCCTGGACGAGTGTTCAGGCGCGCGGCGCGCCCGGCGGGATCGCCACGAGGCCGCGCAGCCTGTCGAGGAGGCTCCCGCGCGAGAGCTCACGGCGCAGCGCGCGGCGCTGGCTCAGGCTCGGAGCGGAGGGAGCGCGCGGGTCGTAGCGATTCGCGCGCAGCGCGCCCGCGTAGGCCTGCGAGGCGGGCCCGGCGAAGCGGCCCAGCCGCCGCTCCAGGGCAAGCAGCGTCGTCGACGCCGGCACGTCCCAGCCGAGCCGGTGGAGCGCCCGGCGCAACTCGGACAGCTGCGCCTCCGCGACGTCCGACGGCCCGAGCGAGCGCACGCGGTAGATGCGGCTGCCCACGACAACGGCGAGGAACGCGAGCGGCGCCGCCACCAGGAACAGGAGCACGGGTAGCAGCCAGCCACCGCCGCCGTCGGAGCCGAGTCGCCCGCCGGTGTCGGTGCCCCGCTCGGAGGCCGCGACTCCCCGCCGCGTCTGGATCGCCTCGCCCGCATCCCCGGCGGCCGCGCTCGTGGCCAGCGCGCTCGCCTGCGACTCGGCCGGCGAGCGTGCCGGCGTGGGGTCGAACGGGACCCACCCGATCCCGGTGAACCAAACCTCGACCCACGAATGCGCATCGAGGTCGCGCACGCGGTACTCGCCCGTGTCGCGGTTGAACGAACCCGGTGAGAAGCCGGCCGCGACGCGTGCCGGTATCCCCGACATGCGGAGCATCAGCGCCATCGCGCCGGAGAACTGCTGGCAGTAGCCGCGCTCGTCCTCGTACATGAAGCCCATCAGCGGGATCGGCCGCGTGGGCACGCGCTCCGCGTAGCGGAAGTTCTCCTGCAGGTATCCCTCGACGGACTTGACGGCGTCGTAGACGGTGGGCTCCTCCGCCGTCAACGCCTGCGCCTGCTCGTACATCCGCTCGTACGGCGAGTTGCGGATGGACGAGTCGGCGTTGTCGGCGATGTCGGGCCGCGCCAGATTGCCGCGCAGCGGGAAGAACACCGTCTCGCGCCTGAGCGCCGCCGCGTCGCGCGCGGCATCGCCCTGCAGTGCGACCCCCTCGGTGGCCGACTCGCCGGGATTCGGCAGCTGGACGGACATGTAGCGGTTGAGCCAGTCCGGGAAGCCCTCGCGCACGCCGCGCATCTGAGCCTTGCTCGGATTTGGCGCGTACGCCGTGATCGTGTAGGAGTCGCCCTCCTCGAGCTCGCGGCCGGGCGGGAGCCGCGTCGTCCCGTCCGCGCTCGGGATGGCGGTCACACCCTCGATGTCGCGCACGACGCCGGCGCCCACCACGAAGTTCGTGGAGAGCGATCGCACGGTGAAGCGAATGCGCTCCTGCCACTCGGGGTTGAACTCGTTGGGGTCCCAGGTCGTGTTGTTGAAGGCCGGGCCGAGGAAGGCGACCTCCTGGCCGTAGCGCACCTCGTCGAGGATGCCCGTGCGGTACCAGCGCAGTCCGTCGAAGCCGTCGAGCGTCTCCGCCTTCCAGTAATGGGGGCGGTCCGACTCCACGTTCAGCATCGTCGCGCCGGAGCGCGACCAGTCGAGTGGGCCGTACTCATGCGTCCAGTCGAAGGTCACCACCTCGCCGGCGCCGAACCAGTCCCAGGCGCGGTAGTCCCACCAGGCGCGCTCGCCGTCGATCGCCGCGGCCACCGGAAGCGAGAGCACGCCGACGCCGGCGACCACCGCGGCCGCCAGTGCGGCCTCGCGCGCGGGCAGCCTCGGAAGCCACAGCCAGGCGCCGACCAGCAGGAGCAGGGCGAGCCCGCGCAGCGCCGGCAGGCCCGGGTCCTGCTCCGCGACCGCGGTCCCGTACAGGAGGAGCAGTGCCACGAGCCCCGCGCCGCGCAGGAACGTCGCGCCGCGGCGAGTCGGCCAGAACGCGAGCGTCGCCCCGATCGCGAGCAGCGCGGGCGCGCCGAGGAGAATCGTGCGCCGCACCCACTCGTCCGGGCCGGCGTAGGGCCAGTCCACGCCCTGGACGCCCGCGAGGCCGCGGTCGAGGCCGTCGGCGAACTCCCCCCAGTGCCCGGGCAGCAGCAGCCGGCCCGGCAGGCCCGCGGCCATCAGGCCGATCAGGAGCGTCGCAAGGCCGGCGGCAGCGGCGAGCGCGTGGATCGCGTGACGCGGAAGCGGTGCTCGGTCGAGGAGGGCGATCACCGCGGCGCCGCCCGTGGCGACCAGCAGCACCAGCAGGGTGCGCCCGAACGGCGCCTCCTCCACGAGCATGCTCCAGTGGCCGGTGGCGAACGCGGCCAGCGCCCCGAAGGCCACGAGCCGCATCGCCAGCGAATCGCGCGCGACGGAGCTCGCCGAGCGGGCCGAGAGCACCGAGGGGGCGGGGCCGCCGGCGGGAGCGGGCGCGCGCCCGAGCGTGGCGCTCATGCCGCCGCCACCCTTCGTGCGCGCTCCACGAGGCAGCCGGTGCAGCCGGCCACCTCGAACGCGGGGCGCACCCCGGGCAGCACGCCCGGCGCGACGACGTAGCGCGATCCCGCCGGCAGGCGCTCGAGCGCCCGCGGGGTCGTGCGGAGGTCGGCGCCGGTCACCCAGATGACAGCGCCGCCGCGCGGCCCGAGCACACCGCTGCTGGGCGCCGCGCCCTCCTGCACGAGCGCGAGCCGCGCGTGCACCGCCGGCCACGCGCCGAGGTCGTGGCCGACGTCGATCGGGCGCCGGTCGCCCGGCAGCAGCACCGCGCAGCCGTCCTTGCGAGCCAGCCAGAGGCAGATCGAGGCGGCGGCGCGCACGGCCATGTCGAGCGTGTCCTCGCTCGCCGGCGCGGATGGGTCCAACACGACCAGCGGGGCGGAGTCCAGCTCCGCCACGAGGCGGCGCTCGAGCATCTCGCCGCGACGCGCGACCGACGGCCAGTGGATCCGCGAGGCGGGTGCGCCCTCGCGGTAAGCGCGCAGGCCGTCGATCTCGAGCTCTGCCGCCGACGCGTCGAGCCGCCGCCCGGACAGGCTGGGCTCCTGGCCCAGCCCGGCCTCCGCGCCCGCGCCCGCGCCGCCGCTGCCGGGCGCCGTCACGGGCTCGACCCGCGGGAGCACGAGCACCTCCTCCCCGCCGTCGCCCACGAGCTCGCGCGAGTACAGCCGCAGCGGATCGTGGATCACGAGCAGGTCCGGCTCCAGGATTCTGCGGCCTCGCCGGGAGAACCTCACGTTGATCCGCAGCCGGCGCGACCAGCGCCCTCCCACCGGCACGGGCCAGCCGAGCAGCGGCTCGAGCAGCTCGCCGCCGGGCGGCGGCAGCACGCCGCTCCGCACCTCCACGCGCAGCGGGTACGGCTCCTCCTCCACCACCGTGTGCGGGCCGGGGACGCGGGTGACGGTGGCGCCGCGCGCCGCCAGCCAGACCCATGCGACCGAGCCGGCGGACAGTGCGATCAGCGCCACGCCCGGGACGTACAGCGACGCCGTGTCGAACGTGCCTCCCGCCAGGCACAGCGCCACACCGAGGAGCGCGGTGAGTGCGGGCCGGAGCATCAGCGGGTCAGAGCGCCGGGACTCGCTCCAGCGCGTCGCGTACCACCGCGTCGCGCTCGTCGGAGCCGGTGCCGGGCGCCAGCAGCAGCCGGTGGGACAGGACCGCCGCCGACATCTTCTGCACGTCGTCCGGCAGCGCGTGGTCGCGGCCGTCGAGCGCGGCGAGTGCCTTCGCGGCGCGGAACAGCATCAGCCCGGCGCGCGGGCTGGCGCCGAGGTCCACACGCGGGTCAGCCCGCGTGGCGTCGAGGATCGACACGACGTAGCGGCGAAGGGCCTCGCTGCCGTGCACGGCACCGGCGGCCGTCTGCGCCGCGAGCACGTCGCCCACGTCCGCAACGGTCTCGAGGTCGAGCACGCGGTCGCTCTCCGCGTGGTCCATGAGCATCTGGCTCTCCTGGTCCGCCGACGGGTAGCCGAGCGAGACGCGCACCATGAAGCGGTCGAGCTGCGCCTCCGGCAGCGGGTACGTGCCCTCGTACTCCACCGGGTTCTGCGTGGCCACGACGATGAACGGACGCGCCAGCTCGTGCGTGTGGCGGTCGACCGTCACGTGGCGCTCCTGCATGCACTCCAGGAGGCCGGACTGTGTCTTCGGCGAGGCGCGGTTCACCTCGTCCACGAGCACGACGTTCGCGAACACCGGCCCGGGGCGGAACTCGAAGCGGTTCTCGCGCTGGTTGTAGACGTTCGTGCCCACCACGTCGGCGGGCAGCAGGTCGGCGGTGCACTGGATGCGCGCGTATTCCGCGTCGACCGAGCGCGCGAGCGCCCGCGCCAGGGCCGTCTTGCCCACGCCCGGGTAGTCCTCGATCAGGACGTGGCCCTCCGCGAACAGCGCCACGAGCACGTCACGGATCACGTCCGACGGTGCCTTCACCGCCCGAGCGATGTTGTCTCTGAGCCGCGCGCCGAGCTGGGCTACCTGGGTCGGCTCGAGCTCAGGAGCGGTCGACATGGCCTCCCATGGTAGGGAGTACGCGCGTCAGGCCTGAGTGGGTTCGTCGGAGCGGGCCAGCTCGCGCACCGCGTGCTCCGGGTCGGGGGCGCGCATCAGCGCCTCGCCGATCAGCACGGCGTCCACCCCCACCTGCTCCAGCTCCTCGATCTGCCCGCGGTGGTGTATGCCGGACTCCGAGACCACGACCTTCCCCGCCGGCACGTCCGCGAGCAGGTCGAAGGTGCGCTGGATGTCCACGCTGAAGTCCTCGAGGTTGCGGTTGTTGATCCCGATGACGTCGCAGTCGAGCTCGAGCGCGCGCTCCAGCTCCTCGTCGTCGTGGATCTCCACGATCACGTCGAGGTCGAGCTCCTGCGCCTGCGCGTACAGCGACGCGAGCGCCGGCTGCTCCAGCGAGCCGATCACGAGCAGCACGGCATCGGCGCCCGCCAGCTTGGCCTCGTAGAGCTGGTACGGGTCGATCGTGAAGTCCTTGCGCAGGATCGGCAGCTCGATCGCGGCGCGCGCCTCGCGCAGGTCGGCCAGCGAGCCGCCGAAGTGCGCCTCCTCGGTGAGGATCGACACCGCCGCCGCGCCGCCTCGCTCGTAGGCCGCCACGAGGTCGGCGCAGCTCGCTCCCTCGCGGATGGTGCCCGCCGAGGGCGAGCGCCGCTTGTGCTCCGCGATCACGGACGTGCCGGGCCGCGACAGGGCCTCCGCGAACGGCCGGCCCTCGCGCCCGGTCTCGACCTCGGCCGCGAGGTCCGAAAGCGAGCGCTCCCGCTGGCGGCGTGCCACCGCGTCGCGCGTGGCGACCACGAGCTCGTCGAGGCGCGGGATCACGCGGCCGTGGCCTCCACCCAGCGCTCCAGCACCCCGGCGGCCGCGCCCGAGTCGATCGACTCCTCCGCGGCGCGGACGCCGTCGGCGAGCGCGTCCGCCCGCCCCGCCACGTAGATCGCCGCGCCGGCGTTCAACACCGCGAGCGAGCGCTCCGTGCCGGGGTTGCCGGCGAGCACCTCGCGCAGCACGATGGCGTTCTGCCCCGGCGTGCCGGCGCCCACGGCGCCGTCGGCCGAGGGCTCGAGGCCGACGTCCCGGGGCGTCACGTCGTACGTGGATAGCGCGCCGTCCTTCAGCTCCACCACCCGGGTCGCCCCCGAGACCGAGAACTCGTCCAGGCCATCGGCGCTCGACACTACCAAGGCCCTCTCCGCCCCAAGCTCCCCGAGTGCCGCCGCGATCGTCTCGAGCTTGCTCGGGTCGGAGACGCCGATCACCTGGCGTCGCGCGCCGGCCGGGTTCGTGAGCGGGCCGAGGAAGTTGAAGACCGTCCGCACGGCGAGCTCCTTGCGCACCGGCACGATGTGCTTGAAGGCCGGGTGGTGGAGCGGCGCGAACATGAAGCCGAAGCCGATCTCGCGGATGCACTCCTCGACAACCTCCACCTTCACATCGATACGCCCTCCCAAGGCCTCGAGGACATCAGCGGAACCACACTGACTCGTGGCCGAGCGATTTCCATGCTTTGCGACACGGCAGCCTGCACCCGCGGCGATGAAGGCTGCGGTGGTGGAGACGTTGAAGGTGGGTCTTCCGCCACCGGTACCTGCCGTGTCAACGAGATCGTCACCGGCATCGACCTTGACCGCGCGTTCGCGCAGGACCTGGGCCAGCCCCGCGATCTCCCCCGTCGTCTCACCCTTGGTGCGCAGGGCGATGAGGAAAGCCGCGGCCTGGGCCTCTGACGCGTTTCCATCGATGATCTCCGAGAGGACTCGGGCGGCCTCGGAGGGCCCCAGGTCCGCCTGGTTCGAGAGGCGGTCGATCGCCTCCGTGAGGACGGGGTTAGGCATCCGCGAGGAAGTTCTTCAGAAGCTCTTTGCCGTGCGGCGTGAGGACGGACTCGGGGTGGAACTGGACGCCCTCGAGCGGGAGCTCGCGGTGGCGGAGGCCCATGATGACGTCGCCCGAGCGCGCCGACACCTCGAGCTCGCCGGGGAGCTCCGGATCGACGATCAGCGAGTGGTAGCGACCCACCACGAGCGGTGATTCGAGACCCTCGAAGATCGTCCTGCCGTCGTGCTCGACCTCAGCGGTCTTGCCGTGCACCGGCTCGCCGCGGACGACGCGGCCGCCGTACGCCGCCGCGAGCGCCTGATGCCCGAGGCAGACGCCCAGCACCGGCACGCCGCCCTCGGCATAGCGGCGGATCGCGTCCTTCGACAGGCCCGCCTCCTCGGGCGTGCACGGGCCCGGCGAGACGATCACGCGGTCCGGGCTCCGCTCGAGCAGCTCCGGCAGGTCGCTCCGCACCACGTCGACGTCCGCCCCGAGCTCGCCCAGGTACTGGACGAGGTTGTACGTGAACGAGTCGTAGTTGTCGACGACGAGCACGTTCACGCCCAGTCTCCCTGCTCGCAGGCCAGCCGCACCGCGTCCATCACGGCGCCCGCCTTCGCCTGGGTCTCGCGGACCTCGTACGCCGGATCGGAGTCGGCCACGATCCCGCCGCCCGCCTGGACGTGAACCTTGCCGTCCTTCACGAGCGCCGAGCGGATGTAGATGCAGGTGTCGAGGTCGCCGGTGTACGACAGGTAGCCCACGCCGCCGCCGTACGGGCCGCGGCCGACCGACTCGAGCTCGTCGATGATCTGCATCGCGCGGATCTTCGGCGCGCCCGAGAGCGTGCCCACCGGTAGCGCCGCCCGCAGCGCGTCCATGGGCGTCACCTCTGGCCGCAGCGTCCCGGACACCTGGGACACGATGTGCATCACGTGCGAGTAGGTCTCCACGGCCATCAGCTCCTCGACCTGCACCGAGCCGTACTCGCACACGCGCCCGAGGTCGTTGCGGCCCAGGTCCACGAGCATCACGTGCTCGGCGCGCTCCTTCGGGTCGGCAAGGAGGCCGCGCGCCCGCTCGAGGTCCTGCTCCACGGAGTCCGCGCGCGGGCGCGTGCCGGCGATCGGGCGCTGGATGACCTTGCGGCCGGTCACGGTCACGAGGGTCTCCGGGGAGGCCCCCGCGATCTCGAAGTCCTCGAAGTCCAGGAAGTACATGTACGGGCTCGGGTTGATCGCGCGGAGGCCGCGGTAGATCGAGAACGCGTCGACCGGGCAGTCGGCGCTCCAGCGCTGGCTCGGGACCACCTGGTAGATGTCGCCCGCGCGGATGTACTCCTTGGCGCGCTCGACCGCCTCGGCGTAGCCGCCGGCGCCCATGTTCGACGTGAACTCGGGCGGCTCGCGGCGGCCCGAGCCCGGCCGCGGCACCGGGCCGCGCAGGCGCTCGCGCACCTCGGCGATCGCGGCGGCGGCATCCTCGTACGCGCGTTCCAGGTCGTCGTGCGCGAGGGGGCGGGCGGTGCCCGCACCGGAGCGATGGTCTCCCGCCACGACGTTGGCCAGGACCGTCACCTCATGGCGGAGGTGATCGAACGCGAGCAGCAGGTCGGTCACCATCACGGCCAGCCGCGGCATCCCGGTGTCGTCGGGATTCGGCTCGCCGATGCTCGGCTCGGTGCTCCGCGCCAGGTCGTAGCCGAACATGCCCACCGCGCCGCCGGCGAACGGCGGCAGGCCGTCGAGCGGCGCGATCTCGTAGCGGGCCAGCTCGGCGTCCACGAGCGCGTAGGGGTCGCCCTCGTCGTCGCGCTCCGCCCGGATCACCGCGCGCGGCCGGAAGCCGAGGAACGACCAGCGGCCCACCTGCTGGCCCTGCTCCGCCGACTCGAGCAGGAACGACGGCCCGTCGCCGCGCAGCTTCAGGTAGGCGGACACCGGCGTCTCGCAGTCCGCGATGAAGGTGTGCCGCAGCGGCACGAGCGAGTGCTCGCGCGCCAGCTCGCGCACCTCCGCGAGCGACGGCGTCAGCTCGAGGTCAACGGCGACGGCCATTCAGCACCTCGTAGACGTCGGCCAGCTCGACGCCGCGGGCCGCGAGGAGCACGGCCAGGTGGTAGAGCACGTCCGCGGCTTCCTCCGCCAGGCGCTCGTCGGACTCGTCGCGCGCCGCCCGCGCGACCTCCTCCGCCTCCTCCTGCACCTTCGTGCCCACGAGCTCGGGGTCCGCGAGCAGCCTGCCGGTATACGTGTCCGCCCCGCGGCGCTCCGCGATCGTGCGAGCCAGCGTGGGCAGCGCCTCGGCCGCGACCGGCTCGAGCTCGCCCCTGTGGAAGCACGTGCGCGCCCCGGTGTGGCACGCCGGGCCGGCCGGGTCGACCAGGGCGAGGAGCGCGTCCTCGTCGCAGTCGAAGCGGAGCTCCTTCACGCGCTGGACGTTGCCCGAGGTCTCCCCCTTGTGCCAGAGCTCCTGGCGCGAGCGCGACCAGAACCACATCTCACCCGTCTCGCGGGTGCGCTCGAGCGCCTCGTCGTTCATGTACGCGAGCGTGAGCACCTCGCCGGTGCGCGCGTCCTGGACTATGCACGGGAGCAAATCCACGGCTTCGATTATGGACGGCTCGCCGCGGTGACCTTCAAGAACTCGTACGTGGCGCCGATCTCGTCGAATCCGAGACTGCGGTAGAGCTGCTGGGGCCAGTCGGCGGCGTCGGTGACCATGAACACCTGCTCGGCGCCCTCCGCCCCAGCCGTGTCCGCCGCCGCGGCCACCGCGGCGCGCGCGTGGCCGCGCCTGCGCCGTCCCTGCAGCGTGCCCACCTCGTCCACCTGCGCGAGCCCGTCGTGCACGTACAGGCGGCACGCGCACGCGGGGTCGTCGGGGGGCGCCGCGAAGTCGCGGGCGCCCAGCACCTGGTCGTAGCGGCGGTCCATCTCCGCGAGCTGGCGCACCGCCTCGTCCTGCCAGCCGAAGGGCTGCTCGCGCCGGAACGCCGCGAGCGTCGCCGCGCCGAGGGCGCGGCTCACCTCGCCGCCCGTACCGAACTCCGGCGCGCGGTCAGGCGGGCGCCGCCGGACCATGATCAGGACCCGGAAGACGTTCCAGCCGGCCTTCTCGAAGCCGGGCGCCAGTCGGGCGCCGAGCGACTCGTCGTGCACCACGAGCTTGCGATGCCCGTACGCGGCCTGCACCTGGTCCGCTTCCGCCATCAGCTCGTCCGGCTCGGCGTCCGCGTTCTCCACGCGAATGGCGTTCACCTGCCAGACGAGCGGCAGGGTGGGCGTGAGCAGGGCCGTGCCGTGCCGCGTGACGGCCACCTCGTCGCAGACGCCCTCCTCGGCGTGCCGCATGAAAGCGTGGATCCGCGCGATCACTCGATGCCCAGGCGGTCCAGCAGGCCCTCGTCGCGCCGCCAGCCCTTGCGCACACGCACGTTCAGGTCGAGATGGACGCGCCGGTCCAGCAGCCGCTCGATCTCCTTGCGAGCGGCGGTGCCGACCGCCCGCACCATCCGGCCCCCGGCGCCGACGAGGATCCCCTTCTGCGACTCGGTCTCCGCCCATACGCGGGCGCGCACCATGAGGAGGCCGTCCTCGCGCTCTTCGAGCTCGTCGATCTCCACCTCCACCGAGTGCGGCACCTCCTCGCGCGTCCGCAGGAGCACCTGCTCGCGGATCAGCTCGGCGAGCTGGAGCTCGAGCGACTGGTCGCTCTGCTCGTCCGGCGGGTAGAGGAAGGGCCCCTCCGGCACGAGCGACACGAGCTCCTCCACCACGGGCGCCACGCCCGCGCCGCTCTTCGCGCTGATCGGGAACAGCTCGCCCTGCACGTCGAGCTCGGCGGCGTCCGCGAGCGCTCGCACGGTCCGGGGTCTGTCGAGCCGGTCGACCTTGTTAAGGACCGTGACCGCGGGAACGCCCGCGCTCTTCAGCGCGTCGGCGATGAAGCGGTCGCCGGGGCCGATCTCCTGCTCGCCGTTCAGGACGAACAGTGCGGCGTCCGCGTCCGCGAGCGCGCGCTCCACCTGGCGCTGCATCCGCTCCGTGAGCGCGTCGCGCGGGCGCTGGACGCCGGGGAGGTCGACGAGCACGAGCTGCCAGTCGTCGCCGGTGGCGACGCCGCGGATCTCGCGGCGGGTGGTCTGCGGCTTGTCGGACACGATCGCCACCTTGCCGCCCACTATCTGGTTCACGAGCGTCGACTTGCCCGCGTTCGGCCGCCCGGCCAGTGCCACGAATCCCGAGCGGCTCACAGCGCGTCCAGCACCCTCTCTTGGAGCGCCAGCATCTCGCCGTCGTCGGTCTCGTGGTCCATGCCGGAGAGGTGAAGCGCTCCGTGCAGGATCGCCTCGCGGACATCCTCGGTTTGCTCGA
>DASSVP010000118.1:0-12760 GCA_035705985.1 Thermoleophilaceae bacterium
CTCGCCCCGCTCTCGCTCACGATGTTCGGTGTGGCGCTGCTCGCGGGGCGGAGGGCCGGGCGGCGGCGCCCGGCGGCCCTCATCCGGGCCGGGTTCCTGCTGCTCTCGGCGGCGACGCTGATCCTGATCCCGCTCGTGCCGAGGGCGGACAGCGGCTGGTCGCTCGCCCTCCCGCTCGTGATCGCCGGGGCGGGCCTCGGGCTGCTGGTGTCCCAGCTCAACAACTACACGCTGGCGCCCGTCTCGGAGGACCGGGTGGGCGAGGCCGCCGGCGTGAACTCGGCGACCGGCTCCTTCGGCCTGTCGTTTGGCCTCGCCTTCGCGGGAGCGATCATGCTTGCCACGCTGTCGATCGCCTTCACCGAGAAGTCGGACTCGAGCAACGTCCTGCCGGCAACGGACAAGCAGCGCGTCGCGGATGTTCTGGAAGACGATGCGCAGGTGATGAGCGATGCGCAGCTGAGCGAGCTGCTGGCCGACCAGCCCGACGAGATCGAGGACGAGATCATCAGCATCAATGACGACGCACGCGACCTCTCGCTCCAGGTGGCGCTCTTGATCACGCTGCTCGCGGCGCTCATCGGCCTGTTCAACTCCTTCCGGATGATGCGTCTACCCGACCCGCAGCAGTCGGGCGCGGCGGCGGCGGCCTTATGAGCGTCCGGGTGCGTTTCGCGCCGAGCCCAACCGGCGTGCTGCACATCGGCGGCGCGAGGACGGCGCTGTACAACTGGCTCCTCGCGCGCGGATCGGGCGGGCAGTTCGTGCTCCGGATCGAGGACACCGACCGCGAGCGCTCCACGCCCGAGAACGTCGAGCAGATCCTGGAGGCGCTGCGCTGGCTCGAGCTCGACTGGGACGAGGGGCCGCTCTCGCAGTGGGAGCGGCGCGATGCGCACTCCGCCGCGGTCCAGCGGCTGCTCGCCGACGGCCACGCCTACGAGGACGAGGGCGCCGTGCGCTTCAGGGTGCCCGAGGTGGGCGAGATCACCTTCCAGGACGCGGTGCTCGGCGACGTGACCAACCCGTACTCGGCGATCAAGGACTTCGTGATCCAGCGCTCCGACGGGAGCCCGCTCTACAACCTCGCCGTCGCGGTGGACGACCGCGACATGGGCATCACGCACGTCGTGCGCGGCCAGGACCACGTGTCGAACACCCCGCGCCAGCTCATGCTGCTCAGGGCGCTCGGCGCCGAGCCGCCGGTGTACGCCCACATCCCGCTGCTGCACGGGCCGGACGGGAAGAAGCTCTCGAAGCGCCACGGCGCCGCCTCGGTGCAGGAGGTGCGCGACCAGGGCTACCTGCCCGAGGCGGTGCGCAACTACATCGCGCTGCTCGGCTGGGGCTACGACGAGAGCACGACCTTCATGACGACCGGCGAGCTGGTCGAGCGCTTCACCCTCGAGCGCGTCTCGAAGAACCCGGCCGTGTTCGACGAGCAGAAGCTCCGCTGGATGAACGGCCACTACATGCGCGAGCTTCCGGCCAACGACCTCGAGGCCCGGGTCGCGACGTTCTACGGTCGAGACATTCCGAGCGAGATCGTCGCCATCTCGCGCGAGAAGATGCAGACATTGGCTGACTTTTGGCCACTCGCCGGCGCGCTCGTCGATGCTCCCACGGACTACGACGAAAAGGCGTGGAGCCAGTGGGGGACCTCCCCGCACCTGCCCGCCGTCCGGGAGGCGCTCGCCGAGGCGGACGCGTGGGGCCCGGACGAGGTCGAGGCGATCCTCCGCGGCCTCGTCGACGAGCGCGGCGTGAAGCCCAAGGAGGTCTACCAGCCGATCCGCGTCGCGCTGACGGGCAGGACCGTCTCCCCGGGGATCTTCGAGTCCGTGGCGGCGCTCGGCCGCGAGGAGACGCTCGCCCGTCTCGACAGAGCGCTTGCCAGAGCCGAATAGGGAGAAATACTCAACCTTTCGTCCAGGGTTGCCGATACCCCCGGTGACTGTGGAAGCTTCGCCCTCCATCAAGCAGGCCCCTGGGCAGGATTCGGCCGCTGTCCGGCACAACGAAGGCCACGGCCGCCGGCTCACCGCGGCGTTCGAGGCGCTCGAGGCCTTCCCGGCTCTCGCCGAGTCGCGCAACCGCGTGCTGAGGGTCGTGCGCGAGGACCGCTCGTCGGTGGGCGAGGTGGTCCAGGCGGTGGAGTCGGACGTCGCTCTCGTCATCACCGTGCTGCGGATCGCAAACCGCTCGGCGCAGCGCAAGAAGGGCAAGATCGCGAGCATCCCCGAAGCCGTCGAGGTCCTCTCGCCGGAGGGCGTCGAGACGCTCGCGGCCCGCACCGCCACATTCGACTTCTTCGAGCGCACGCCCGGCTGGGACCTCATGCCGGAGCGCTTCCGCCTTCACGCCGTCGCCACCCAGGCGGCAGCGGACCGTCTCGCGCGCGAGCTCGAGTACGAGGACCGCGACCAGCTGCTCTGCTCGGCGCTGCTTCACGACGTGGGCAAGCTCGTCCTGACGCACGCCTATCCCGGCTACCCGTCGCAGATCCACGGCCCGGCCCGCACACCCGAGGAGCGCCTGCACCGCGAGCGCCTCGAGCTCGGTGTGGACCACGCCCTGGTGGGCGGCGTGCTCGCCCGCCGCTGGGCGCTGCCGAACCGGCTCGCCACGGCGATCGAGCGCCACCACGCCGACGACGTGGACGGCGAGGCCGCCCTCGTCCGGCTCGCCGACATGCTCGCCCACTACGGGCACGGCCAGACGGTCAACCCCAAGCAGCTCCTGCAGGCGGCGCGCGCGTGCGGCCTGACGACGGAGCAGCTCCGCTCGGTCATGTACGAGCTGCCGCAGGGCACCGGCCAGGCGAAGCGAAACGTGGACCCGTGCCCGCTCTCCACCCGCGAGGTCGAGGTGCTGAAGCGGCTCGCCGAGGGCAAGGTCTACAAGCAGATCGCGCACGAGCTGGAGCTCTCCACGAGCACCGTGCGCACGCACCTCCACAACACGTACGCGAAGCTCGGCGCCGTGGACCGTGCGCAGGCGGTCCTGATCGCCACCGAGCGCGGCTGGATCTAGGACCCCGCCCCGCAAGCCAAGCCTGCGCTGCGGCGCTAGCCCCGCGCGGCGGCCGTGCGGAGCGGCGCCAGCACCAGGACGCGCGTCCCGCGGGCGGACGACTCGATCTCGAGCCTCCCGTCCATCAGCTCCGCGCGCTCGCGCATGCTCGCCAGGCCGAGGTGCCCGGGCTGCGACGACGTGAGCGGGCCGTTGTCGTTGAAGCCGCGCCCGTTGTCGGCCACGCGCAGCTCCACGTTGCGCCCCATCGATCGCAGCGAGAGCTCCACACGGGTGGCCTGCGCATGGCGCCCCGCGTTCACCACCGCCTCCTGCGCGATCCGGAAGAGGTCGCCCGCCAGCTCCGGTGCGAGGTTGATGCGCTCGATGGCCAGCCGCACCTCGAAGCCGTAGCGCCGCTGCCAGACGGGGAGGCAGTTCTCGATGGCTGTCTCGAAGCTCATCTCCTGGAACGCGTACGGGCCGAGTTCGACGATCTCGTCGCGAAGGGCGCGTACGTTGCGGCTCACGAGGTCACGCGCCTCGTCGATCAGGCCGGCGACCTTCGCGTCCGACCCGCTCTCGCTGCGCGCGGCGGACAGGATCATGTCCAGGCCGATCAGCTCCTGCACCGGCCCGTCGTGAATCGACTCGGCCACGCGCCGGCGGACCTCGCTCTCAGCCTGCATCGTCCGGCGGGACAGCCCGCGCGCCCGGAGCCGCGAGGCGGACTCTGAGGTGCGCAGTAGGCCGACGACAACGGCGGTGGCGAGCGAGGACAGGACGAAGATCACCTCGTAGAAGGCGTGCACGTCGGAGTCGACGGGCGAGTCTCCGCGAATCGCCGCCCCCACCACGAGGCTGACGGCGCCGATCGCCGCGATAATCACGCCGCGCGCCTCGCCCTGGAAGTGAGCGTGAGCGGCGATGAGGAAGAGTGCGGCGAGCCGTACGCCGCCTAGCGTGTCCGGCGCCAGCAGCTCGAGCAGGAGCAGCAGCGCGAAGTCCACCGCCGGGACGACGGGGTGGAGCGCGCGGTCAGCGTCGCGATGCGCGACCATGAGCACCGCGGCCGACCACAGCACGAACGCGGCCAGCACGACGGCGGCCCGGCCCTCGTACGGGAAGCCCACGACCCCGACCGCGACCAGCGCGACGACGGCCACGGCCAGCCGCGCGATCGCGAACACGAGCACCGGCCCGTCGGATTCGATGGGGATGCGGCGCATCAGCGCGCCGCCGTTGCGAGTCACGCGGGCAGCCTCTCCCGGCGGCGCGCCTTTCGCAAGCCGATCGCCGCGGCCGCCGCTCCCGCCGAGTCGATGGCCCAGTCGAGCGGGCTGCCGTGGCGGCCTTCGATGAAGCTCTGGTGGTACTCGTCGGTGGCGGCGTAGCCGCTCGACAGCAGGAAGGCCAGGACCGCCGCGCGGGAGGGCGTGGTGACCGTCGCGAGCGCCCGCCACCAGAGGAAGCAGAGCAGCGCGTACTCCGCGAAGTGCACGATCTTGCGCGCGATCAGGTCGATCACGCCGAGCCCGGTGCCGAGGTCGGGCTGATGCGAGAAGAAGAAGATCACGCCCATGAGGACGAGCGGCGGAAGCCACAGGTCGAGCCTCAGAGCGCGCATGCCCATACCGTAGAGTCCGCGGCCGTGCTGGTGATCACGAGCAAATCGCCGTACGCGGTGAGGGCGCTCACTGAGCTGGCGCGCCGGGGCGACGCCGCGCCCGTCCCGATCGGGGACCTCGCGCGCGCCCGCGACATCCCGGCGCAGTTCCTGGAGGGGCTGTTCGCGACGCTGCGCCGCGCCGGCGTCCTCCAATCCCAGCGCGGCGTGAAGGGTGGGTACAGCTTCGCCCGCCCGCCGGGTGAGGTGACGGTGCTGGAGGTGGTCGAGCTGCTGGAGGGCGAGCTGGGCGCGGAGGCGGCCGCGGCGGGCCAGATCTGGACCGACGCGACAGAGGCCGTCCGCGCGGTGCTGGCCGGCACGACGATCGCCGACGTCGCGGAGCGCGAGACGCGCAACTCGGCGGCGCCGATGTACTACATCTGACGGGTTCCCGTCCGGAAGGTCCACCGAATTTCGCACGGGCGGGCGGTGCGTCGGGGCGTCGCATTACCTTGGCGCGCATGAGCCCTCTCCGCCTCTCACGCCTCGTCCTGCCCGCGGTCGTCCTCGCCGCCGCCGGCCTCATGGCGCTCTCCAGCTCCGCCGCGCCACCCGGCGGCGCGAGCCAGGCGCCCGCGAAGATCACGCCCGAACGCGTTGACGGCGTGCATCTCGGCGACACCCATCAGGACCTCCGGAACCGCGGCAAGGTCGGCCCGATCCAGCCGGGCTGCGAGCTCGGCGGCCCGAACACGCGCTCGGCTCGGCTCCGCCTGCCGCTGAAGGGCTTCGTCACCTACTCGCTGTCGAGCCCGCGGAGGGTCAGGTCGATCACGGTCCGCGGTGGCGCGCGGGCGCGCGGCGTGGGCATCGGCGCGAAGATCCCGGCGATCCTCGCCAGGTTCCCCAACGCGACGGTCGACCACAGCACCGATCAGGTCTTCCAGCTCACGCTGGTGATGACCCCCAAGCGGCAGAACGGACACCGCATCATGTTCGGCGTCAGCACGCAGACCAAGAGGACGACGGTGATCGGCGTCCCCGGCATCGGGTTCTGCGAGTAGTCAGAAAGTCGCGGCGGGGCGGGGCGCGCAGGCCGCGCCCCGCCGAGCTGCCGCGGTACTGCTAGCGGCCGTCGTCAGATTCGGGCTCGTAGCCGCCCGACGTCCCCGGCCTGCGGGAGATGAAGTACGCACCGGCGAGATGGAGGTCGCCGCCCTCGCTGGACTCGCCTTCCCGAAGGTCCAGCTGAAGCGCCCAGAGGCACACCGCCCGGCCCCTCTGCCGAGTCCGCGGGGCTGGTCGTCGCAGGACTCCGAAGCGGCCCCGGCGGCCCCGGTGCCCGTCGCCTCTCGCCGCAAACACCGCGATACCCTCGGCACCGTGAGCGTCTCACCGCCCACCCGCGTGATCCCGGACAACCTGGCCGACCTCATCGGCAACACCCCGATGGTGCGGCTCACCAGGGTGGCGCCGGACTGCGGCGCGGAGCTGATCGGCAAGCTCGAGGCCTACAACCCGGCCGGCAGCGTGAAGGACAGGATCGGCGTGGCGATGATCGAGGCAGCGGAGGCGGAGGGCCTGATCGAGCCCGGGCGGAACACGATCGTGGAGTCGACCTCGGGCAACACCGGGATCGCGCTCGCCTTCGTCTGCGCCGCGAAGGGCTACGACCTCGTGATCACGATGCCTCAGGGGATGAGCCGCGAGCGCGAGAAGCTGCTGCGGCTGTACGGCGCCGAGGTCGTCTGGGTGGAGTCGATGGGCGGCATGAACGAGGCGGTGGCGGAGGCGCGCCGGATCTGCCGCGAGCGCGGCGACTGCCACGTGCCGAACCAGTTCGCCAATCCCGCCAATCCCGAGATCCACCGGCGCACGACCGCCGAGGAGATCTGGCGCGACATGGAGGGCAAGATCGACGTGCTGGTGTCCGCGGTGGGCACCGGAGGGACGATCACGGGCTGCGGCGAGCGGCTCAAGGAGCGTTCTCCGGGGCTGCACGTGGTGGCCGTGGAGCCCGCGTCGTCGCCGGTGCTGTCGGGGGGAGCGCCGGGGCCGCACCGCATCGACGGCATCGGCCCCGGCTTCGTTCCCGAGGTTCTGAACCGCGACGTGATCGACGAGATCGTCCCGGTGGAGGACGAGGACGCGATCGAGACCGCCCGCCTGTGCGCGCGCCGTGAGGGCGTGAACGCAGGAATATCGGCGGGCGCCGCGGTGTGGGCCGCGGTGCAGGTCGGCTCGCGGCCTGAGATGCGCGGGAAGCGGATCGTCGCGATCCTGCCGGACTCGGCCGACCGCTACATCAGCACCCCGTTCTTCGCGCCATGACCGCCCTGGCCCGAGTAGCGCGCGAAGTTCGCGAGGACCTGGCGGCGGCGCAGGCGCGCGACCCGGCCGCGCGGAGCGTGAGCCGGCTCGAGATGCTCTTGACCTACTCCGGGGTCCAGGCGCTGCTCGTGCACCGGGTGTCGCATGCGTTGCATTCCGCGGGTGTTCCTCTGCTGCCCCGGCTCCTCGCGTATCTCACCACGGCGGTGACGGGGGTGGAGATCCATCCGGCTGCGCGGATCGGGCGCGGCTTGTTCATCGATCACGGGGCCGGCGTGGTGATTGGCGAGACGGCCGAGGTGGGCGACGACGTGACGCTCTACCAGGGCGTGACGCTGGGCGGCACCGGCTTCGCCCGCGGCAAGCGGCATCCCACGGTCGGCGACGAGGTGATGGTGGGCGCCGGCGCCGCGCTGCTGGGGCCGATCGTGATCGGCGACCGCTGCAAGGTCGGCGCCAACTCCGTGGTGATCCACGACGTCCCTCCGAACTCCACCGTGGTCGGCAACCCCGGCCACCCGGTGCGCGTGGACGGAAGGAAGCCCGAGGGCCCCGACGCCGACTGGGTCCACCTGCCCGACCCGGTGGCCGACGCGATCTCGGGCCTCGCCAACCGCCTGAACGAGCTGGAGGAGCTGGTGGCCGAGCAGACCGGCCGCAAGCCCGGCGGCGAGGTGCGCCGCCTGGAGCGCCGCGGCGGGCCGGACAGCGCGGGCGGCTGAGCCGCCCAAGTCGCCGAACCGTCACAGACAACAGCACCCAGGTGCGCCCGGAGACGCCACGCTCACCCGGTGGCGCAGGATCTTCACGACAGTCATGAAGAAAGTGCGCCACCGGGCGATGGGAGGGCCGATCCGGCCGTGGCCGCTCTTGCTGCGAGGCAGTTCGGCGTGGTCACCTACGCCCAGCTACAGGCGTGCGGGCTCGGCCGGGGAGCGATCCACGCCCGTGTCGAGGCGCGGCGGTTGCAGCGCGTGTGGCGCGGCGTGTACGCCTTCGGGCATCGCCAGCTGCGCCGGGAGGGCCGCCTCCTCGGTGCTGTCTTTGCGGGCGGGCCGGGTGCTGTGCTGAGTCACCGCTCCGCGGCGCGCCATTGGGGGCTGCTCGCCAGCGCCAGGGAGCGCATCGACGTCACGGTGTCCGGGCACACCGGGCGGCGGAGGCAGCCCGGCATCGACCTCCACTGCGTCCGCCGCCTCCACCCAGACGACGTCACCGCGCACGACGGCATCCCGACGACCTCGGTGCCTCGGACTCTCGTCGACCTCTGTGAGGTCGTGCCCGACCGCCTGGTCGAGCGGGCGCTCGACCAGGCGTACGCGCTTCGCCTCCTTGCGCCGAACGCGCTCGAGGATGCACTCGCGCGCTCGAACGGCCGCCGGACCTCGCCGTTGCGGCGCTTGATCGCGGCGGAGCGCCGCGCCGCGGCCTTCACTCGCAGCGAGCTCGAGGAGCGCTTCCTGGCGCTGGTTCGCAAGGCGGGACTGCCGGAGCCCCAGGTCAATGCCGCGCTGCACGGCTACGAGGTCGATTTCCTCTGGCGCGCAGCGCGGCGGGTGATCGAGGTCGATGGCCACACGTTCCACTCGACGCCACAGGCGCTGACCCGCGACCGCCGCAAGGACAGCGACTTGGAGCTGGCGGGATTCCACGTCACCCGCTTCACCGCCCAGCAGGTGCTCCACGAGCCGGACGACATCCTGCGAAGGACGCGCAGGGTCCTCGGTCAGTAGAACACCGTCCGCGTGCGGTGGCGCGGCACCGCCTTGTACCTCCGCGCCTGTCCTCGCGTCCACAACGCAGTGTCGATCAGGCGCGGCGGCATCCCGATCCGCTCCGAGAGCAGCTCGCACGCGTGCACGGCGCAGCCGCGGATCTCGCGCTCCTCGCGGCAGGGCGGGAGCAGCTCGCCGGCATCGATGCGCGCCGCGAGCGCAGGGTCGTAGCGCAGCACGCCGTCCACCCTGAGCACGTGCGGGACGAGGTTGTCGGCGAAGATCGTGAGTCGGTCGAGGTCGTCGAAGCGCGCGACGCCGGCGAGCGCCAGGTCGTTCGGGACGATCTGCGCCCGCTTCCAGAAGCCGGCATCGTCGTAGAACGGCATGCCCGCGGCGAGCATCGAGGCGAGCCGCTCCGCCGACCCATCGGCCTCGGCCACGAGGTCGAGGGCACGGCGGGCGCCGAGGAAGTGACCCAGGTCGCGCAGCGCCTTCGCGTAGAGCGTCATGAGCTCGTGGCCAGCATCCTGGTCGAGCACGCCCGACACGTCCTCCGCCCGCAATGCCCGCAGTTCGTCGACCGACCACCCGCCGGAGGCCCGCCAGAAGTCGGTCAGCGCGGACGCCACCGTGAAGTAGCCCGACAAGCCGGGCCGCTTCCTGAGGGTCGGAAACCAGCCGGACCCGAAGTTGACCGAGTCGAGGACGAGCAGGTAGTGGGCGACCTGCTCGGGCGCGCCCTCGAGATAGTGCCGCTCCGCGTCCAGCCCCGGTGGCGGCCCGGGATCGAGAGCCGTTAGCGCGTCGACGTCGATCGTCACCGAACGGGCCTGCTCGGCAATCCCGCGCGCGGTCCCGCGCACCTGGTCTGTGAGGGACACGTGGGGTAGTGTCGTCCAATCGCGCTCAGCGCCCTCGCTGCCGCACTGGTCGGTCTCGCGATCGTGCCATCGGTCGCGGGGGCCCAGTCGCGCGCAGACCTGCAGCGGGCGCTCGAGGAGTCGCTCGCCGGTCAGCCCGGCAGTCCGGGAATGGCTGCCGCCGTGGACCGCGGCAGGTTCCACTGGGCCGGTGCCACCGGCGTGCTCGACCGCGCAGGCGGGTCGCCGCTGCGCCCGGGCGACGGCTACCGGATCGCCTCCGTCACGAAGACGTTCACCGCCGCGGCGATCCTGCGGCTCGTCGAGCAGGGCAAGATCCGGCTGGGCGCGAGCATCGAGCGCTATCTGCCAAGGCCGTACATCAGGATTCTCAGGGGCGACGGCTACTCGACCCGCGCCATCACGGTCGCGATGCTGCTGCGGCACACGGCGGGCCTGTTCGAGTACGGAAGCTCGCCGGAGTACGGCGCGGCCGTCGCGGGCGACCCCGGCCACCGCTGGTCACGCATCGAACAGGTCCGCTTCGCGATGCGCCATGGCGACCCGGTCAGCCGCCCCGGCAGGAGCTTCCACTACGCAGACACCGGCTACATCCTGCTCGGGCAGATCATCGAGTCGGTCTCGGGGATGAGGCAGGCCCCGGCCTACCGGGCCTTGCTCCGGTTCCGCCGCATCGGACTCCGCGCCACGTATTTCGAGAGCCTCGAGCGAAAGCCTCGCGCTGCCGGCCGGCAGGCGCACCAGTACTTCGGCGACCTCGACACCTTCGGGGTGATCGACCCCTCGCACGACCTCTATGGGGGCGGCGGCCTCGTGAGCACCGCCTCGGAGCTGAATCGGTTCTTCCGGGCTCTGTTCGCAGGACGCGTCATAGGACGGCGCCTGCTGCGCGTGATGACCGCCGCCCGTCCCGGCGGATACGGCATGGGCCTCTACCGGCTCGGGGGGACGTCGGCCGGCACCTGCTTCGGCCACGACGGGTACTGGGGCGCGTTCACGCTCTACTGCCCGCGTCGCGACACCGCGGTATCGGTCACGGTGAACGCCGCGCCGCCCGTCCCGTCCGCACCGACGGCGTACCGGCTGCTCGACCTGACCTGAACGCGCAGGTGGCTTTCCTACACTGCGCGCGGTGTCCGCCGCCCTCCGCTGCGAGTCGCTCGAGAAGTCCTACGGCGCGACCGTCGCGCTCGGAGGCGTCGACATCGAGGTCGCGCCGGGCGAGCTGCTCGGTCTCCTCGGGCCGAACGGCGCCGGAAAGTCCACGCTCACGAAGATCGCCTGCGGGCTCGTCCGGCCGAGCGCCGGCACGGCCGAGATCGAGGGCGCCCCCGCGGGGTCGCGGGAGGCCCGCTCCGCGATCGGCTATCTCGCCGAGCTGTTCCGATTCCCTGGCTGGCTGACGGCCGACGAGCTGCTCGGTCTCCATCAGGAGCTCGTGAGCTCCGCCGGCGGAGCTCACGAGCGCGGCGAGCTTCTGGAGCTCGTCGGGCTAAGCGACGCACGGCGGCTCCGCGTGTCGGCCATGTCGAAGGGAATGCAGCAGCGCCTCGGGATCGCGCAGGCCCTCGTTGGCTCGCCGCGCGTCCTGCTGCTCGACGAGCCGACCAGTGCGCTCGACCCCGTCGGCCGGCGCGTGGTCCGGGACCTTCTTCGCGAGGTGCGCACGCGCGGCATCGCGGTCGCGCTCAGCTCGCATCTTCTCAGCGAGGTTGAGCTCGTGTGCGACCGCGTGGCGATCCTGGTCGGTGGGCAGATCGTGGCGCAGGGCACCCCCGCCGAGCTCGCGCGCCCCCGCGGTGTCGAGGTGGAGACGGATGACGGCGTTCGCGTGTTCGCGGACGCCACGCGCGACGACATCCCGGCGATAGTGGCCGGCCTCGTCTCGGGCGGAGGCCAGGTCTACGGCGTGCGGGCGCTCGCATCCACGCTTGAGGACGCCTACCTCGAGGCGGTGGGAGCGGGATGAGCAGCGCGCTCACGATCGCCCGCTACGCGCTCCGCGAGGCCGTGCGCCGGCGCGTGATCCTCGTCGTGCTCATGCTCACGCTCTGCTTCCTCGCGCTGTACGCGCTGGGATGCCAGGTGGCGTTCGACCAGATCGAGGCGCCCGGCGGCCCCGACGAGTTCGACGAGCGCGTGCTCGCGGGCGCCACGCTGCTCGGCCTGTCCATGTTCACGACGCTCTTCCTCGGCGCGGTGCTGGCCGTCTTCCTGACGCTCGGCGCCGTTCGAGGCGACGCCGAGCGCGGCCTGCTCCAGCCGCTCGTCGTGCGGCCGGTGGGGCGTACGAGCCTCCTCCTCGGACGCTTCGCGGGCGCCGCTGTGGTCTGTGCGGCGTACGTGGCTCTCATCTACGCGGCCGCGGTCCTGATCACCGGCATCCTCGGGGACTGGTGGCCGGACCGCGTGCTCGGGCCGGGCCTTGGGCTTGTGGCGGCGGTCGTGGTGATCGCGGCGCTGTCGATCCTCGGCTCGATCTTCCTGTCCTCGACCGCCAACGGGATCGCGGTGTTCATGCTGTTCGGCGCGGGGCTGGCAGCCGGGCTGCTCGGGCAGATCGGCGAGGCGCTCTCGGTCGAGACGCTCGAGGAGGTCGCCAAGGTCTCGTCGTGGCTGCTGCCCTTCGAGGCGCTCTACCAGGCCGGCCTTCACGGCCTCACCGCCGACGTCGGCGGGATCACGGGCGTGATCGTGAACCTCGGCCCCTTCGGCGGCGCCCAGGAGGCGGGCGCGAGCTTGTGGCTCTGGACCGTCGCCTACCTCGTGCTGCTGGGCGTGTGGGCGCGCCACGCGTTCATGCGGCGCGACCTCTAGCCCTCCGTATGCGGCTCTATCCTCGCTGAGGTGGGAGCCGTAGCCGCCGAAGCCCTGCTCGAGGGCCTGAACGAGCCTCAGCGCGAAGCCGTTCTGCACGGCGAAGGCCCGCTGCTGATCCTCGCCGGCGCGGGCTCCGGGAAGACGCGCGTGCTCACCCACCGGATCGCCCATCTCGTGGGAACCGGGCAGGCGCGCCCCGGCGAGATCCTCGCGATCACCTTCACCAACAAGGCCGCGCAGGAGATGCGCGAGCGCGTGGAGGCGCTGGTGGGCAACCGCGCCCGGGCGATGTGGGTGATGACCTTCCACTCCGCCTGCGCGCGGATGCTCCGCGCCGACGCCGACAAGCTCGGCTACACGCGCGGGTTCACGATCTACGACGAGCAGGA
>DASSVP010000119.1:0-3576 GCA_035705985.1 Thermoleophilaceae bacterium
GAGGTAGTAGCCCACCTGACCGTTTGCGCCCCCGACGGTGAGCGCCATGGCCTCGGGCGTCGAATCAACGGTGGTGTCGAGGTTGTTCACCACCTGGTCGGCGAACGCGCCGCCGGCGAGTGCCCCGACCACGCCGATGGCTACGAGAGCGACCACCACCGCCAGGCGCAGCCTGCTCCTTCTTCCTGTTGACGTCGGCTTAGCCATTAACCCCTTGCTCCTCTCGTGTCAGACCGTTCCGAGCCTCACCCGACACGCCGAGACCGGGCGGTGCCCGGCGTTCAGGTCAAGCTCGGAAAGATCAGGTAGCCGCAGATAACCCCTGAAAAGCCGCAAACAACGTACCCCTATTTGTCTTGGGTGTAAAGGACTTCCTGTATCGTCCTTCAGGTAGCGCTGCAGGGGAACTAGCCGAAGGGACTGACTCACCTTGGCCGATTGGTCGCTGCTGACGAGCCATGGTCGGCTCTTGCTCGCCATCAAGAACGAGCCCGGCCTTCGCGTCCGCGACATGGCCGAGCGGCTCCAGCTCACCGAGCGGTCGATCGCGCTCATCCTCCGCGACCTCCGCGAGTCGGGGTACGTCAACTCGCGGCGTGAGGGGCGTCGCGTCTTCTACAGCGTCGTCCCCGACAAGCCGCTCCGGAGCGACCAGCTACAGGAGCACACCGTCGGCCAGCTCCTGCAACTCCTCGCCGAAGCCGAGAACTCCCTGCGGCGCGTTTGAATCCCGTTCCCTCAGGAGAGGGATTGCGTCCCGGGGCGCGTAGAAAGCATGCTCTGGAATGGCACTGCGGCGATTTGACCTCCTCTCTCACACCCCCTGAACCCTCCACCCAAGCGGGCCCGGTCGTGGTCGCGGGTGGCCACGCGCTCGTCCGCGCTGCGCGACGCAGCGTGCTCGCGCGCGCAGGCCTCGACGTGGCGGCCGACGTGGCCGACGCCTCGCGGGCCGCGAAGGCTGCCGAGCTCTACCGCGCGGGCCTCGTCCTCCTCGACTTCGACATCGCCGGGGGCTGTGTCCTCGCGGTGCGGCGGATCACGGAACGGGTACCCAGCTCCGCCGTCCTCGTCGTCGCGCCCGAGCTCGACCAGGAGGGGCTGCTCGCCGCGATCCGGGCCGGAGCCGACGGCTTCGTCCCCGAGACGCTCGGCGCGAGCGGGCTCGTGCGCGCCGTCGAGGTCGCGCTCACAGGCGCCTCCATCATCCCGCGCGCCGGCGTTGCCACCCTGATCGAGCAGCTGCGCGGCGGCGCTCAGGAGCACACGTCCGTCGACGGCCTCCCGCTGCAGCTCACGCGCCGCGAGGCCGACGTGATGTCGCGGGTCCGTGAGGGGATGACGCCGAAGGAGATCGCCTACGAGCTCGATCTGTCGGACGTCACCGTCCGCCGGCACCTCTCCTCGGTAGCGAAAAAGGCCAGGCAGGCGCGCCCCCTGACTCTTGCGCTCGAATCGACGTCCTGACCCGCACGGGCCCAAGGAGATCTGACCGTCTGCGCAGGGGCGCGCCTGTTGATCGCATCAAGACGTATCCGGGCCTCGCCGCCGACCGCCGGAGGTCCTGCTCGGATTCGACGCAGGTCCCGTTCAGGTTGTGATCAGCGCTGGCAGATCCCAGCGACGCGACTGCCCTCAGCGGCGGCTGTAGGCCCGCAGCAGCTCGACGCCTGTCTCGCGGTTCTTCGCTCCGAGCTTGTGGAGCAGCAGCCCGACGTGGCGGCGCACGGTGACGGGCGACACCCCGAGACGCTCCGCGATCTCGGTGGTCGAGTGCCCGTCGCGCAGCAGCTCTCCCACCTCCCACTCGCGTGGGGTGAGCGTGACCGGGCCGCCGGGGAGGGTGAGCCGGCGCACCGAGCCGCGGCGGATCTCGTCGACGAGGTGGGGGACGAGTGATCGCGACAGCGGCGGCTCTCCGCTGTAGGCGCCGCGGAGCGTCGAGGCAAGCCGCTCGCCGCTGATCCCCTTCAGGAGGTAGCCGGAGGCGCCCCGCGTGAACGCGCCGACCACGTTCTCCGGGCGTTCCGACTCGCTGAGGATGATCACGAGCGTGTTCGGGGAGGCCTTGGCGATCCTGCCGACGGCATTCAGGCCGTCTCCCGGCAACTCGATCTCGATCAGACAGATGTCGGGCCGCAATCGTGTCGCGGCGCCGATCGCCGACGCCGCATCGCCGGTCTCGCCGACGACGACGAAGCCGTGCTTCTCGAGCGCCGCGCGGACCGCACGCCGGTTCTGCGCGTCGTCGTCCGCGACGAGCACCGACGGGTGTTCGAGCTCGGCGTTCCCCCCCGTGGGCGTGCCAGCCTCCATCTTCCCCTGCCTCCGGCGGGAGGTGCGTTCAAAGCAATGTAACGCCCCGGCGAGCCGGCCGCTCGGAAGATCGGGCTACGACTTGGTCGTGACCGGATGGCCGCCGCGCGGGGTGCCGCCGAACAGGTCGTGCAGGATCCGTGCGAGGAGCCAGATCCAGCTCAGCAGCAGGTAAGTGAGCGCGGGGATGAGGAGCGCCAGTACGAGATACCGCCCCTCATGCGGGGGCGCGAGCGGCAGGACGAGGCCCAGGATGAACGGCAGTAGCGCGAACCCGACGAACGAGACGGCCACGTGCACGATCGCCCGCAGCAGCGAACCGGGCCGCAGGCGCGGATAGCGGCAGTACGTCCAGACGGCGACGAGACCGAGCCCGGCGAACATGGCAGGTTCCAGCATCTCCCGCATCTCCTGCCTTTCGATCGGCTTTCCAAACGCGTCGCTTGAGCGGCAGGGGGAAGCCGGCCGCGGTCGAAGTCCGGCACCGGTGCGCCGGTCGAAGGCCCCAAGGTTCGACGGCTGCAGGGTCGACGTCGGCGCACCCGCATGACGACGCCCAATTCCGCTGATTCGAATGGCATGCTGAACCCGTGACCGAGAGGCGGTTCCCACACCTGCCGAGCCGCCCCTGGCGGATCGTGATCTACGTCGTCCTGCTCGCTGTGGTGCTCGGCGTCAACTACTGGGGCGCTCATCGGGTCATCGAGGTGAAGCGGATCCGAGTGCCGTACAGCCCGTTCTTCCTGCAGCAGGTCAAGGCCGACAACGTCGTCTCTGTCACTTCGACCGCCTCGGTGCTTGAGGGGAAGTTCGCCCACGCGACCAAGCCCGCCGGCATCTCGACGGCGTCGGTCCACTTCGTCACGGAGATCCCGTCTTTCGCCGACACGGACCAGCTCTCGCGCCTTCTGCAACAGCACGGCGTGGTCGTGAACGCCGAGTCGCCGGAGGGAGTCCCGTTGTGGAAAACGATCGTTTTCGGTTTCGGGCCGACGATCATTCTGCTGCTGCTCCTGTTCTGGCTCTTCCGGAGGATGAGCGGCTCGCGGACCGCAGGCGCCCTGGGGCGCGCCCGTGCGCGGCGCTATCAGCCTGGGCGCGAGACCGTCACGTTCGCCGACGTCGCGGGCATCGACGAGGCGAAGCAGGAGCTGACAGAGATCGTCGACTTCCTTCGCGACCCGGAGAAATACCGCCGCCTCGGCGGCCGGATCCCGCGTGGTGTCCTCCTCAGCGGCCCGCCGGGCACGGGCAAGACGC
>DASSVP010000120.1:0-57755 GCA_035705985.1 Thermoleophilaceae bacterium
CGGCAGCGCGCGCACCTCGCCGGCGCGCAAGGTGCGCCAGCCCAGTGCCGCCGCCGCGGCGGCGAGCACGAAGTAGAGCGGCAGCAGTCGGCCCAGGCGGCCGTCGTCGGCGACGGATACGAGCAAGGTGCTGGTGCTGTCGAACGACAGCGGCGGGCGGAGCGGCGCCGCCACCAGCACCGCGAGCGGCACGAGCGAGGGCCGTCGCACGAACAGCGCCGCGGCGGCGGCCACCGCGAGCGCGCCCAGGGCGAGCGCGGCTGCGCCCGACGCGCCGCTCAGCCGGTCGAGCGGCCCGACGCCAAGCGCCCACGCGAGCCCGAGCTCGGCCACGCCGAGCAGCACCAGCCCGCCCAGCAGGGCGAACCGTGCGGCGCGACCGCGCGCGAGCAGCACGAGGATGGCCCCGAGCGCTCCGCCCAGGGCGGCGAGTTGGGCGGTGTCAGCGTGCTCCATGGCGTGCGGGGACGTTATTCGCCAACCCGCGGTTGTAGGCCTCCGCGGCGTCGCGGATTCCCTCGCCGCGGCGGGGCAGGAGCTCCTGCCGCGCGTGCGTCAGGTAGCGGCGCGCGTCGCGCCCGGGGAGCACGGCCGCGGCGGCCGCCCGCACGAGGTAGGCCCACGTCCAGCACAGCTTCCACACGAGCCGGGTGAGCGTCAGGCCGTGCTTTCGGAAGTAGAGGTCGCGATTGCGGTGGAACTCCACTATCCGCCGCCTCATCGCCGCGCGGTCAGTGCTGAGCTGGTCGTGGTGCACCGCGCGGGCGTCCGGGGCGAACAGGATCCGCCAGCCGGCGTCGCCCAGGCGCTTGCAGAAGTCCGTCTCGTCCGAGTAGACGAAGAAGTCGCCGTCGAACCAGCCCACCTCCTTGGCGGCCTCGCGGCGCACGAGCATCGCGCTCGACTGCACCCAGCCCACCTCGCGCACGCTGGTGCCGGTGCTCTCGACCGCGACGCGCTCGTGCACGAAGACCGCCGCGGCGAGCGCCCACGGGATGTCCGGAAGCCGCCAGGCGCACGCGGTCGGCTCGCCGTCGCTCGTGAGGAGCTGCGCGCCCGCCGCCGCGGCGCGCGGGTCGGCATCGAGCGCGTCGAGCAGCGCCCGCGTCGCGCCCGTGCACAGCTCCGAGTCCTCGTTGAGCAGGAGGCAGAAGCGCCCGCGGGCCTCCCTCAGGAGCAGCGAGTCGTTGTCGGCCTTGCCGGTTCTCCGCTCGAGTGCGAACAGGCGCGCGTGCGGGTAGCGCTCGCGCACCGCCTCGGCCGAGCCGTCCGTCGACGCGTTGTCGAGCACGAGCAGCTCGTGGTCCACGCCGGCGGGATGGTTCCGCTCGATCGCGGCGAGGCAGTCGAGCAGGAACTCGCGCCCGTTCGTGTTGACCACGCAGTAGGAGAGCTCGGTCAGCTCGCCGCCTCCTCGAGCACGGCGAGGGCTCGGGCGGCCAGCTCGTCGCGCCCGAACTCGCGCTCGGCGAGCGCGCGGGCGTTGCGGCCCATCCGCTCGCACACATCGGGTTGGTCGCGCAACCACGCGAGCTTCTCGGCGAGCTCTGCGGCGTCGCCGGGGCGCACGTACGCGCCCGCGTCGTTCCGCTCCACGAGCTCGCGCATCCAGCCGTCCATGTTCACGATCGCCGGGCGGCCCGCCGCGAACGTGTCGAACAGCTTGTTCGGCGAGTTCGTCGCCAGCACCGGCACGTCCTTGAAGAGCGTGAGGCAGACGCTCGACTCGGCGGCGAGCCGCGCCACGTCCTCCTTCGTGCCGGAGCGGAACTCCACGTTCGGCGGCGCACTTCGCTCGAGCGCGGCGCGGCGCTTGCCGTCGCCCATGAGCACGAAGCGCATGTCCGGCAGCAGCCGGGCGGCCTCAACCGCGGCGGTCACGTCGTTCGCCTCGCCGAGCGTCCCGAAGTAGCTCACCAGGAACTCGCCCGGCGGCGGCGCGGGTGTGAACAGGTCGAGGTCGGCAGCGTTCGGGATCAGCACTGATCGGTCGGGCGGCAGCGCCGCTTGGATGCCCGGCGAGAGCGCGACGACCCGGGTGCTGCGCGCGTACACGAAGCGCTCGAGCGCCCGGGCGAGCCGCTGGGCGAACGGGTTGCGGAGCGCGCCCATCTGGATCGGCGCCTCCGGCCACAGGTCGCGCACCTCGAACACGAGCGGCACGCGCCAGCGCAGCCGCGCGGCGAGCGCGGGCAGCGCCATCGTCAGCGGCGGCGAGGTGGCGTAGACCACGTCCGGCCGCGGGCCGCGGAGGGCCGCCAGCGTCGCGCCGGCGGCGAAGCGGGCGAACGCCACCATCCGGCGCGCGTTCGACATCGCGGTGGCCTGCATGTACTGCGAGTAGGCGCCCCGCACGCCCACCACCTCGATGCCATCAACGCTCCGGGCGCCAATCCCGGCCTGCTGGGCGGTTACCATCCGCACGGCGTGGCCCCGCTCCACGAAACGGCGCGCGAACTCGTACGAGCGCGTGCCGCCCACGCCAGCGCGAGTGATGAAGAACTGATGTAGGTAGAGGATCCGCATGTTTTGGGCAGCCATTGGATTTCCTGTGCCGGGGAACGGTAACCGGCGTTGACCCGCCCGCTGGACGCCGCGCTGGCCGCGCTGCTGCTCGCGATCGCTTCGCCGCTGCTCGCGTTGGCGGCCATCGCGATCAGGCTCGAGAGCCGCGGCGCAGTGTTCTACCGGCAGCGGCGGGTTGGCCGCGGGGGCGAGCCGTTCGAGCTGTGGAAGCTCCGGACCATGGTGCCCGGCGCCGAGACCATGGGCGACGGCATCTACGTGATCGAGGGCGACCCGCGCATAACGCGCGTGGGACGGCTGCTGCGCCGCTTCTCGCTCGACGAGCTGCCGAACCTCGTCAACGTGCTGAGGGGCGAGATGGCGATCGTCGGGCCGCGCCCGACGGTGCAGGAGCAGGTGGACCGCTACACCGACCGCCAGCGGCGCCGGCTGGAGGTCAAGCCGGGCATCACCGGCTGGGCGCAGGTCAACGGCCGGACCTCGCTGTCATGGCCCGATCGCATCGAGCTCGACGTCTGGTACGTGGAGCATCGCTCGCTGTGGCTCGACCTGCGCATCCTTGCCAGGACCGCCCGGATGCTCGCCACCGGGCACGGCCTCTACAGCGAGGATCTCAAGCAGGGTTGGTGATCAGCGCACCAGCAGGGGCTGGATCGCCGAGACGCCGCGGTCCGTATCCAGGTCCGTCTTCGCGACGGCGTAGTAGCGGTAGCGCGCCCGGAACGCGGGCACGAACGAGGTGGCGAAGCGCCCGCGCCGCGTCCGCGCAGCGCGCGTGCCGACCCTGCGCCAGCGCCCTCGCACCGACTGCTGGAAGACGACGTGCACCACCCGCTTGCGCGGACCCACGCTGCCCCGGACCGGCACCGCCCGACCCGGGCGGGCCCGGCGGGGAGGCGTCTCGAAGCTCAGGACCGGGCGCAGGCGCAGCAGCAGCCGGGCCGACTGGCCTCCCGGCACATCGCCGCTGCCCGGGTAGCGGACGCGCAGGTACATGCGCTTGGTCGGCTTCAGCTCGGTGAAGAAGGAGCCGTCGGCACCGGTCGTGAGGCGACGGGCGGTCCGCCAGCGGTTCTCGCTGTTCGTCTGGACCGCGACGCCCTGCCCGGCCATCGGGCTGCCGTCGGGCGCGGCCAGTGAGCCGGTGACAGGCACGAGCTCGCCGTAGTCCACGCGCGTGTCCGCGAGCGCGGCGCTCACGCGGGCCGTCGAGACCGGCGCGAACGGCGCGCCCGACTCCACCATCGCCCGGATCTCGGCCAGCTGGGCATAGAGCGCGTCGCCGGGGCACGAGGTCCTGCCGGTGTCGCGGTGCCCGATCACGCGCTCGAGCGTCACGTCGGTGCCCGAGGGGTAGCGGCTGGCGGACCCGCCCGCGCTCCGAACGGTCACCGGCCCGGAGAGGGGCTGCCCGTGCACGCCGAGCTTCCAGCGTATGTAGGTCGCGGTGGCCGCGAGCGACTCCCGGCTCGCGGCGATGCTCGTGTAGTCGCCGATGTTCGCGATGCCGGCCGTCTGGGAGTTGAAGCCCTGAGCCTGCGCGCCCACGACCGCCTGGTCGAGCCCGCCCGCCCGGCCCTCGTAGAGCGTCCCGTACTTGTCGACGAGCGCGTTGTAGCCGATGTCGTTCCACCCGTTCGAGTTGCGGTGGTAGCGGCAGATGGCGAGCACGATCTGCGGCGCCTCGGCCGGCGTGTAGTCGTTCAGCGAGACCGTGTGGTGCACGTGCACGGCCTTCACCTCGCCGTAGATCGGGCCCTCGCGGGGCACGCAGCCGTCGGCCCCCCACCCGTCGCGTGTCACATACGGGAACGGGGTGGCGGTCGTCTGGCTGGCCTGCGCGCGCACGCTTCGCCCGCCGACCGCCACGAAGTGCACGCGCAGCCCCGGCACGCGCCGGTCGAGCCTGTACTGGAGCGCCGTCGCGCGGCCCGCCCAAGCCGGGTCGGAGCCGCCGCGCCCGTGCACGCCGAGGTGCCGCCAGGCGCTCCACCCGCCCCCGGAACGCCGCACGCGGATCTCCACGTCGGGCGTCGCGCGCCCGCGCCAGCGCAGGCCCGCGAGACTGAACGGCTTCGGCGCGGTGACCTGCGCGCGCGCCCGGTCCGGCGCGCGCACCTCGAAGTCCGCGACGGTCGCGGCGCTGGCGGAGGGGGCGAGAGTCAGGACGCAGAGGAGCGCCGCTGCTGAGGCGAGCAGCTTCACGATGATCGGAACACGGTCGCAGCCTGCCTGTTGCGCTTCCGCACGAGATCGTGCAAATGCACGGCTTGCAGGGGGAATTGCCGGGCCGGCTGCCTAGGGAATGGGCTCGGGGCCCTGCGAGCGGTGCTCGTCGCGGAAGGCGGCGAGCGCGTCGAACGTCTTGTCGTTGACCTCGTCGCAGAGCAGCATCCGGCCGGTGCCCCCCGGCGCGGGATCGGCGTTCCACGCGGTCGCGGCGACCGCGTACGGCATGTTCCGCCGCGGTACGAGGAACATCTGGTACGAGTCGTCGTCCACCAGCGCGCGGATATCCGCGCGCTGCTCCTCGGGCAGGCTCGGCTTCACCCAGACGATCACGCGACCATGCTCGAGGCCGTGGACGAGCGCCTCGTCCGGCGGCGCGTCGCCGTAGATGCCGTCCTCGGCAGGGATCTCGTAGTGGCGTCCGGTCGTCGGCGGGTTTGTCTTGTATTCGACGCGCTCGTCGAGCGAGGTGGTGTGGTCGGCGCTCCCGCTGCCCTTCACGCTGCGCACCCGGCAGCCGGCGGCCTCCGCTGCGGGTTGGATCTCGAACTGCGTCTGCTCCGGGAAGCTGCCGCCCTCGGGGAACACCTCCGCCGCCGCCGCGTCCGAGCCGTCGCCGCCGCCCGTCGTGAGCAGGACCACGACGATCAGCGCGGCAACCGCGAGCGCGGCTCCAAGGCCGTAGCCGAGCAACTTCTTGCGCTTCTCGGCGTCGCGCTTCTGGCGCTCGCGCTCCTCACGTTCCCGGCGCAGCTTCTCCTTCTGATCCCGCCTGTGCGACACGGCGGCGAAGGGTAGTAGAGGTTCAGGAGGACATCGCTGCGCGGCGGGCACGCCCGCTGCTTGCGCACTACGGAACCGGCTCGGGTCCGCGGCTGCGGTGCTCGTCACGGAAGGCGCGCAGGGCGTCCACGACCTCGTCGTTCCACTTCGGGCAGCCGAGCGTGCGGCCGGTGCCGCCGGGCTGCGGGTCGCCGTTCCAGGCGGTGGCGGCCACCTCGTACGGCATGTTCGCGCGCGGCGTGATGACGAGCTGGTAGTCGTCCTCCTCGAACAGCGCGCGGAGTGCTGAGCGCGCGTCGCTGGGCAGGCTCGCGTTGGCCCAGATGATCACCCGGCCGTGCTCCATCGTGTGGACGAGCGACTCGTCGGGCGGAGCCTGTTGGTAGAGCCCATCACCGGCCGGCTGCGGCGCGTGGCGACCCAGCGTGGGCGGGTTGCCGCGGTAGCGGACCTTCTCGTCCGCTGACGTGGTGTGCTGGCGGTCCGCCTCGCCGCGCGAGGGCGTCGTCTTCAGCACGCAGCCCGCGGCGCGGGCCGCCTGCTCCAGCGGGAGCCCGCTGTCGTCGGGCACGCTGCCGCCGGCGGGGAAGACCTCGGACCTGCCGCCGCCGCCGCCGTTCTCCCCTTGGCCGCCGCCGTCTCCGTCGTCTCCGCCGCAGCCCGCGAGAGCCAGGGGTGCGAGGACGATCGCGAGTGCGAGCGCCCGCGTACTCACGCCGAGCGGCGCCGCGTGCTGCTGCCGCGACCGGTGCCGGTGCCGGTCCGGCGCCGCGCACCGCTCTTCGGAGTGGGCTTGAAGCACTCCTCCACGAAGCTCAGGATCTCGCCGGTCAGCCGCTCCGGGGTGAGCCGCAGCTCGAGGATCGACGACGCCTCCACGAGCCGCGCGTTCGGCAGCTCACGGACGAGCATGTCGGAGTCGGAGAAGGGATGGATCGGGTCGCGGTAGTGGCCGATGACGAGCGTCGGCTGGGTCATCTTCTTCCGGTCGTCCCGCGGCGGGGCGACCCGGCCGTAGAAGAGGCCCTGGAGCACCGAGGCCGACGGCTTCGGGTCCTGGCTCATCCAGTCGAGCAGCAGGTCGCCGAGGTGAGAGCTGCCGCGTGGGACCATCCGCGCGCCCGTTCCGATCAGGCGCGCGACCGGAGCCCCGAACGTCAGGCCCACCAGCAGCGGTGTGAACGCGATCGCGCATCCGAGCAGGGCGTTGTCCAGCACCGGCATCTCGATCAGCATCCCGGTCACGCGCTCGGGCGCCGCGGCGGCGGCCTCGAGCGTGGTGTTCGCCCCGAGCGAGGTTCCGCCGACGACGGCCTTGTCGACGCCGACGTGGTCCAGCAGGGCGATCGCCTGGCGCCCGAAGATGCTCATGTTGTAGTTCCAGAGCTCCTCCGGGCGGTCGGAGTCGCCGTGGCCCAGAACGTCGAGGCAGAGCACGCGATGACCGCCGCCGGCGAGCTCCTCCGCGAGCGGCTGGTGCATCTTCCGCGAGAACAGGAGGCCCGGCGTGAGGACCACGACCTGGTCGCCCTCGCCGTACTCGTCGTAGACGAGCCGGTGCCCTTCGAATTCAAAGCTTCGCGTGAGCATGGCGGCCCACAATAGCCGCGCGTTAGCATCGGGAGCGCAGGAGAACGCGACCCGGAGGGAGTGGCATGAGCACCACCGTCCACGTGGACGTGACCGTCAACGGCGAGCGGCGGGAGGCGGACGTGGAAGCGCGCCTGCTGCTCGTCCACTGGTTGCGCGACCAGCTCGGGCTGACGGGCACCCACGTCGGCTGCGACACCACGAACTGCGGCGCCTGCACCGTCCACCTGAACGGCGAGGCGGTCAAGAGCTGCACGCTGCTCACGGCACAGGCGGACGGCGGCGAGGTCACCACGATCGAGGGCCTCTCCGGCGGCGACGGTCTCCATCCCGTGCAGGCCGCGTTCATGGACAAGCACGGCCTCCAGTGCGGCTTCTGCACCCCGGGCATGATCATGGCCGCGGCCGACCTGCTGGCCCGCAACCCCAACCCGAGCGACGAGGAGATCCGGCACGGTCTCGAGGGCAACCTCTGCCGCTGCACCGGCTACCACAACATCGTCGAGGCTGTGAAGTCCGCGGCCGGGCAGGGGGTGTCGGCATGACCGCCTCCGTCGGCACGCCGCTCAGGCGCAAGGAGGACCCCCGGATGATCACGGGCCGGGGCCGCTACACCGAGGACATCAACCTGCCGGGCGCGCTGCACGCCATGATCGTGCGCTCTCCCGAGGCGCACGCCGCGATCACCTCCATCGACACCTCCGCGGCGCTCGAGCGCGACGGCGTCGTCGCCGTGCTCACCGGCGAGGACATGGCGAGCGACTTCGCCGGCCCGCTGCCGATGGTCTGGGCGCCGCCGGGCGTCGAGATCAAGACCCCCGAGCACTGGCCGCTGAAGCGCGGGCAGGTGAAGCACGTGGGTGACCCGGTTGCGGTGGTCGTCGCCACTACCCGCCATGGCGCGGTGGACGCCGCGGAGGACGTGATCGTCGAGTACGACCCGCGTCCTGCCGTGGTGGACCCGGAGGCCGCCCTCGAGGCGGGCTCGCCGCTCGTCTGGGACGAGTTCGGCACGAACAAGACGCATGAGTGGGCAATCGGCGGCGGCGACATCGACGCCGGGCTGGCGGAGGGCGAGGTCACGGTCGAGCACCGCTTCGTGAACCACCGCACGTCGGGTGCCCCGATCGAGCCGCGCTGCTCGATCGGCGAGGTGCGCGGCGACAAGCTGACGCTCTACTCGACCACGCAGATCCCGCACATCGCGCGCTTCGTGTTCTCGGGGATGCTCGGCATCCCGGAGGACCAGCTGCGCGTGATCGCCCCCGACGTGGGCGGCGGCTTCGGCGCGAAGCTCCAGACCTACGGCGAGGAGGCGCTCGTGCTCGCGCTCGCGAAGCGGCTCGGCCGCCCCGTGAAGTGGGTCGAGACGCGCTCAGAGCACATGACGACGAGCCACCACGGCCGCGACCAGATCAACTACGTGACTCTCGCCGCCAAGCGCGACGGGACGATCACCGGGCTCAAGGTGCGGATCGTGGCGGACCTCGGCGCCTACCAGCAGCTGCTCACGCCGTTCATCCCGGAGCTGGGCTTCCCCGTGATGGGCGGCTGCTACCGCATCCCGAACATCGACCTGCACTTCACGGGCGTGTTCACGAACAAGATGGCCACCGACGCGATCCGCGGTGCGGGCCGCCCCGAGGCGACCTATTGGATCGAGCTGATGATGGACCGCCTCGCCGACGAGCTGGGGATGGACCGCCTCGAGCTGCGGCGGAAGAACTTCATCCCCAGCGGCGAGTTCCCGTTCGAGACCGCGCTCGGCATCGTCTACGACTCAGGCAACTACGAGGGCACGCTCGACAAGCTGCTCGAGCACTTCGACGTGGACGAGTTCCGGTCGGAGCAGGAGCGGCTGCGCGGCGAGGGCGTCCTGCGGGGCGTGGGCTTCTCCACGTGGGTGGAGGTCTGCGGCCTCGCGCCGTCGCGTGCGGTCGGGCCGCAGGGCGTGGGGCTCCAGGCCGCGTTCTGGGAGTCCGCGAACGTGCGTGTGACCCCCACGGGCTCCGCGATCGTCTACACGGGGACCTCGCCGCACGGGCAGGGGCTCGACACGAGCTTCGCCCAGATCGCCGGCGACATTCTCGGGATCGACCCCGCCAACGTGGATGTGCACCACGGCGACACCGACCAGGGCACCTGGGGCTGGGACACCTACGGCTCGCGCTCGCTCGCGGTGGGCGGCGAGGCGATCGTGCGCGCGGCGCAACGCGTGCAGGACAAGGCCAAGCGGATCTGCGCGGCGATGCTCGAGGCCGCGCCGGAGGACATCGAGCTGACGGACGGCAAGTACCAGGTGCGCGGCTCGCCCGACAGGTCGATGACGATGGCCGAGATCTCGGGGGCCGCGCACATTCCGCCGAACGAGCTCCCCGCGGACATCGAGCCGGGCCTCGAGGAGAGCGCTTTCTACGACCCGGAGAACTTCGTATTCCCCTTCGGTGCGCACGCGTGCGTGGTGGAGGTCGATGCGGAGACGGGCAAGGTCAAGGTCGTCCGCTACGTCGCGGTCGACGACTGCGGCCCGGCGATCAACCCGATGCTGATCGACGGCCAGGTGCACGGCGGCGTCGTCCACGCGATCGGGCAGGCGCTCTACGAGCAGGTCGTCTACGACGAGGACGGCCAGCTCGTGACCGGCACGTTCGTGGACTACGCGCTGCCGACGGCGGCGGAAATCCCGCCGATAGAGAGCGACCGCACGGAGACGCCCTCGCCGGTCAACACGCTCGGCGTGAAGGGCATCGGCGAGGCGGGCACGATTGCCGCGACGCCCGCCGTGGCGGCGGCGGTGCTCGACGCGCTACGGCCGCTCGGCGTCACCGAGCTCGACATGCCGATGACCCCGATGCGCGTGTGGCAGGCGATCCAGGCGGCCGGCAACGGCGGCCGCCCGAGCGCAGGGCCGCGCGACACGGAGCAGGGCCGCTCGCTCGACGAGCAGGGCAAGGGCAGCGCCGGGAGCGGCCCGGCCGTGCCACCGGAAGGAGGTGCCGCATGATCACCGCACCATTCGACTACGAGGCCCCCGAGTCGGTCGACGAGGCCGTCCGCATGCTCCACGAGAACGGCGAGGACGCGAAGCTGCTGGCCGGCGGCCATTCGCTCCTGCCGCTCATGAAGATGCGGCTTGCCGCGCCGACCGTGCTGGTCGACCTCCGGAAGGTCCCCGGCCTGCACGGCATCCGGGAGGAGAACGGCGGCTTTCACATCGGCCCGATGACCCGGCATGCCGACCTCCAGGACGCCACCGAACTCGGCGTCGTGGCGCGGGCGGCGTCGGAGATCGCCGACCAGCAGGTGCGCAACCGCGGCACCATCGGCGGCTCGCTGGCGCACGGCGACCCGGCGTCCGACCTCCCGACGGTGCTGCTCGTGACCGAGGGCTCGGTCACGGCCCGCGGCTCGAACGGCGAGCGGGCGATCGCGGCGGCGGACCTGTTCCAGGACTACCTCACCACCTCGCTCGCCCACGACGAGGTGATCACGGGCGTGCAGCTGCCGTCGCTCCAGGGCTACGGCTTCGGGTACCGGAAGTTCACCCGCCGGGCCGAGGACTGGGCGATGGTCGGGGTGTGCGCGCTCGTGAGCCGCGCACCCGACGGCACCTGCGACGACGTCCGGATCGGGCTCACGCACATGGGAGCGACGCCGCTGCGGGCCACCGCGGCCGAGGACGCCCTGCGCGGTTCGAGCCTCGACGACGCGGCGATCGCCGGCGCCGCCGAGCACGCCGCCGACGGCACCGACCCGCCGGGTGACCTGAACGCGACGCCGGACTACAAGCGCCACCTCGCACGGGTGCTCACGCGCCGCGCGCTCGAGGAGGCAGTGAGCGTCTGAAGCTCGACGCGCCCGAAGCCGTACGGGAGGCCCTGGCGGGCGAGCGCTACCTCGCCGACCGGGGCCTCTCGACAGCCGTCTTCCTCGCGATGACGCTCGAGCAGCCGCTGCTCCTGGAGGGTGAGGCCGGGGTGGGGAAGACCGAGGTCGCGAAGGCGCTCGCGGCCGCCACCGGCGCGCGCCTGATCCGGCTCCAGTGCCACGAGGGGATCGACATCCACCACGCGCTGTACGACTGGGACTATCCGCGCCAGCTGCTCCACCTGCGTGCGGGCGAGGAGGAGCCGCTCTACTCGGAGCGCTTCCTCCTGCGCCGGCCGCTCCTCGAGGCGCTCCAGGCGACCGAGCCGGTCGTGCTGCTGATCGACGAGGTCGACCGCGCCGACGACGAGTTCGAGGCGTTCCTGCTCGAGTTCCTGTCGGACTTCCAGGTGTCCATCCCCGAGCTGGGCACTGTCGTCGCGGAGCGCCGGCCGGTGGTCGTGATGACCTCGAACCGCACGCGCGAGCTCCACGACGCGCTGAAACGGCGCTGCCTCTACCACTGGATCGACTACCCGACGGCCGAGCGCGAGGTTGAGATCGTGCACGCGCGCCTGCCCGGGGTGCCGGACGAGATCGCGGAGCGCGTCTGCGCGGCGGTCGGCCGCCTGCGCGGGGAGGAGCTCTACAAGTTGCCGGGCGTGGGCGAGACGATCGCGTGGGCGCAGGCGCTGCTGGCGCTGGGGGGCGCGGACCTGGACGAGACGCTCGGCGTCGTGCTGAAGGTGCGCGAGGACATCGAGAGGGTGCGCGAGCGCGAGGTGCTGCGGGGTGCGTGAGAGGCTGGGCGTCCGCCTCACCGGCAGGCTCGCGCTGCTCGCGGCGTCCATGCGCGCCGGCGGCGCTCGGGTCGGCGTCGACGAGCTGCTCGCCGCCCATCGCGCGCTCTCCGCCGTCGACCCCGCCGACCGCCGCGACGCCTACTTCGCCCTGAGGGCCACCCTGTGCTCACGTCGTGACGACCTCGTCGCCTTCGATGCCGCGTTCGCGGAGCTGTTCGCGCCGCCCGTGCAGCAGGCACCGGAGCTGCCCGACGCGCTCGAGCCGGCCGCGCTCGTTCTCCCGCGCGTCGCCGTGCCGGCCGAGGAGATCGCGGTGCCGGTGCCCGGCGAGGAGGACGTGGTGCCCTCGGCGTGGTCGGACGCGGAGCTCCTCCGCGACAAGGACTTCGCCGGCTACACCGACGCGGAGCGGCGCATCGCACGCGGAGTGATGAAGCGCCTCGCGCGGGCCGGCCCCATGCGGGCCAGCCGACGCACCCGCCCAGCGCGAAGGCGCGGAGTCCGGCCTCACGCGGCCCGGCCCGATCTGCGCCGCACGATCCGCTCCTCGCTGCGCACGCAGGGCGACCCGCTGGAGCGGCACTGGCGTGAGCCCTCGAAGCGTCCGCGCCAGCTCGTGCTGGTGTGCGACGTATCCGGCTCGATGGAGCCCTACGCGCGCATGCTGCTCCAGTACATGCAGGCCTGCGTGGCCGCGCGCCGGCGCGTGGAGGCGTTCGTGTTCGGCACCCGCCTCACGCGCGTCACCGGCGAACTGGCGGGACGAGATCCGGACCGCGCGCTCGGCCGGGCGGCCGGAGCGGCGGACGACTGGTCGGGCGGCACCCGGATCGGCGAGGCGCTCTCCACGCTCAACCGCGAGCACGGCCGGAGGGTGGGCCGCGGCGCGATCGTCGTCCTGCTCTCGGACGGCTGGGACCGTGGCGACCCCGACGAGCTCGCGGCCGAGATGGAGCGCCTGCGCCGCTGCGCCCACAGCCTCATCTGGCTCAACCCGCTCAAGGCCCACCCCGGCTACGAGCCCCTCACGAGGGGCATGCAGGCCGCTCTCCCGCACGTGGACCATTTCCTGTCCGGCAACTCGCTGTCATCCTTGGCAGAGTTGGCGGATCTCATGGAAGGGGGGCTCGAGTGAAGGACGTTCTCGACGACGTGCAGGCGTGGGTCGGTCGCGGCGACAGGGTGGCCATCGCGACCGTCGTAGGAGTGAAGCGCTCGGCGCCGCGCGCACCCGGCGCGAAGATGGCGGTGAACGACCGAGGCGAGGTATCGGGCGCCGTGTCGGGCGGCTGCGTCGAGGGCGCAGTGGTCGAGGCGGCGGGCGAGGTGCTCCGCGGCGACGCCCCGAAGCTCCTCCACTTCGGCATCGCCGACAGCGAGGCGTGGGACGTCGGGCTCCCCTGCGGCGGGGAGATCGACGTGTTCGTCGAGGAGTTCACGGCTTGAGCGCCCAGTCCGAGTTCGCCCGGATCGCGGGCGAGGACGGGCGTGCGGCGCTCGTGACGGTCATCGCGGGCGACGACGTCGGCGCGAAGCTGCTCGTGCGCGCGGACGGCAGCACCGAGGGCACGCTGGGCGCTGACGAGCTCGACCGCGCCGCCGTCGAGGCGGGCGAGGAGCTGCTCTGGGCCGAGCGCTCCGAGACGCGCGCGGCGGGCGGGGCGACGCTGTTCGTGGACGTGGTCGCGCCGGCGCCGCGACTCGTGATCTTCGGCGCCGTGGACTACGCCGCCTCGCTGGCGCGGCTCGCGCGGGCGGCCGGCTGGCGACCGTTCGTGTGCGACCCGCGCTCGCAGTTCGCCACGGCCGCACGCTTTCCGGACGCCGAGGAGGTGATCGCGGCCTGGCCCGAGGAGGCGTTCGCTCGCCTCGGCGGGATCGACCGCGCGACCTTCATCGCCGTGCTCACCCACGACCCCAAGCTGGACGACGCCGCGCTCACGATCGCGCTTCGCTCCGAAGCCGCCTACGTCGGCGCGATGGGCAGCAGGCGCGCTCAGGCACAGCGCCGGGAGCGCCTGCTCGCCGCCGGTATCGAGGAGGAGCTGCTGGGGCGCGTCGCCGCGCCGATCGGGCTGGACCTCGGCGCCGTGACCCCCGAGGAGACGGCGCTCTCGATAATGGCCGAGGTCGTGGCAGTGCGGAACGGCCGCGACGGCGGCCGCCTCTCGCACGCGGGCGGCCGCATCCACGAGGTGGGCGCGTGATCGCGGGTCTCGTGCTCGCCGCCGGCTCGGCCACCCGCTTCGGCGGCCACAAGCAGCTCGCCGAGTTGGATGGCAGGCCGCTGCTCGAGCACGCGCTGCGCGCGATGGCGGCGGCGCCGGTGGACCGCGTGGTCGTGGTGCTCGGCTCGGGAGCCGACGAGATCGTCGCCGGGGTGGACCTGCACGGCGCCGACCCGCTCGTCTGCCCGCGCTGGGAGAAGGGGCAGGCGGCCTCGCTGGCGTGCGGCCTTGCGGCGCTGGCGGAGGCGGACGCCGTGGTCGTGACGCTGGGCGACCAGCCGCGCATGTCAACCGACGCGATCCGCCGGGTGATCGAACGCCGAAACGGCGCCGCCGCAGTGCGCGCCACCTACGCGGGCGAGCCGGGTCACCCGGTGCTGCTCGAGAGCGAGCTGTTCGACCGCCTCCGGGACGTGAGCGGCGACCTCGGCGCCCGCAACCTGCTGATGAGCGTGCAGGTGCACGACGTGCCCTGCGACGACCTGGGCGGCGGCGAGGACGTGGACACCCGCGCGGAGCTGGACGCGCTGCGCGCCGGCGGGCCGGTCACGGGGAGCACGGCGCGATGAAGCTCGAGCAGTCCTTCGAGGTGCGCGCGCCGGTGGAGCGCGTCTGGGAGACGTTGGTGGACATCGAGCGGGTGGCGCCCTGCCTGCCCGGCGCCGAGATCACCGAGGCGGGCGAGGACGGCACCTACCGTGGCACTTTCAGCGTGCGCCTCGGCCCGACGACCGCGGCCTATCGCGGCGAGCTGAACATGGAGGAGCTGGACGAGGACGCGCGCCGGGTCGTGATGCGCGCGAGCGGCCAGGACAAGCGCGGCCAGGGCTCGGCGAAGGCCACGATCGTGAGCTCGATGCGCGCGGAGGGCGACGTCACCACCGTGGACGTGGAGACCGACTTCACGATCACCGGCAGGCTGGCGCGCTTCGGGCGCGGCGGCATGATCGAGGACATCTCAAACCGGCTGCTGCGCGAGTTCGCCGACTGCCTCCAGGCGAAGATCGAGGCGCCGCCGGCGGCCGAGCCGAGCGTGCTCGACGCCGTGCTGGCCGCAACCCCGGAGGGCGCCGCCGCCGCGCCGCCGGCCGTGGGCGGGAGCAAGGCGCCCACCGCCGCCAAGCCGATCGGCGGGTTCTCGCTCTTCTTCCGGGCGCTACTCGACCGGCTGCGGCGGCTGTTCCGCCGCTCCTGACGAGAGCGCTCCGCGCAGCCAGCCCGGCAGCTCGCGGAGGAAGCCGGGATCGATCGTGTGCGGCATCGGCGACTCGCGGTAGGTCAGGTCCGCGCCTGCCTCTGCGAGGCGGTCGCGCGCGTCGCGTCCGAACTCAACCGAGATGACCGGGTCGTGCGTGCCGTGGCCGATCGCCACCGGCAGCCCGGCGGCCTTGGCGAGGTCGAGCGCGAAGCCCTCGACCTGGGGGAGGAAGCCGCTCAGCGCCACGATGCCGGCCGGCCGCGGCCTGTCCGCGCCGAGCCCGAGCGCGTACGACATGACCGATCCCTGCGAGAACCCGCCGAGCACCAGGCGGTCGTGGGAGATGCCGTGCTCGGCGAGCATGCCGTCCAGCCACGCCGTGAGCTCGGGGTAGGTCGCGTGGAAGGTCGCGGGATCGGGGTAGCCGACGCGCCGCACCACGTACCAGTGCGCGCCGCCCGGCGGGAGCGAGAGCGGGCCGCGGGCCGTGGCGCCGAGCAGGCGCCGCTCCGGGTCGAGGATGTCGAGCAGCGGGAGCAGGTCGTGCTCGTCGGCGCCCCGGCCGTGCAGGAGGACGAGCGCGCCCTCTGGCGTGCCGGCCGCCGGGCGGTACAATGATTGCATCGGCAACCACTCTACAGCAGTGCTTCTCGACAGCGAGGAGCTGGCGGCCTGGCGGGGCATGCTCCGCGCGCACGCCGAGCTCACGCGCGAGCTCGACGCGGAGCTGGTGCGCGAGCACGATCTGCCGCTGTCCTCCTACGAGGTCCTGCTGTTCCTGAACGACTCCGAGGACGGCCGGATGCGGATGTCGGAGCTGGCCGACTCGGTGCTGCTCAGCCGCAGCGGCCTGACCCGGCTGGTGGACCGGCTCGAGCGGCAGGGACTGCTGCAGCGCGAGCGCTGCGAGAGTGACGCGCGGGGGCTGTTCGCGGAGATCACCCCCGAGGGCCGGCGCCTGTTCGACACCGCCCGGCAGACCCATCTCGACGGTGTCCGGAAGCTGTTCCTCGGCCGCTTCTCGCGCGCAGAGCTGCGGACGCTCGGGGCGCTCTGGCAGAAGCTCGGCGACTGAGGGACGTAGCTGCGCGCGGGGCACCGCACGGTGCTTGCGCAACGTCAGGACATCGGTGCGGCCACCGCGTGGCGCGAGCGGCGCCGTACCTCGCGGATGGCGCGGGCCAGCCGCCTGACGCCCTCGTCGAGCTCCGGCGGGTCCAGCAGCGAGAACGAGAGCCTGAACGACGTCTGCGTGCGCCGCTCGGCGGTGATCGCGCCCCCGGGCGTGAACGCCACGCCGTGGCGGGCGGCCTCCGTGTAGAGCGCCCGCTCGTCGAGCGGCCGGTTCAGCGTCACCCACACGTGGTGCCCGCCGTGCGGAGGGTCGGCCTGGTACTCGCCGGGTAGGTGCCGCTCGAGCGCCGCGAGCAGCGCGTCGCGGCGCTCGCGGTAGAACGGCTGCGTCAGCTCGACGTGCTTGTCGTACGCGCCGGCGGCGAGCCAGCGCGCCGCCATGTGCTGGATCAGCGTGGTCGTGTGGAAGTCGCACTCGAGCTTCAGCGTGGCGATCCGGTCGCGCACGGGGCCTCGTGCCGCCACCCAGCCGGCGCGGAGGCCGCCGCCCACCACCTTCGACAGCGAGTTCACGTAGATCACGTGCGCCGGCGCCAGCTCGCGGATCGACCGCACCGGGTCGGAGTCGAAGCTCGCGTCCGCGTACACGCGGTCCTCGAGCACGAAGAAGTTCCGCTCGATCGCCAGCTCGGCGAGCCGCTGGCGCCGCTCCTCGGCGATGTCGCGGCCGGTCGGGTTCTGGCAGGCGGTCTGGAGCGCGACGAGCTTCACCTCATGCCGTGCGAGCAGGCGCTCGAGCTGGTCGACGTCGAAGCCGTCCTCGTCCACGGGGACCCCGATCACGCGCGCACCGGTTTGGCGCAGCGAGTCGAGCAGGCCCGCGAACGTCGGCGACTCCACCACCGCGACGTCACCCGGCTCGAGCGTCGCGCGCGCGGTCAGGCTGATGCCCTGCTTCGCGCCAGACGTCACGATGATCTCGTCGGCGTCCTCGGCGAACCCGTACCTGCGCCCGCGCGCGGCGAGCTGCTCGCGCAACGCGTACAGCCCCTCGGCCGGCAGGTACGACAGCGCCTCGCCGCCCTCCTTGGAGAGCACGTCGAGCGTGATCGCGGCCAGCTCCTCGATCGGGTAGAGGCTCGGCGAGGGCCAGCCGACCGCGAGCGAGATCAGGTCGGGCTGGTCGGCGCTCGACATCACGTCGGCCAGGACCTGCTCCGAGTAGCTCAGCTCGTGCTCCGGCAGCGCGTAGACCTGCCAGTCGTCGCCGTGCTCGGCGCTGCCCGCGGGCGCGAGGCTGCGCACGAAGGTGCCGCGACCGACGCTCGCGGTCACGTAGCCCAGCTCCGCGAGCCGTCTGTACACGCGCGCCGCCGTCAGGTGGTTCACGCCCACCAGCTCCGCGAGCTCGCGCGTGGGCGGGAGCTTCTCACCCGGATCGAGCTCACCGGCCTCGATCGCGGCGGCGAAGCGGTCCACGAGCTGCTGGGTCAGCGAGGTCGCGCTGTTGCGGTCCAGCTCAGACAAATCGATTTTGTACGACCTTGTCGGCATGATTGTCGGTACTACACTAGCACTATGGCTCATACAATGACGAATCTCACCGTCCGCCGCTCCGCTTCGACCGATCATGCGGATCTGGCTCGACTCGCCGCGCTCGACAGCGGGAGCCCGCCGAGAGGCCCCGCGCTGATTGCGGAAGCCGACTCGCGAATGCTCGCGGCGCTCCCGCTCGGCTCCGGCCGCGCGATCGCGGATCCGTTCGAGCCGACCGCGGAGATCGTGGCGCTGCTCGAGCTGCGGCGTGCGCAGATCGGCGGCGCGACGAGCGCCTCTCACGGCCGCCCGAGCCGCCTCCGCGGCCTGCTGCGCGGCCGCCTGTCGCACGCGTAGGAACGCCGAGAGGCGTAGGGGCTCCAACCGACGGCCCCGCTCGAACGGCGCCGGTCCACCTCCCCCTCGGACCGGCGCCGTTCGCTGGCTGTCCGACCGAGCCGCTTCAGCTCCGGCCGGCCCTCGAAGCAGGCGGCGGAGGAAGCGCTGCGTCCGCGGCTGCCCCGGCTCGGAGCGGACCGCGCCGGCGCCCCCGCGCTGCGCGATGCGGTGCTCGTGGAGGACGCAGACTCGTCCGAGCCCTTCAGTACCTCGCCCCGCATCCGACCTCTTGGAGGAGCGGGAGTCGGCGTGCCGGGTCGGGAAGATCGCCCGCGCCCTGACATGGCACGGCGCGGTCAGCTCGTCCGGGCCGGGCGAGGTGGACGAGAAGTGGCTCTCCGGTGCGTCGGAGGCCCTGCTCTCGCTGCTACAGGACACCTGGCTCGGTCGCGCCTGAGCCGCGAGTAGGCGAGCGACGCTCAGAAGTCCGCGCGGCCGGCGAAGTGCTCGCCGACCTCTGGCCGCGTGAGCTGGTACAGCCCGAGCCGCTGGCCGCCGGGGCTGCGGAAGGTCGCGCACGGGCCCAGTGGCAGCTCCACCCGGTGCTCGAGCGTCAGGCCGCGCGCGCCGAGCTCCACGAGCGTTTTGTCGAGGTCCGATACGCGGTGCAGGAACAGGGGGGCCTCACCCGCGAGGTGACCGGCGAGCACGAAGCGAGGCCCCTCGGAGCCGATCGCGACCTCGGCCACGCGAGTGCCCATGGCCTCGATGGCGAACACCACCCGCGCGCCAAGCACGTTGCGGTAGAACCCGACATCGGCCTCGACATCCCGGCTCGGCACGTACAGGACGTCGAGGGCCTCGATCGCCATGGACTGATCATCCCAAGACGGCGCGGGCAATCGCGCGGCGCCGAGGCGGCTTCGCTTCCGCCTCGTGCACGCCCGCTAGACGAGCTTCTTCTCGTAGGTCACCCAGCCGAGCGCCGGCGTCATCCCCGCGCGCTCGTAGAGACGGAACGCGCCGGTGGCGCTCGCCGCGTCGACCCCGAGCCCTACCGTGTGCTCGCCGCGCTCCCAGAGGCGCCTGAACGCGTCCCGGAGGAGCGCCGCGCCCACCCCCCGCTCGCGCCACGGGCGGCGTGTGAAGAGCGCGGCGACGAAGCCGCCGCCGTAGGTATCGCCCATGCAGATCGTGCCCGCGGCGATCTCGTCGCCTGCGCGGACGACGCACCAGAGCGTGGGGTCGAAGCGCTCGCTTGCGAGGTGGACATTCGACCACCATTCGAAATCGCGCGGGGTGTAGTCCCACGAGTCGGCGAACGCCTCCTGCTGCGCGGCGTGGAACTCCCGCGCGTCGCGCTCCGGCTCGAACGGGACGACCCGCAGGCCGGCCGGCCACTCGGGTGCGGGCGGCGGCACGTCGAGCTCGATGCGCATCTCGCGGAAGACGCGCACGGCGGTGTAGCCGAGCGACTCGAGCAATTCGCGCGCGGCGGCGTCGGCCTCGAGGGCGTGGTTCTGGATTCTCCGCGCCCCGCCGCTGACCGCGTCGTCCTCGAGCGAGGTGGCCATCAGCCTCCCGATGCCGCGCCCGCGCGCCTCCGGGTGCACGTATCCCTGCACCCGCCAGACCTCGCCGCGCTCGCTCACCGCGCCGTAGGCGACGATGCGCCCGCCGTCGCGGACGACGCGTGTGTCCCGCTCCACGTCGAGCTCACGCCACTCCTCCTCGAGGTCGGCCTGTGTGTAGGTGCTCGGGCCGTACAACGACGACTCGAGCGCGGCGACGACCTCGGTCAATTCCGCCGCGTCGGCGGTGACGGCGGGCGTGATGGAGAAGCGCTCCACGTCAACGCGCCCTCGTAACGCGCTCGAGCGCACGGCCCGGCGGCGGCATCTTCCGTGTGCGCCATACGTGTCGCTGCTCGAACGGCCACGCGTAGATCGGGCTGCCGTCGCGCACCAGCTCCAGGAGGCGTGGCTCCGCGAGCTCCTCGGCCGACCACTCGTACAGGCATGGCAGCCGCGGGACGATCACCGCATAGTCGAGCACCCGGCCGAGATGCTGCTCGTCGGCGATGTAGCGCTCCACGTCGAGGGCGAGCGGATAGCGGTTCGGCAACACGCGGCGCAGCGAGAGGAAGGCGCCGGCCATACCCAGCCGCGGGTCGCCGAGCAGGCGCCCAAGCGGAGCGAGCCGGCCAAGCGCTAGGCGCGGCGCCCCCGCGAGTGAGTGGGCGTACAGCACCCGCGCCAGCGCGACGTTCATGAAGAAGCGCTCCGGGGCACTCTCCGCCTCGGCAACGTCTCGGTGCTCCAGGTATGCGGCCACGATGCTCGCGTTGTGAGCCCGATACCAGTTGCGGCCCGTCGGCTTTGCGGCGAACTCCAGCCAGAGCCGCACGGCCCGCGACGACGGCTCGCCCGGCGAGCCACCGAGGTGAGCCACCGTTTCGCATCCGTCGCGCAGCAGTCGCTCGTTGACCGCGCGCCACCAGACGCTGCCGGGCGGCGACGCGTCAAGCGGATTCAGCACACCGCGGCGCGCCTGCCAGCGCATGAACGACAGCGCCGCCCGCCGAAACGGCAGGTGTCGCGGCGCGCGGCCGGTCGGCCCGCGGAACACGCGCGCCATCAACGCGAGGCGCGCGGCCGGGTCGTCGCGCACGGCCGCGACCTGCGCCCGGGCCACGGCGAGCGCGCCCGCGTCGTCGGTCATCGCGAGAGTGATACTGCACCTTACGACCCGCCATCGCCTAGGCCGGTGTCGTCGCCGGCTCAGGCAGGCCCTGCGCGTGCTCCGAGTCGATCTCGAAGTACGTGTTGTCGCTCGAGTCTTCGAGCGTCGTATCGACGTAGTCCCGCACGGAAGCCACCGATCCCGCCTCCCAAACGCAGGTTGCCGTGGTGAGGTCATTGCTGGGACAGAACTGCCGCGGCAGCACGCCCGCCGGGGCTTTGGACGGATCGCCCAGTTCCTCGCCCTGTGATGAGAACGCCCGAGCGTCCTTGACGCGATGCACTATCGCTACGTACATGATTCACCTCCCCTCGATCGTTCGCAGACCTGCAGGAGCGAGATGACGTACCGCCAGACACCGTCGCTTCCACGGTGGGAGGGCAGGGAGACGCTGCCGTCCGCGGTCGTGGCGGTGGCCAGGCGGGCGCTGCGGACCGCTGGCGGGGTCGACGCCCCGGGCGAGATCGCGCTCGCGAGAGTGCTGTCGCGGACAGGTCGCTGGATCGTGCTCCACGGCGCAGCACTCGTGTCCGACGGCGCGCGGCGCGCGGCGGTGATCATCGAGCCTGCCCATCCGGGCCGGATCGTGCCGATGCTGATGGACGCGTACGGGCTGAGCGAGCGAGAGCAGGAGATCACCTGCCTCGTCCTGCAGGGCGCCGCGACCACAGAGATCGCCGAGCGACTCTTCCTCTCCGCCCACACCGTGCAGGACCACCTCAAGAGCGTGTTCGAGAAGACCGACGTACGCGGTCGGCGCGAGCTCGTCGGAAAGGTGTTCTTCACCTACTACGAGCCGCGCTTGCGCGACAACGAGCGACGGGTGAGTACCGGGAGGCCCGTTCGCGGCGGTCCCTCACCGGCGACGGGCTAGTGCGCCATGGTGGCCGCTTCCGCCCAGCTGTCCATGCCCAGATCACGGTAAATCGAGACAGCTGCGGCGAGCAGCTCGCGCGCCCGCTCATGGTCGCCGGGTTGGTCACGTCCGAGCAGCATGCGGGCGTAGTCGTGCTGGGTGTGGGCTAGCCACGGGCGGGCGCCGACCCTGGCGTTGATCACGATCGCGTCCTCGAAATATCGGGTCGCCTCGTCCCACCGCCCGGTGGTCGTGGCGAGGATGCCGAGGTAGCGCGCGACCGGGCCGAGCGGAGCCTCCCCGGCGGCCATCGCGTGCACACGCGCGTACGGTGCCAGGAGCCGGTGGAGGACCGCAGCTCGGTCCCGGTCGTGCAGGTAGGCCGCGACCTCGGCGAGAATCGAGAGGCAGAACAGCCACTCGCTGTCCCGCGGCAGGGCGGCGAAGTCCGCCTCCGCGAGCTCGTCGAATGCGCGTCGCGCCTCCTGCTCGTGTCCGAGCGTGCATTCGAGCAGCACGATCAGACAACGAAACGACCTGTAGCCCGGGTACCTACAGACCGCGTCTCGAATGAGGTCCTCGACCTCCGCCAGGCGACCCTGCGCGCGCCGCAGGATGAACATCGCCAATCGGTGCGAGCAATCGGCGTCGGAGCTCCGAGCGTCACCCGCTCGCAGCGCCTGCTCTTCGAGTCGCTCAGCATTGGCGAAATCTCCCCGGAACAGCGCCCAGAGTGCGTTCTGCATGGCGCCCTGCCACTGCGGCGCTGCCTGCGCGAGCTGCCTGGCAAGAGCGTCATAGGCAGTGTCCATGGTCTCGGCCTCGTCCGCGAGTGTGAGCCAGGCCACGATGCCCTTCAGGGTGAGGGCATCGAGGGCGGCGTCGGCCGAGCCGGTCTCCTCTGCCAGTCGGCCCACCTCCTCTGCAATCGCGACCAGCCCGTCGACGTCGGGTCCCCAAGTAGCCATGAAGTGGCTCGTGAGCGCAAAGACGAGCGTTTCCTTGTCGCCAAGCCGGCGAGCGATCTCCACCGCCTCTCGGCTCAAAGACGACCTGGGCTCGAGCGACGGCTCGTCCCGCAGCGCGCCCGCGAGGCGCGCGAGCAGCCTGGCCCTGAGCGTCGAATCGTTCTCGCCGAGCGCTCCCGAGGCCTCTTCGAGCAGTGGCACGAGCCTGCTGTCGCCCGCGGCTCGCTGCCAAGCCGAGTTCCCGCCGTAGCCGAGCGCGGCGCGGGCGAAGATCTGCGGCAGGTGCGTGTTCCTGGCGACATCACAGGCCGCCAGGAACATCTCCTTGGCGTCCATCATGCTTCCGGCCTTGGCGAAGGCATCGCCTCCCGCGATGAGCAGCTCGGCGCGCGTCGTGGGCTCGACCGGCCGCTTGCCGAGCGCCTCGAGGGCCAACTGGAATAGCCGCGCGGCCTCCTCGTAGGCGAGCAGCTCGAGCGCGCCGTCGGCGGCTTGACGGGCGTATCGGAGAGCCTTGTCCCGATCGCCTGCGGCGATCGAATGGAGTGCGAGCTCGGCGAGGTGCGACCCGGGCCGCTCGGCGTTGAGTTGCTCGAGCGCCGTGACGGCGAGCTCATGCAGCCGCAGGCGGCGGGCGCTTGTGAGCCCGTCGTAGAGTGTGTCGCGAATGAGCACGTGCGCAAAGCGCACGCGCCCGGGAGAACCGGGCACGTCCGAGATGATGCGCGCGTCGCTCGCCTCGTCGAGCCATCCGAGCAGCTCATCGTCCGAGACGCCGCCCAGGCGGCCGAGCACGTCGAGTGCGAACTCACGGCCCAGCACCGAGGCGAGCACCAGGACTCGATTGCACTGATCAGAGAGGTGGCCGAGTCGGCGGGCGATCACGTCGCGGACGCTCTGCGGGATCGCCAGCCGCGATTCGTCGGGAGATTGGGACGGCGTGCCCTCGACGGCGAGCAGGCGGACGATCTCGCCGACGAAGAGCGGATTGCCCTCGCTCTGCCCGTGCAGCGCCGCCGCGAGCCCTGGTGACAGGATCTCCGACGCGGTTAGCTCGAGGTACTCGGCCACCTCGGACTCGCTGAGGCCTCGCAGTGCGAGCCGGCGGGTCACCGGTTCGCGGCCTACCTCGGCGAGCATCTCGGTTAGAGGCTGTCCCGCCGCCGGGTCGGCATCTCGACAGGCGACGAGGACGAACAGGCGGGTCGAGCCAAGCTCGCGCGCGAGGAACCGCAGCAGCAGCAGCGAGGGCGCATCGGCCGCGTGCAGGTCGTCGAGAACCAGCACGATGGGGCGCTGTTCGCACGCGTTGCGCAGGAACTCGACGGCCGCGTCGAAGAGGCGGAAACGCGCCCCTTCCGGCTCGAGCGCGGACGGCGGCGGCAGATCCGAGAAGCGTTGGCGCAACTCGGGGACAATCTGGGCAAGCTCCGGGGCTCCCGCCCCGAGCTGCGCGCGGAGCGCCGCAGCATCGCTGTCGCGGACGTAGGGACGTAGGGCCTGCGTCCAGGGCCAGTAGGCCGGGGCGCCGCCCGCCTCCCAGCAGCGACCAACGAGCACGCGCGCCCCGCGCTTCTTGGCGTGGGCGATCAGCTCGTCGGCGAGACGGCTCTTGCCGATGCCGGGCTCACCGACGAGCAGGAACAGCCGCCCCCTGCCGGCGAAAGCATCACCGAGACCCCCAACGAGCTGCGCCAGCTCGCGCTCGCGCCCCACAAACGCGTTGCCGGGGGCCTGCGCCGCAGCCTCACCCTCCGCCGGCTCCGCTACCACCGCGAGGTGCAGTCCCGGATCCTGGGCGAGTATCGCCCGTTCGAGCTCGCGCAGCCGCTCGCCGGGTTCGATGCCCAGCTCCTCAACCAGTGTCCGGCGCGCGTCCTGGTAGGCCTGCAGCGCCTCGGCCTGGCGGTCGCAGCGGTACAGCGCGAGCATCAGCTGCGCGCGCAGCCCCTCCCGGTAGGGGTGCTCTGCGATCAGCGCCTCGAGTCGGCCGACCACCTCGGCGTGGCCCGCGAGCGCGAGCTTCGCCTCGATGAGCTGCTCCTGCGCCGTGAGGCGCAGGTCGTCGAGCCGGGCTATTTCGCGCTGGGCGAACGGCTCATAGGCGAGCTCTGCCAGCGCCGCGCCGCGCCAGAGCGACAGCGCCTCCTCGAGCACCGAAACGGCGGATCGCGCGTGGCCGCCGGCCAGCTCGCTCCGCCCCTCGGACACGAGTCGCTCAAAGCGGTGGGCGTCTACACGGTCGGGATCGAGCCTCAGCTCGTAACCGCGCTCGCGCGTGACCACCACGCCGGCCGAGCGGGGGCCGGTCTCACCCGTCAGCGCCTTCCGCAGGCGGGAGATCTGCATCTGCACGGTCTTGGCGGCCCTGGCGGGTGGACGCTCGCCCCAGAGCTCGTCGATCAGGCGATCTGTGGCGAGCGTCTCGTTGGGATGCAGCAACAACAGCGTCAACAGCGCTCGTTGCTTGCTCCCCCCGAGTGTGATCGGGCGGCCCTCGTCGAGGACCTCGAGCGGGCCGAGGATTCGGAAGTCCATATCGGTGGCGCGAGCCGGGTGAACCCAACGTACAGCACCCTCGAGGGCCCGCCAGCGGGCGCCCACGCGCCGTTACCGGGCTGTGAGCGAGATGTGACCGCTGCCCCGGATCATCGCCACCGACGCCGCCCCCCACCACACAGGAGGCAATCATGGGCAAGGCAGTCCCCGCAGAGCACCCCGCAGTCGTTCTCCGCTCCCACTACAAGCTCGTCCGCGCGCTGCTCGCAGTCGCGATGATCGCCGTCGTCGGGCTGGCGGCCGCCGTCGTGATCGTCGCAAGCGACGGCGACGAGGTCAGCGGCGCGAGCTTGGCGGGCCCGCACCAGGCGCAGGTCGACCAGCCGACGAGCACCCGCTACGACGGCGGGCCAGAAGAGGGTAGCCGCGGGGCACTGTCGTCCGCCCGGCCCGAGTCGGCTCCGCTCCCGCAGCACGAGCAGTCGGGAGCGCCCAGCTCCCGCTACGACGGCGGCCCCGAGGAAGGATCGCGCGGCCCGGGCCGATAGCTCAAAGCAGTACTGGGAGTAAGGAAGCCGGCCATGAAGGGGCTCGCTCCAGCTCACCCGTTCGTACGCTGGATGCTGCCTGCCGTGGCGCTCAGCGCGGTCGTGGCCGCGCGATCGGGCGCCGCGGCCGCCGGCGGCTGGTCGTCCTACAGCGGGCAGCCACCTCGGCGGATCATGACGACGGCCGCCGTCGCCCGCGGGTCGATCTGGGTCGCCTGTAACAGGCCGTCGGCCGCCGCCCTCGATCCCCTGGCCACAGATCCGAAAGCGCCCTACTTCGACTGGTCGTTGCACAGGCCCCCGAGCTACACCGACATCTTCCGCCCGTCGGCGGCGAGCGGCCGGACCGTTTGGCGGCGGCGCGTGCCGGGCCGTGACCTTCGGGGCGCTGACCGAGGCAGGCGGCGCTCTCTTCGTCCCCAACACCACCGGCACCTTCCGCGTACTCAGCGCGCGCAGCGGCCGCACCCTCTGGAAGACGCGCCCCGGCGCGCCGATCGCCGCCGGGCTCGCGCGGCGGCATCGTCGCCTACACCGTCGGCCGCCAACAGCAGCAGGCCCCGAAATCGCGTGTGCCAGCACTCAGTTTGCGCGCGAGGTGCAGAAGCTCCACGAGGCCCAGGTAAAGGGTTGTCCCGGATGCCGGCTTGGGTCTGCCGTGGGACGATAGGGCGGTGTCCCGGACTGTCCTGATCGTCGACGATCACGATGGCTTCCGGGCGGCGGCGCGCGCGCTGCTGGAGGCGGACGGCTTTGAGGTCCTGGGCGAGGCTGCGGATGGGGTGGCGGCGCTCGAGGCGGTCCGGCGGTTGCGGCCGGAGGTCGTGCTGCTCGACATCCAACTGCCTGGGATCGATGGCTTCGAGGTTGCGGAGCGCCTCGCGGCGGAGGCCGACCCTCCGGCCGTGGTGCTGATTTCGAGCCGCGGACGCGACTCCTATCGCCCTCAGCTCGCGACGAGCCCGGTGCGCGGCTTCATCGCCAAGGGGGAGCTCTCGGGGGAATGCCTGGCCGGGCTCGTTTTCTGAACCCGCCGGGCTGGGCGCTGCTCACGGTCGTGGCGCTCGTGGCGGCCCTGAGCGCCGAGCGGGTGACCGGGCCTGGAATGCCCGATGCTGCCGGCGATCTTCTGGCCGGGTTCGCGCTGGTGGCCGGGGGCGCTGCGGCGTGGGCCAAGCGTCCTGAGACCCGATCCGGCCCCTTGTCGGTGCTGGCGGGCGTGGCCTGGTTTGCCGGCGACCTGACCGACGTTCTCCTGTACGCGCATCGCGGGCCGCTCGTGCACCTGTTGCTCACCTACCCGAGTGGACGTGTGGCCTCGCGCGCCGGCGCGGCGGTAATAGGCGCGGCGTACGTCGATGGATTGATCCCGGAGCTCGCGCGCTCGGAGTGGCCGACGATCGCCCTCATGGCGGCGGTCGTGACGGTCGCCGCGTGGCGACACAGAACCGTTGGCGGTGTCGAGCGTCGCGCCCGCGCGGCAGCACTGGCCGGTGCCTCGATGATCGGCGGAGCGCTCGCGCTCGCTGCAGCCGCGCGCTTGGCGGGCGCCGATCTGGCGGCGGGCGCGGCTTGGACCTACTACGTCGCGGTGGCGGTCACGGCCCTCGGCCTGTCGGCTGACCTGCTGTGGGGCCGTTGGACTCTTGCCGCCGTCACTGGATTCGTGGTCGACCTGGGCGACCGCTTCGAGCCGGACGCTCTGAGGGCGGCGCTCGCGCGCAGCCTGGGCGATCCCGACGTCGAGGTCGTCTACCGGGTGGCAGGTGTCGACGACTGGGTCGACGAGGCGGGCCGGGCCGTGCGGTTACCTGACGGGGACGGCCGCGCCGTCACACTTGTCCACGACGAGGGTGACCCGGTGGCGGCGCTTGTGCACGACCCGGCCGCGCTGGCGGACCGCGAGCTGCTCGACTCGGTGGCGGCGGCGGCGCGTCTCGCCGTCGCCAATGTGCGTCTTCAGGCCGAGATCGCGGCGCGCATCGGCGAGGTGGCTGCCTCGCGGCGCCGCCTGGCCGAGGCGCGTGACGACGAGAGCCGGCGCCTCGCGGACAGGTTGCACACGGGTGCCGAGCGGCGGCTCGCGGGTCTACGCGACCGCATGTCCCAGCTCGCCGCGGAACGTGACGAGGAGGCGGGCGAGGTCCTACGCCGGCTCGCGGGCGAGCTGGACGCCGCCCGAGCGGAGCTGCTCGGCTTCGCGCGCGGCCTTCACCCTCGCTCGCTCACCGAGGAAGGCCTCAGCAAGGCCCTCGACGAGCTGGTCGCGCAGGCAGCGGTTCCGGTCAGGCTCGAGGTCGCCGGTGGCCGCTTTCCGGCCGCACAAGAGGCGGCCGCGTTCTTCCTCTGCTCCGAGGGCCTTGCGAACATTGCCAAGTACGCGGGCAGCGCGAGCGCGGACATCGCGGTGCGAGCGACCCCGTTAGGGCTTGTGGTGCGCGTCGCCGACGACGGCGCGGGGGGCGCCGACCCGGGGCGGGGGTCGGGGCTACGCGGGCTGACCGACCGGATCGAGGCGCTTGGCGGCACACTGCGCGTGGACAGCCGAGCGGGTGCCGGCACGCGGCTGGAAGCGGTGCTTCCGATCCCGGGCCGGGGGCCATGATAGTGGCCGCCCGGGCCGGACCGTCGCCGCACTGGATCGTCCCATCGCCGGTGCGCCGCTTCGTTCCGGTGGCCCTGTTCGTCGCGGTGGCGACGGCGACCGTCGCCATCGTCGACAACCGTCCCGATATTGCGCGTGCGGGCGAGTCCGCTGCGGCGCTCGCCGGCGAGCTTGCCGCCGGCGCTCTGCTCGTCGCGGCGGCGCTTGCGGCGCAGGCTTGGCGGCCAAGACCCCGCTTCACCGGCCCGCTCGCGGCGGCCGGTATCGGGTGGCTCCTTTTCGAATGGAACAGTCCCGGCGCCGGGCCCGCGTTCACCGCGGGGCTCGTGCTGTACGCCGCCTGGCCGCCGCTGCTTGCCCACGCCGCGCTGCGCGGGCCGAACGAGCGTCCGCTCGGACGACCGGCAGTGGCGCTGTTGATCGTCGCCTATGCGACGAGCCTGGGGATGCTCGGGCTGGCTTCCGCCGCGCTCTACGACCCACTCGCGCAGGGATGCCTGGACTGCCCGGCCAATCGCCTCCTCATGACGAGCGATCCCGGCCGCTGGCACGAGCTTGGGCAGCTCGGCCTGATGCTCAGCGTGCTATGGACGGCTGCCTTCGCGGTGCTCGCCTTCGGCCGCCTCGCACGGTTCTCGCCGCCGGGCAGGCGCGTTGCCGCGCCCGTGCTCGTGCCTAGCGCCGCCGCGCTGGCGCTCTTCGGTGCGAGTGCCCTCCACGGCCGCGAGCGCGGGTTCCTGTCCAACGATCCCACGGATCACGCGCTGTGGGTGGGCGAGATCGCCGCATTGGCGCTCGTGGCCGCCGGGGTCGTCTGGGAGCGCGTGAGAGCGCGACGCGCGCGCTCCGCGCTGGCTCGGCTCGTCGTCGACCTCGGCGGCTCGCCTCTGCCCGGCGGCCTCGAGCACCAGCTGGCGCGTGCTCTCGACGACCCCTCGCTGAGGCTGCTCCACAGCGTCGACGGGGAGCGGGGCTGGATCGACTCGGAGGGTCGCGAGGCGGCCATGCCAAGCGATGCCGACCGCGCAGTCACAAGCGTGGTGGCCCGAGGCCGCGAGGTCTCCGTGCTCGTCCACCGCCTCGGCCTGCTCGACGACCCGGGCTTCGCGCAAGCGATCGCCTCGGCCGCTCGACTCGCGATCGAGCACGAGCGCCTGCACGCTTCGCGGAGCGCCCAGCTCGAACGGCTGCGCCTCTCTCGCGCGCGGCTCGTCGCGACCGCTGACGCGCAGCGCCGGCAACTCGAGCGCGACCTGCACGACGGGGCGCAGCAGCGCCTGTTGACCCTGAGCATCGCGGTCCGGCTCGCGCGCCGGCAACTCGGGCGGGGTGACCCGGCGCTCGAGCGGGAGCTCGCTGCGACAGAGAGCGAGCTGGGAGTCGCCCTGGCCGAGCTCCGCGAGCTGGCGCAGGGCCTCTTCCCAATAGTGCTCACGAACGAGGGTTTCGGGGCGGCGCTCGAGGTACTCGCCGAGCGAACACCCCGGCTCGTCACGGGCGCGCTGCCTGATGGCCGCTTCGCGGCGCCGGTCGAGTCCGCGGCCTACTTCGTCGTCTCCGAGGTGCTGCGGCGCGAGCCGAACGGCGACGTCGCCATCGATGCTCGCCGCGAGGGTGATCGGCTCGTGGTCGAGGTTCGCACTGTGGCCGAGCTGACCGGCGAACCGATCGAGATCGAGGATCGAGTCGGAGCGCTGGGTGGCGCGCTGATCGTCGACGGCCGCCACCTGCGCGCGGAGTTGCCGTGCGGGTCCTGATCGCCGACGACGAGGTACTGCTGCGCGAGGGGCTCGCCCGCCTGCTCGAGGACGCCGGCTTCGAGGTCGCGGGACGCTGCGGCGATGCGGACGCGCTACTGCGCATGGTCGAGGTCCGCCGGCCCGAGGTCGCCCTCGTCGACATCCGCATGCCGCCCCACGCGGGCGACGACGGGCTGGTCGCGGCCCAGGAGATCCGCTGCCGCTACCCCGACGTCGGCGTGCTCGTGCTGTCCCACCACCTCGAGTCGCGCTATGCGATGCGGCTGCTGGAGGAGGCCCCCGAGCGCGCCGGCTACCTGCTGAAGGAGCGCGTGTCGGATATCGCCGTGCTCGCCGACGCGCTCAGGCGCATCGGTGAGGGCGAATGCGTCATTGACCCGACGATCGTCTCGCAGCTGGTCGCCCGCAAGCGCCAGCGCGGCCCGCTAGACGAGCTGACCGAGCGCGAGCGCCAGGTACTCGCTCTCGTGGCGGAGGGCCACTCCAACGGCGCCATCGCCCAGAAGCTGTTCCTCTCCCGCAAGACGATCGAGGCGCATGTCTCGCAGATCTTCATGAAGCTCGACCTGCGCGAGTCGCACGACCAGAACCGCCGCGTACTGGCCGTACTGGCCTTCCTCCGAGCCTCCTAGCGGACCTTCGTCCAGGGGTGCGACCCCCAGGTGACCCGCACGTAGGGCGGTTCGCCCGCGCGCGACGGCTCGCTGATGTCCTCGAACTGCAGCCTGCCGTGCCCAAATGACCACCGCGCGGTGAACGACGAGCCGTCGATCCCGGTCACGGTTACCCGGTCGCGGTAGACCGAGTAGGTACCTTCCCAGCCGTCGGGATCCTTGTCGCTCTGGAGAACGAAGTTGCCTCCTTGCAGCTTCAGCGTGACGTGGTTGACCCCCGCGCGGACGATCGGGTCGTCGGGTGCGATGCCGGCGCGGAGCGCGTCCCGCGGCGTGACCGTCACCTCGTACCCGCCGTCCGGGATCGACGCGGCGCCCGGCGGGGCCTGATCGCCGCAGCTCACAGCGTCGGTCGGTTCCGCCAGCTTGGATGCGATCTGCTCGACCCGGGCGAGCGTCGTCCGTGTCGCAGCGTCGCGCTCGAGTCCTAGGTAAACGGTCCGCACCGCCTCCCGGAGACGGGCGAGCGCGCTCCCCGAGGCGAGCGACACCTTCAGGTTCTGGCGACAGATGACCGCCAGCCGCTCTTCGTCCGCCTCGCGCAGCTCGTCGACCACGTCGGGCGCCGCGGCCCTGGCGGCCTCCTGGAGCACGCCGAGCTGCGCGCGCGTCACGGCGTCGCCGGCGAACAGCACGAGCGGGCGCGGCCACAGCACGACGTTGCCGGTGAGGTAGGGCGCTTCGTGGTGGTATCCGTTGCCCGCGATCGAGGTGACGTGCGACTCGACGCCGTCCAGTCCCGCGAACTCTCCACTCGAGACGATGATCCGCGGCCGCGCGCCCAGTGCTCGCAGGGAGTGCGCGACCTGCTCGCCGCCGGCGTGCCCGATGCGCATGCCGGACCAGTCCGGCGGCGCGGCGAGACGCCGAACGCCGAGCGGCCGCCGGAGCGGTCCGGGGAGCACGCCCACGCCCTTCAGTCCGAGCTGGTCGAGGCTCTCGAGCATCGGGCGGACGACTGCTTCGTCCTGGAGGACCTTCAGCTCCAGGGCGTACGAGTCGATCATCATCGGCGCGTGAAGCGGCCCGAACGCCCGGTTGCCGACCAGGTCGAAGGCCCTGCTGCCGGCCCAACCGAGATCGGCCTTGCCGGCTTCGACGTCCCTTATGACGTTGACCTCGGCGTTGCCGCGCCGGCCCTGCCCCCAGCTGTTCTTGAAGCGGATCCGCAGGCTTCCGCTCGATAGGTCCGAGACCTTCTTGGCGAAGACCTGCAGAACCTCGGGCTCACTGTTGACGTTGGCCAGGGTGAGCGTGGTCGCACGCCCAGCCGGAGGCTCGGGAGGGCTCTCGCCGCCGGCGCGGTCCGACTCCGACGACTCGCACGCGCTCGTACCCAGCGCGACGGCAACTGCAGCTATGAGGAGGGCGGCACGGGTCATGAGAGCGACCGTACCGCCGGGGTTGTTCGTCCGCTACGGGGCAAACCCCGCGATCCGCGAGCGACGCGCAGGGTAAACCCTGGGGCGATCCCGGGGGCACCCCGTGGTGCCGAACTGGGCGCTGACCTAGCGTCGCCCACATGCTTGCTTCTCGCCCAAACCCACTTCCCAGTTGTCTGGCCGTCCTGGCGCTCGCACTCGTGTCCTCTCTCGCTCTGAGCACGGACCACGCCGCCGCGAGCCACGTGCGCTGCGGCGACGTCATTACTACGGACACGACGCTCGACAGCGACTTGCTCGCCTGTCCGAACAACGGCATCGTGATCGGCGCCGACAACATCACACTCGATCTGAACGGCCACACGATCGCCGGCGACGACAAGGCGTACGAGCTGTGTCGCGAGGACGAGCCCTGCGACATCGGCGTCCTGAATGACGGCTACGACGCCGTCACGGTCAAACGTGGCACCACCAGGGACTTCGGTCTCGGGGTCGTGGTCGTCGGGGCGAAACACAACCGTGTACGCCACGTCGCCGCGGTCGGGAACGCCTTTGAAGGCATCGTCATCTTCCGGTCTACGCGGACCCGCATCGAGGAAAGCTTCGCCTCGCGAAACGGCGTCGGCAAGTCCCGTCCGGGGATCGCGCTGGCCGAGTCCGATCACAACCGGATCACGGGAAACACGATGTCCCGAAACGGCGATCTCGCACTGTTCATGGAGGCCTCCGACCACAATCTCATCCGGAACAACGAGGCACGCGGTAACCCCGAGGACGGGATGATCATCGAGGGCAACCGCAACGAGATCGTTCGCAACCGCCTGGTGCGGAACGGCGGCGGCATCCTGATCACGATCGTCAGGCGCGGCGGAAAGTCGGTCGGCAACGTGGTGAGCCGCAACGTGGTGCGAAATGCCCGCGCGGGCGGGATAGCGGTCGACCGGGTGCCCAAACGCACCCTCGTCAGCCGCAACCTTGTGGTCGGCTCCGGGCGCGCCGGCATCATCGTCGGCAGCCGTTCGACCACGATCACCGACAATCGAGCAGTGCGCAACGGCGGTCTCGGTATCCGGGCCGTCAAAGGCGTGATCGACGGCGGCGGCAACCGAGCCAGTGGGAACGGCGACCCGCGTCAATGCATCGTGGTGGCCTGCCGCTAGGCCAATTACGCTCTAGCGCACCTCGACCTCGGTCGGAAGAGATCGGCTCAGGCAACCGCCCGCGAATCGCCAGGGGCCGGCGTTTCATGAGAGCGCTGATCGGTGGTCCCTGGTCTCGACGTCGTCTCGATCAGCAGGGCCAAGGCCTGCGGGCGATCGGGTAGGCACCGCCCACCCGATCGCCGTGTGAGCCTCGGTCTCAGTCCGGCGGGCCGACGATCAGGAAGAACACGACGGACAGGACGGCGAGACCCCCGATGACCGCGGCCGTGGTCGCCATGCGGGTGCCCTTGGCGCCCGCAAGGTGGGAGCGGGCCTGCAGCCCGAGGACGACGGCGGCGATCCCCACGGCCGTGCCCGCGAAGCCGGCGAATCCCGAGATGTCCCAGGCGATGGTGACTCCCGGGATCGAGACGAGCGCGAGCGCGAGCGCGAGGCCGGGCCGAGGCCGGGCCTTCGGGGCGAGGTCGACTGCAGGACGTGCGGTGCTGCTGGACATGAGGCCTCCTCACTTCGTTTGCCTGACGCTCACGACGCTATGCCCGCGCGATCCCCCTGGCATCGGGGCGGGCACTCGATCGGGCTCAGCGCTACCACTGATCCTGCGCGGCGCTCAGGTGAGCGAGCACGGCAAGCACGCGGCGATGGCCGTCCTCGCTCTCGGGCAGGTCGAGCTTCATCAGCACATTCCGCACGTGGGCCTCGACGGTGCGCTCGCTGAGATAGAGCCGCTTGGCGATGCCGGCGTTCGTCAGCCCCTCGGCCATCAGCTCGAGCACCTCTCGCTCCCGTTCGGAGAGGCCGGCCAGCGCTCCGTCGCCGCCGGGCGAGAGCAGCGTCGTAACAACCTGCGGGTCGAGCGCCGACCCGCCCTGGGCGACCCGCTGCGCGGCGTCGAGGAAGTGGCCGACCTCGAGCACGCGATCCTTCAGGAGGTAGCCGAAGCCGCCCAGCGGGACGAGCGTCACCGCGTGGGTCGTCTCGACGTGCTGGGAGAGGACGAGCACGCCCACCTCCGGGTGCTCGGCCTTGATCCGGCGCGCGGCCCGGGCGCCCTCATCGGAGAAGCTCGGTGGCATCCGAACATCGACCACCACGAGGTCGGGCCGGTGGCCGGCGACAGCCGGGAGCAGCCGGTCGGCGTCACCGAACGAGGCGACGACCTCATGACCTCCGTCCTCGAAGAGCCGGGTGAGCCCCTCGCGCAGGAGCACCTGGTCCTCGGCGAGGATCACCCGCATGGAAGCTCTGCGATGAGGGTCGTGCCCGCGCCCGCGTGACTGTCGATCCGGAGCGCGCCCCCGTGCGCCTCCACGCGGTCTCTGAGGCCACGAAGCCCCGAGCCGCCGGAGCTGTCGGCGCCGCCCGCGCCGTCATCGCGAACGCTGACCACGAGAAGGCCGCCCCTCCTCGTCGCAGCGACCCAAACAGTAGAGGCGCCGGCGTGCTTGACGGCGTTGGTGAGCCCCTCGCTGGCAACGAAGTAGGCCGCGGCCTCGATGTCGTGGGGAAACCGCTCGCGGCCCGCGTTCACCTCGACCGCGAGCGGCGTCCGGCCGGCCAGCTCCCGGAGCGCCGGTGCGAGCCCGCCGTCGAGCTGCGCGGGACGCACGCCGCGAGCCAGCTCGCGCAGCTCGTCGATTGCGAGCGCGATCTCGCGGACGGCGTCGTCGAGCGCGTCCCGCGTGCCGTTTGCGGAGGGAGCCAGCTGGTGCTGAGCGTGGCGCAGCGCCAGCCCGATCGAGAGGAGTCGCTGCTGGGCGCCGTCGTGGAGGTTCCGCTCGATCCGGCGGCGCTCCTCGTAGCCGGCCGTCACGATCCGGGCGCGCGAGGTCGCGACCTCCTCGAGCTGGCGGCGCAGCTGGACGTTCAGGCGCGCGATCTCGATGGCGAGCCCGGCTGCCTCCACGACCTCCTCGAGCAATTGAGGCCGGCCGGGATCCAAGGGGCGGTGGATCACCAATCCGAGGGGACGCCCTCCACGCGCGACCTGCATGGCTGCTCGCCCGTCGCCCTTCGCGTCCCCAGACGGCTGCCCGTGGGAGTCCACGTACTGCGCGGTCTCGGGCAGCCAGAAGCGCAGCTCGAGCTCGGGGTCGGCGAGCACCTCGCGCAGCAGCGGTTCAACTCCCTCCGGCGCCGCCGTCCCGGCACGCAGCTCCTCGAGGAAGGCCTCTGTGCGGCGCAAGGCGTCGTAGCGCGCGCGGCTGAAGCGGCGGTCGACCGCCTCCTGCACCCGAGCTCGCAGCGGGCGGAAGGCGGCCGCAGCTGCGAGCGTGGCGCCCGCCGTCGTCCATGCCGAGCCGTTGCCGAGGGTCGCCCCCAGCAGCAGCGTGGTGGCGGCATACGCCGCGGCGAGCAGCACCGTGAGCACGCCGTAGACGAGCGTGCGGTTGATCAGCCGGTCGATCTCGTAGAGCCGGTAGCGCAGGACGGCGATGCCGATCGACACGGGGAACGCGCCAATCATGAAGAGGAAGAGCGCGGTGAAGAGACCGCGATCCTTGCCGTCCTCGGCAAGGACCACGGCGACGATGCAGATGACCAGCGACAGCGGGACGAGCACGGCGGAGTACGCGAGCCACTTCAGCTGCAGGCGCTCGATGCCGCGCGCGCGCCGGAAGCGGACGCGCACCGAGAGCGCACCCCCCACGAGGCCGGCGAGCATGCCGAGGAAGGCGACAGGCCACAGCGCGGCGAGCGCATCCGGGAGCGCAGGCAGTGGCCGGTCCACGTCCACGTAGGGAGACTCGAAGGGCTCCGGGTCGAAGAAGCTGAGCACCATGAAGAGTGCGATCGCGACGGCGCCTCCGATCGCCCAGCGATGCCAGCGCGGCGAGGGCAGCTTCCCGTCCGGAAAGACGAGCACGATCGCCAGGAGGACGGCGTATAGCAGCGGCCACGCCGACTGGTCCCAAAGGACCGCCCACTCGGCACCCGGGAGTGCTCCGGGGTCCTCCAGCACGGCATACCGGGCGTAACCGGCGGCGACACCGATGGTCGACAGCAGGACAGCGTTCGCAAGCAGCAGCCAGCCGATCGGGTGCTCCGGACGCCGCAGGGCGAGAATCAGCCCGATCGCCACTGAGGCGAGCGTGACGGCTACGCCGAGCAGGTCCTCCCACAGCGGGTCCGCGTGCGAGCCCGACAGAACCTCGAGCACCAGGGCGAACGCACCGAGCAGCACGACAACGACGGCGATGGCCGACGGCAGTGCCGAAGAGCGGCGCACGGAGCCATCGTCTCAGCGCCTGGGGCGCACGGCAACCGTGCCAGCACTGAGCATGCCGGCGCCCTATCGATCCTGCGCCACAAGGCGATCTGGCCTCCCGGCACTCTGCAGAGCCAGTCGCGGACCACCCTTCGGCCCGTCCACCGCCATTCCGCGCCGGTGCCCGCGACGCGGCGGCCTCCTTGGTGCGATGCGGGAATGCGAGGGTGCGTGGACGGAGGTGTCCGGCTCAGCAGAATCACCGCCGCGATCGCCCTGCGACGGCGGCGGCCGGGATCCGCGGCGAGGTTGATAAGTGGCATCGTTCCTCCTGGTGGATCAAGTCCAAGGCCGAGAGGGAGCCGAGCACGAGATGCGTCCCACCGAACCGTTCCGCGAAGAGCACGAGCAACTGCGCGACCACATCGAGCACATCGCCGACGCAGCGCGCGAGCTGCCACGGCTCAGCGACGAGGAGCGCGGCGCGCTGCGCGAGCGGATCCTCGCATTCCTGCGCGGCACGCTGATCCCGCACGCCAGGGCCGAAGAGGAAGTGCTCTACCCCGAGTGGGCCAAGCTGCTCGGCTTCGCCGGGGCGGCCGCACCCATGATCCACGACCACGAGGCGATCGTGGCCCGTATCGAGGGGCTCGAGCATGCCGACGTCCGTGACGTGGACTCGCTTCAGGAGCTGCTGTACGGGCTGTACGCGCTGATCAGCGTCCACTTCCGCAAGGAGGAGGACCTTCAGCTCCCAGCGTTCGACGCCGCGCCGCCTGAGATCACCGCAGCAGTGCTCAAACGTATGGCGAGCGCGACCGGGAGTGCCCACGAACACTCCCACTGATCGTCGCTCACCCCTTCGGTCGTCGGGCGACCGCTGCTGCCCCGCTACGTGTGGTGGTGCGGCCGACCGTGGCTTCCTCCGTAGTTGTCCGTGGCGTGAAGGGGCGTTCACCCTGATGACGGGCGACAGTTGCTCGTCCTAGGCTCTCTCCGATGCCATCGCAGAACCGGCGAGCTGGGAAGCGTCCGCGTGTCCTAATCGCGGGCGGGGGCGTCGCCGCGGTAGAGGCGCTGCTGGCGCTGAGGGCAGTCGCTGGGCAAGGCCCCAGCATCGAGCTGTTCTCGCCGGACGCCAACCTGGCGTACCGGCCACTGCGGGTCACCGAGCCCTTCGAGCTGGGCGACATGCGCTTTTTCCCGCTCGCGGAAATCGCCGCAGATCAAGGGGCCACGTTTCGTTTTGGCGCTCTGACCTCTGTTGACCCCGATGGCCGTAGGGCGCGTCAACGCAGCGGCGAATGGCTCCCCTACGACGCTCTGCTCATAGCCACGGGAGCAAGAGCGCGAAACGCCGTGCCACACGCCTTGCTCTTCCACGGACAAGGCGGCACGGACGATGTGGCCGCGGCGCTCAAGGCAGCCAAAGACGGGCGGATCCGCCGCCTCGTCTTCGCGGTTCCCCCCGGCGTAAGCTGGCCGTTACCCCTTTACGAGCTCGCGCTGCTGACCGCCTGGCGCCTCCAGGGGGATGGGGCAAGCGGCGTCACGATCGCGTTCGTGACACCGGAGCACGATCCCCTGGACCTCTTCGGACCGGACGCCGCAGCGCGGGTCCGCGCCCTGCTCGAGGAGCGGGGCATCGACCTCCGCACCGGCGTGCGCCCTGTCGAGGCGGGCGGCGGGCGAGTGGCGCTCTCGGACGGGCCGTGCCTCCCCGCCGACTGCACGATCACGGTTCCGTGCCTCGAGGGCCGGGGGATCCTCGGCCTCCCCCGCGACTCGCACGGCTTCATCCCTGTCGACGCGCACGGACGCGTGAGGGGAGTCGACGACGTATACGCGGTAGGCGACACGGCGAACTTCCCGGTGAAACAAGGAGGGCTGGCCACTCAACAGGCTGACGCCGCCGCCGAAGCGATTGCAGCTCGGCTCGGCTCGCCGCGCTCGCCGCGGCCCTTCCGGCCGGTCCTGCGCGCGGTCCTGCTCACGGGCTCAGCGCCGTTGCACCTCCGCGCGAGCCTGCACGACGACGGCACCCGACCGGAGGTTGCTGAGCGCGCGCTCTGGTGGCCGCCGGACAAGATCGCCGGCCGCTACCTCTCCCCCTACCTCGCGCGGCTCGAGAGGCCTCCGCCGTACCCGTCTGCGTTGAAGGACGTGAGGATTCCTCGATCTCTCGCCCGCGATAGGGGCCGCTAGGAAGGCGCGGGCTCGTACCGCATCGCCACGGCTCCGAGTTGACTTCCAGCCGGCTCACGAGCCTCAAGTCGACATGCTTCGACAGCCCCGCGAACAGCGTCGGCCCGTGGCCCGCCAGCCTCGGCTGCACGACGAACTCGTACTCGTCGATCAACCACAGGTCCGCCAACGCGAGCGGGAGCTCCAGGCCTCCCACGAGCAGTCCCTCCGAGTGAGGCTGCAGCGACAGGCAACCAACCTTGCGATGGCTAGCCGGACTCGAACCGGCGGCCTCCTGGGTGCGATCCAGGCGACCCCCGCCCTGAATTTGGCTCGTTTCGCCGCGTGCCTCAAGCCGGCACGTAGGCCGAGCGCTCGCCACGGAGCTACCGCAACGCGTTTTGTTGTCCTCGATCAAGCCCGGGTGTTGAGAATGCGTGGGGTCGCGGCATCGGCCCGCTCAGGGTCGTCGAGCTTCCGGTCGGTGCGAGCTGCGCGTTCAGGGTCCAGCGAGGGCGCCGGCGTAGACCTGCCAGGCGAGCGCGGTCTTTGCGGCGAGGCTGAGGATGAGGTAAGCGCGTTCGGTGAAGGCCGGCTCGGCCCAGCGGCCGCGCCGGCGGTACTGCAGCCACATGTTCACGGCGAAACTGTTGAAGAGCAGCAGCAGGCTGACGAAGATCGCGATCACGAAGCCCGGTACGTCGTTGCCTTCGCCTGAAGAGATGACGAGCTGTGCGGCGATCGCGATCCACGGGACGGCGCCGATGACGCAGCCGTAGATGAAGGGGCGCCAGTCGACGTTGTTGCGGTCGAGGTTGAGCCGCTCCTGGACGAGGCCGAAGAGGATCATGGCGACGTTGGCGCCAAAGAGGGCGACGAGCGCGACGAGCTCTGTCACGCCGGCGAGCATGGCGATGAGCACGACCATCAGGGACGCGCTGAGGGAGTACTCCCACCATCGAGCGGGGTTGATCCCCCGTGCGACATTGGCCTCGTACCAGCGGCGCGGCCGTCCGGCGCTCAGCGTCAGGTGGTCGATCGCCGCAAGCAAGAGAAAGGCGGCGACCAGCCAATCGATGCGCAGGCTTCCGAGACTCGCGCTGCCATAGTCGCCGGCGCCGGGCGGCCCCGCCAGAAAAGAGGCGGTGACGGGCAGCGAGGCCTCCCCGGCGAGCATCAGCAGCGCGATCGCCTGGACGGCGTGCGCGCAGCCGACCACCACGTTGAGGCGGCGCAGCCCGGCGGCTGCGCGGGCCTCAAGCGCCGGGCTCGAGACGGGGTGGACGTCAGTCATACGACCTGGACGTGCGGACGGATGCTTGATCGCGGTAGTCGTCCCTCGGCGCGCCCTGGTCGGGCTCGGGGTGGGCGCGCAGCGACCCGGGATGGGCGCGAGCGGTCGGGTCGCGGCGGGCCTTGATCACGCTCGCGACGGTGGTGACGAGCAGCACCGCGCCGATCACCGCGAGCGAGGTGGTGGTGGCGACCTCGGGGACGCGATCGTCCTGCAGGTGGCCCCAGTGCAAAACGAGCTTGATGCCGATGAAGCCGAGCACGATGGACAGCCCTGTGGACAGGTAGACGAGCCGGTCGAGCAGGCCGGTGACGAGGAAGTACAGGGCGCGCAGGCCGAGCAGCGCAAAGGCGTTGGCCGCGAACACGATGAAGGCCTCGTCGGTGACGCCGAAGACGGCAGGGATCGAGTCCAGCGCGAAGAGGATGTCAGTGCTGCCGATCGCGATCAGCACCAGGAACAGCGGCGTGAACATACGCCGACCGTCGAGGCGGGTGACCAGCCTCCCGCCGTGGTAGTCGTCCGTCAGCGGGAGGCGCCTACGCGCGAAGGTGACCAGCGCGTTGTCGTCGACCGTGGGGTCTTGGTCGCGGTGGCGGAACAGCTGGATGGCGGTGCCGACCAGCAGCAGCCCGAAGATCAGGAACATGAACGAGAAGGCGGCCAGCAGCGCGGCGCCGAGCGCGATGAAGATCACGCGCAGCACGAGCGCGAGCACGATCCCCACGATCAGCACCTTCTGTTGGTGCTCGGCCGGGACCGCGAAGGTGGTCATGATGACCACGAAGACGAACAGGTTGTCGACCGACAGACTCTTCTCGACGATGTAGCCGGCGAAGTACTCGCCGCCGAAGCCCCAGCCGGCGATCGACGCGAACACGAGCCCGAAGGCGATCGCGACGGCGATGTAGAAGATCGACCAGCTCACCGCCTCGCGGAAGCCGACCTGGTGCGGTCGCGTGATCGCCAGCGCCAGATCGACCGCCAGTAGGACGAGCACGAGGCCGACGGTCAGCGCCCAGCCCGCAACAGTCACGTCAAGCATCGCGTGGGGTTTCTAGACGGCGCCAGCGGCGGCCACCGGGTCGCCCTGGAGCAGCGAGGAGCCGAGCGACTGCGCGAGCCTCTCGTCCGCGCCGGCGCCGGCGATGACCAACCGGTGCTCACGCGCGATCGCCGCGAGCGCGTCGGCCTCCCGCCGGAAGCTGCGCGGAGTCACGGAGCTCACCACCACGAGTGCGGGGCGCAGGCGTTCGGCGGTCTCGGCGATGCTGGCCGCGGGCGTGTCCGTGCCGAGGAACACGATCCGCCAGCCGCGGCCACGCAGTGCCAGTCCGAAGGCGACCAGCGGGAGGTCGTGCTGCTCTCTCGGCGCGCACGCCAACAGCGCGGTGGCGCCCTCCCCGCGCTCCCAGCCACGGGCGAGCGCGAGCAGGCGCGCGCGGAGCAGGTTGCTGGCGAAGTGCTCCTGGGCGACGGAGGCCTCGCTGCGCTGCCAGCGCTCGCCGAGCTCGCGCAGGTACGGCAGTACGACGCCCGAAAGGACGGTCTCGAGCGTGAAGGTGGCGAGCAGACCGTCGAGTACGGCGTGGGCCGTGTCGGCGTCCATGGCATCAAGGGCCTCGCGCAGCTCCGCGACCCCCCGCTGGATGGCATCGCCGTGCTCGGCGGCGCGCGCAGCGAAGTCGCCGGCGGAAGCGAGCCGAGCCGCCTCGGCGGCCGACAGCCCGCCGTCGAGATGCGCCTGCATGGCCCGCACGCGCCGCTCGTCCTCGGCGGAGTAGAGGCGCAGACCGCCCTTAGTTCGGACCGGATGAAGCAAGCCGTAGCGGCGCTCCCACGCCCGCAGGAGCTCCGGGCTCACGCCCACGCGCCGGCTGAGCTCGCCGATACGCAGACTGTGCTCTACGTCTTGTGCCATTCGAGAACTGTACAAGACTTCGCCGTCATGTAGACAGAATCTCGACGTAGCGGGCGTCGCGACCCTACGCGGCTAGCGTCTGCTGTCGGGAGAACCGGCAAAAAAGACTTAGACAAACCCTAGACAGCATGGGACCCAGACGCTAACGTGATCTAGACAATCTCTAGACAATGTCTGGATAACCCGATCAAAGGAGGGTCCCATGCAGAGGTTTCTCGTTTCCCTATTGAGCGTCGGCGTGATCGCCGCCGCCGCGGCGGCGCCGGCCATGGCTGGCGAACGGGAGGGCAAGACAATCGTCGAGAAGGTCGTTGACATCTCTGGTGCAAGCGGCTTCGACACCGACGGCGGAGATTTCGACATCCTCCGCGAGGCGGTCGTCGCCACGGGCCTCGCCGACACGCTCAACGGCAAGGGCCAGCACACCGTGTTCGCTCCGACCGACCAGGCGTTCCTCGACCTGACCGGAGCCGCGACCGAGCAGGGCGCGTTCAACGGCGTCGCCGCCCTCGGCCTGCCGGCCGTGACGGAGGTGCTCAAGTACCACCTGGCGCCCGGCCGTCGCGCCGCCGCCGAGGTCGTCGCCGCGACGCGGGTCAATACGCTGCTGCGCGGCTCGTTCCTGACCAAGGCTCGCGGGACGGCGACATTGACCGACGCCACCGGCCGCACCGTCGGGATCGCCGCGCCGAACGCGGCGCGGCTCTCGAACGGCATCATCCACGCGATCGACGGGGTGCTCCTGCCGTTCCGGCTTTAGGTCCGCCGCGGCCCACGGGCTGCGGCCGCAAGGCCCGGGGCGGTCGAGCCGCCCCGGGCCTGTGGCGTTAGGACGACCACGTCGAAGGTCGTCGGCGGCCTCGCCGTGATCATCTTCGAGTGGGCACGCGCCACCGGTTGGCGGAACCGCGATAGCGCCGCGTGTGCGCGAGACGCCCGAGCGCGGTGAGTCGTTCGTCAACGACCTCGGAGAGCCCGCTCGCCATCCCCGTCGCCGGGGCCCTTGAGGTCCCTAGGAGAGCAGTAGCTGCCGCCTGATACCCGTCCGTCGAGGCGAGCCTGGGTTCGCCAGAAACGCGAGCGTCTCAGAGGCTCCACTTGGCCGCGCCGCCGAGACTGACGAGATGGACGGCACCGAGCTTGGGGACCTCTCGGCCGCGTCTCGATCGAGCGAGAGTGGGCACGCGCGCCCCGGCAGCCGAGCTTCCTGAACACTAACCCGGAGACTCCTGGATGGGGTTCTATTTCGTCCCGCGGACTGAGTCGCTCATGCCCGGCGAAACCGCTTGAAATGCGGTGTCTCATACGCCGGGGGCTGGGCTGCGCGGAGATCGGGCCAAAGACCGGGTCAACGATCAAGCGAGAGTCGGCTCTCGTGGGCGCCCGCATAACCCTCAAACCCGCCCCGTCGCGGGGATTCCCGAAATGGAGCTAGCCGGACTCGAACCGGCGGCCTCCTGGGTGCGATCCAGGCGCTCTCCCAACTGAGCTATAGCCCCGCGGCTCGTTCATGGTAGCGGTGCTGCAAGAGGCCGCGGCGGTCGCGCGCCCCTGTAGCCTGTGTTGCTGGGGGTATGTGCAGCAATGAGCTTCAGGGGTCGTCTCCGGCTGTTCTTCGCGCTCATCGTGGTGGTGCCGATGGTCGCGCTCGGGATCGTGCTCTTCACGCTCACCGAGCGGACTGAGACCGGCAAGGCCGACGCCGGGATCGCAACCGCCACGCGTGTCGCGGTCGGCGTCTACCGCGAGGAGGTCGCGCGTGCGCGGGCGGCGCTGAGGGGCCTGGCGCGCGATCCGGAGCTTCAGCGCGCCATCGCGCGGAGGCGTGACCGCGAGGCACGGGCGCGCATGGGCGAGCTGCTCCGCGGAGACGTGGTCGCGATTGAGCTCTGGGCGTCTGGCGGTGAGCGGCTTGCGCGAGCGGGCTCGCCGGTCGCCGTGGCCGCAGCGGGGTCGGAGATCGTGACGGGCGGAGCGGGGGGAGCGCCGGTGCTCACCGCCTCGGTGACCGAGGCGCGCGGCCTCACAGGCCGGATCGCTGCGCTCACCGGCCTGGAGGCCACCGTTCTCCGCTCAGGTCGCCCGCTGGCATCGACGCTTCCGGCCGCGGGACGCTCACTGCCTCGCCTCGGCGAGCGACCCACCACCTTCCACGTCGCCGGCGAGGAGTACCGCGGCCGGATCGCGCACCTGGGCGCCCCGGCCGGGCCGCCGGTAGAGCTTCGAATCCTCACGCCCACGGCCTCGTTCTCTCGGCATGTCTCCGACAATCGGCTGCTGATCGCGCTCTTTCTGGGCGTCTTCGTCCTGCTGGCACTCGCCTCCGCCGCGTACGTGAGCCGCGCCCTCACCGGCCAGATCGCGACCCTGCTCACCGCGGCGCGGCGGCTGTCGCGCGGGGACTTCCGCCACCCGGTGCCGGTCGAGGGCAGCGACGAGTTCGCCGCGCTCGGGCGTGAGTTCAACGACATGTCGTTCCAGCTCGAGGCCAAGATCGAGGAGGTCGAGCGAAAGCGGCAGGAGCTCGAGGGCACGATCAGGCGCGTGGGTGACGCGCTCGCGACCGGCCTCGACCGCCGCGGCGTGGTCGCGCTCGCGGTGCGCCAGGCCGTCGACGCCTGCGACGCGGAGGTGGGCCGCGCGCTCCCGCTGGCCCGTGGCGTGTTCGCGCGATACGAGGTAGGCGAGGGCGGCGGCGACCTCGAGCGGGCGATCGAGGCGGCGGAGCGCGACGTGTTCGCGATCCGCGCGGACGTGGGGCAGGAGTTGCTCGGCGCGCTCGAGGGCGACGAGCGGGCGGAGCGGACGCGCCGCGCGGTGTCGGCGCACGAGGCCGGCGCTCACGCGCTGTCGATCGGGCTGCGGTCGCTGGTGGACGGGCCGGAGTACCTCGGCGCGATCTCGATCGCGCGCCGCGGCGCTCCCTTCTCGCGCGAGGCGGAGGAGTTGCTCGAGTACCTGGCGGGGCAGGCGGTCGTCTCGATCGAGAATGCGAGCCTCCACGAGACCGTGGAGCGCCAGGCGGTCACCGACGAGCTCACCGGCCTGGCGAACGTCCGCGCGTTCGTGTCGATCCTCGACCGGGAGATCGAGCGCAGCCGCCGCTTCGGCACGCCGCTCGGGCTCGTGATGCTCGACATCGACGACTTCAAGCGCGTGAACGACACGTGCGGCCACCAACAGGGCGACGAAGTGCTCGCGCTGGTGGCGGGCGTTCTCCGCGACCTGTCGCGCGATCTCGACGCGCCCGCCCGCTACGGCGGCGAGGAGATGGCCGTGGTCCTGCCACAGACGGATGCCGCCGGCGCGGCGCAGCTGGCGGAGCGGATGCGTGAGGCGGTGGAGGCGCTCCAGGTGCCGCGCGCGGGCGGCGGCGAGGCGCTGCGCGTCACGGCCAGCTTCGGCGTAGCGTCGGTGCCGGACAGCGCAATCGACAGAAGCGAGCTGATCGCGGCCGCCGACGCGGCGCTCTACCGCGCCAAGCGGGCGGGCAAGAACCGGGTGGAGAGCGCCGCGATGCCCGTGGCTGAGACATCCTCCCGGCCTCGATAAGGTTCCCTCCGATGGGCATACTCGACGATGCCATCCGGGAGCATCTCGAGCTGAAGCGCAAGCACGGAGTGCCCGAGGACGAGCTCGAGCGTCAGGAGGAAGAGGCGCTGGGGCCGGCTCGACGCGACGTGGCGCACCAGCCCGAGGAGGCCGAGCAGACGGCCGGCGCCACGGCGACGGCGGAAGCCGAGCACGACGAGCCGTCCGCCGCTGCGGAGGAGGAGACCGCCCTGTTCGACATGGAGGCGCCGGAGGTCGAACGCGAGGAACCGGCCGCGGTGCAGCACGAGGAGCCGGCCGCGGAAGCTCCTGTGGTGGACCAGCCGCCCGGTGGAATGGAGCCACCGGAGCCCGCGGAACCGAGGCCCTACCTCGGGGACACGGAGCCGCACGGCTTCGAGGCGGTCGACCAGGACGAGGATCTCGACGAAGACCAGGCGGTCGTCGAGGACAGGGCCCTCGACGAGGACGAGGACGAGGACGCCGAAGAGGACCAGGACGTCCTCGAGGACACGCCCGACTTCCTCCAGGAGACGCCGGAACACGATCGCCTCTGGTTCGAGCAGAAGCCGCCGCGCGACTTCGACTTCGACTAGCGAGAGTTGCGGCGGGAGGCCGCCCGCCCCGGCGACCTCCCGCTTGATGCAACTCAGCGGCGTCCCGTGCCGCTTAGTTCGACGGAACCCTCCATGCCGTCGTATCCCGTTTGTCGGCTTCCGCGACCCCGAGCTAGATAGCCATTTCGGCCTGCTCGACAGGTGTCGGCAAGGGTGGACGTAGGTACTAGATGTAGCCGCGGGTGGACGCCGCCTCGACAACCCGCTCAATACCGAGCTCGTAGGCCGCAGGCCGCATCGGAGTGCTGTTTTCGCGGGCCCTGTCGGCCACCTCGCGGAACGAGCGGCGCATGATCTCGCTGAGCCGCTCGTTCACCTCGTTCTCGGTCCAGCGCATGTGCTGGAGATTCTGGACCCACTCGAAGTACGACACCACGACGCCGCCCGCGTTGGCGAGCACGTCTGGAACGATGAACACGCCGTTCTCGTTGAGGATCGCGTCCGCCTTCGGGGTGGTCGGGCTGTTCGCGCCCTCGACCATCATGCGGCAGCGCATCTTGGCGGCGTTCTCCCCGTGGATCATGCCGCCGAGCGCCGCTGGGATGAAGACGTCGCACTCGAGCGCGACGAGCTCATCGGGATCGATCTCGTCCGTCTTGCCGTCGAAGTCCGCGACGCTGCCGCCGTCGCGTACGTGCTCGGCGAGCTTGTCGGCGTCGATCCCGCCCTCGCTCGCGATCGCGCCGCTCGCGTCCGCCGCGCCGACCATCTTGGCGCCGAGCTCCTGCATCAGGCGCGCCGCCCAGGCGCCGACGTTGCCGAAGCCCTGGATCACGAAGGTCGCCTCGGAGGGATCGAGGTCGATCTCGGGCGCCGCTTCGCGGAACACCTGAACCACGCCGCGGCCGGTGGCGGCCTCGCGGCCAAAGGAGCCCTCGAGTGCGATCGGCTTGCCGGTCACGCAGGCCGGCGTGTGGCCGTGGAGCTTGCCGTACTCGTCCATCAACCAGGCCATCACCTGGGCGTTGGTGCCGACATCCGGTGCCGGGATGTCCCGCTGCGGGCCGAGCACCTTCTCGATCTTGTCCATGAACGAGCGGGCGACCTCCTGGACCTCGCCCGTCTCGAGCTTGCTGGGGTCGACGTTCACGCCGCCCTTGGCGCCGCCGTAGGGGATGTTCACGACGGCCGTCTTCCAGGTCATGAGCTCGGCCAGCGCGCGCACCTCGTCGAGATCGACCTCCGGGTGGAAGCGGATGCCGCCCTTGTAGGGACCGCGCGCGCCGTTGTGCTGGACGCGGTAGCCGGAGAACACGTGCACCTTGCCGTCGCTGAGGCGAACGGGCACCTGGACCTGGACCTCGCGATATGAGGACCGAAGCACCGCCGCCACGTCGTCCGGCACGTCGAGGCTGTCGCCGGCCACGTTGAACCAGTGCTCGACGATCTCGTAGTTGGAGACCTCGGCCCGCTTCGGCGCCGGCTCCTCCTCGGTCTGCTTGGCGGACTTGTCGGGCTCGCCGTGGCCCGCACCGGAGTGAGGCCCGGCCTCACCCTCCTGAGGAACAGCCGGCCCGTCGGCCGACTCGTCCTCCCGCTCCGTCTGCTCGCGCTCCGTGGTGGCCTCGTCGATCATCAGCGCCTCGCATTGCCCATATCCACAACAGCCAACCCCCGAAACCCGCCGACGGCCCTACCATCTGCGGCACGGGGCCATAGCTCAGTTGGTAGAGCGCTTCCCTTGCACGGAAGAGGCCGCCGGTTCGAATCCGGCTGGCTCCACCTACAACCGCGCGAAGGCTGCGTTCAGCAGCTTCGGGGCGTGCCTCGAGGGGTCGGCCGAGTTCAGCAGGATCACCGCCACGCGGCGGCCGTTTCGGCGGGCCACGCCCACGAAGCAGCGGCCGGCGGCGTTCGTGTAGCCGGTCTTGAGGCCGATCGCTCCGGGGTAGCCCATCCGGATCAGCGGGTTGTGGCCGTAGAGGTACAGGCGGCGGCCCTTGATCGGGAAGCGGAAGTCCACCTGGCGGCGGCGCGCGATCCGGCGGATGCGCGGCTCGGCCATCGCCAGCCGGGTGAGCACGGCGAGGTCGCGTGCGCAGGAGCGGTTGCCGTCCTCGAGCCCGTGCGACGACGCGAAGTGCGTGCACTCGAGGCCCCAGCGCGCGGCGCGCTCGTTCATCATCGCCACGAAGCCGCGCTCGCTCCCCGCCACGTGCACCGCGAGCGCGATCGCGGCGTCGTTTCCCGACACGATCAGCAGCCCGTTCAGGAGCGTCTCGAGCCGCACGCGCTTCCCGCGCGGCAGCAGCCCGATCCCCGATCCGGTGTAGCGCAGGGCGGCGCGAGTTATGCGGACAGGGTCATTTGGCCGGCTCCGCTCGACCACCAGCAGCGCGGTCATGATCTTCGTGAGGCTCGCCATCGACGCCACGAGCATCGGGCGGTGGCGCCAGAGCACCTCGCCGGTGTCCAGGTCGAAGACGAGCCCGGCGCGCGGCGGCTTGCGCAGCTGCACGTGGAAGGCGTCCACGCCGCCGAGCGGCACGGCCGGTACGGGCTCGGCATCGACCAGCGCGGCATCCGAGGCGCGCGGCTCCGTCGGCGCCGCCGCCACCGGGGGCGATCCGGCCGTAAGCGGAAGGCTCGGAGCTCCGCCGCCGTCCTCGAACGACCACACGGCCGCCGCGCCCACGCCGACGGGCGCGGCGAGGATCGCGAGGACCGCGACCAGCCGGGGCAGCCGCGAGCTCCGCCGCGCGCCCTCCATCAGCGGCCGGACGGGAACCGGCGGCGGCCTGCGCCCGCGCTCAGCCATCCGGGGGCGGCGTTGTCAGCGCCCCCAGCACTCCGAAGCCGAGCAGCGCGAGGATGATCCCGGACACCACGACCAGCGGCGTGACGCCGTCGTCGACCGCAACCGACACAGTGAGGAACGCCAGGCCGCAGATCATCACGAGGCTTGCGAGCAGCACCAGCGTCCGCGCCATCAGTACACCGGCAGACGGTGAGCGCGGTCGTAGTCCTCTTGGACGTTGTTCGCGAACAGCTTGATCGCGAGCAGCCCGAACACGAAGCCGCCGATGTGGGCGAAGTACGCGACGCCGCCGCCCGCGCCGCCCGGATCGCTGAAGGCGGGAAGCAGCTGGAGCAGGAACCACACCCCGAGTACGAGCAGTGCGGGCAAAGTGACCACGGTGAAGATGATGATGATGAACACGACGGTCACCACGCGGGCGCGCGGATACAGCCGCGCGTAAGCGCCGAGCACGCCGGCGATCGCGCCGCTGGCTCCCACGGTGGGAACGACGGAGTCGGGATCCGAGAGCACATGAAGCCCGAGCGCCGCGAAGCCGCCGAGCAGGTAGAACGCGACGAACGTCAGGCGGCCCATGGAGTCCTCGATGTTGTTCCCGAAGATCCAGAGGAACAGCATGTTGCCGCCCAGGTGCAGCAGGCTGCCGTGCATGAACATCGAGGAGAGCGGTGTGAGCCAGGACGGCGGCTGGTCCCCTCCGCCGACCTCCTCTCCCTCCGTCAGCTCGACCGGAATCGCACCGTAGTCGAGCACCGTGGCGTTGCCGTGGTCACCCAGGTCCCAGAGCCCTCGCTCGAGGAAGAAGTAGACGATGACGTTGATCGCGATGATCGCGATCGTGAGGATCGGCGTGCGCCTCGTCGGGATGTCGTCCTTCAGCGGGATCACAGGGAGCGGCGAGCGGCGTCAGCCGGAGGAGGCCTGCGCCAGAGTCTGCTCGGCGTGGTAGCTCGAGCGGACGAGCGGCCCCGCGGCCACCGACTCGAACCCCATCGCATAGGCCTCGCGCTCGAGCTCGGCGAACTCCTCCGGGTGCCAGTAGCGCACGACCGGCAGGTGGTTCTCGGTCGGCCGGAGGTACTGGCCAACGGTCAGGACCTGCACGCCGTGCTCGCGCAGCACGCCGAAGGTCTCGAGCAGCTCCTCCTTCGACTCCCCGAGCCCGGTCATCAGGCCCGACTTCGTGACGACCTCGCCGCCGCCCATCTCCTTCGCGTTCCGGAGCACCCGGCACGAGCGGAGGAAGCGCGACCCGCGTCGCGCAAGCGGGTACAGCCGCGGCACGGTCTCGACGTTGTGGTTGAAGACGTCCGGCCGCTCGGCGATCACGCGGGCGAGCGGCATCTCCTCGCCGCGGAAGTCCGGGGTGAGCAGCTCGACCTTGCAGCCCGGCGCCATTCGGCGGATCGAGCGGATCACGCCCACGAAGGCGCTCGCGCCGAGGTCGGGCAGGTCGTCGCGGTCCACGCTCGTGATCACGGCGTGGCGGAGCCCCATCCTCTTGACGGACTGGGCCACGCGGAGCGGCTCGAGCGGGTCGTTGTGGGTGGGTCTGCCCGTCTTGACGTTGCAGAAGCCGCAGCGGCGCGTGCAGGTGTCGCCGAGGATCATGAACGTGGCGGTGCCGCGCTCCCAGCACTCGCCGATGTTCGGGCAGGCCGCCTCCTGGCAGACCGTGTGGAGCCCCTCTCCCTCGATCATCCCGCGCAGCTCGCGGTACACCGGCCCGCCCGGCGCCGGCCGTTTGAACCACTCCGGCTTGCGCTCACGGAACGGGCGCACCTCGCCCATGAGCTCGAGCACCCGCGCGCCGCCCGGGTTGGAGCGCGAGCGGGTGCTCACGCAGCCACCGGCTCCCGGTCGAGCACCCGCCGCGGCGAGACGATCCGCTGCCGCATCCCGAACGCCTCCGCGAACCGCCATGCCACGCGCTTGCGGAAGCACGGCAGCGACCGATGACGCCCGGTCTCCTTCGACACCGAGGTCATGCGGGCATGGTCGATCCCGCAGGGGACGATCCAGTCGAACGGCTGGAGGTCGTTGTCCACGTTCACGGCCAGGCCGTGGGTCGAGACGCCGGCCGACACCCGCACCCCGATGGAGCCGATCTTCGCGTCGCCAACCCACACGCCGGTGAACGGCGTGTCGCGCGGCTCCGCGGCGATGCCCTCGTCGGCGAGCGCTGTCACCATGGCCCGCTCCATCGTGTGGACGAAGTCGGCCACGCGGTCCACCGCCATGATCGGATAGGCCACGAGCTGGCCGGGCCCGTGGTAGGTCACGCGCCCGCCGCGGTCCGTCTCGCAGACGTCGATGCCCTGGGCGCGATACCACTCCTCGCCCATCGGGAGGTCGGCCGGCTCGGTGCGCCTGCCCTTCGTGTACACAGGCAGGTGCTCGAGCACGAGCAGCAGGTCCGGCAGCTCGCCGGCCTGGCGGCGCGCGCGAAGCGTCTCCTGCAGCGTCACGGCCTCCCGATAGGGGACCGCGCCGAGCTGAGTGACCCAGAGTTCAGCCACGAACCGAAGGCTACTCTCCGCCCCAGTGGATCGAGACGAGCGCTTCTGGCCCGCCCGCATCCGCTGGCGCCTGCGCGGGGCCTGGATGTGGCCCACGTTCATCACGATCACGCTGCTGGACGGGGTGATCCTGCACGAGCTGCCTCCGGTCCAGGAGGGCTACGCCCTGATCGCGGGCATCCTGATCGCGACGTTCGCGAACCTCGTCCTGATCGGCGCGGTGGCGCCCTGGCTCGCCAGGCGGATCTGGAGCCGCCGCCCCTCCGCCGCTCCCGGCGCCCCGCCGCGGGCCCAGCTCGAAGTGCTCACCGACCGGATCGGGACGGGGCTCCTCCTGGCGTCGCTCGTGGGGCTCGTGGCCGCCGGACTGGCGGCGAAGCCGGTGGTCGTGGCGGAGACCGAGGAGAAGGAGCGGGCGGCTAGGGAGCTGTACCGGTACGTCACCGGCCACGGGTCGGAGGAGCTCCGGCGCAACCTCGAGGCCTCCGACATGGTGAGGCAGGGCGACGACTACTTCCGGGCGTGTATCCCTCACGACGATCGCGACGACCGCACCTGCTACCTGCTCGACGTGCGCAGGCGCGACGTCAGGATCGATCAGGACCCGAGCTCCCTCCCCAACCCTCGCTAGGAGCGAGCCGCACGAGGCGGTCCGTGCCGGTGACCTCGAACAGGGCGATCCGGTTCGTGCCGCGGCGCAGCGCGCGCTCGGGAACCAGGAGCGAGAAGTACTCGCGGTCCTCGCGGAGCAGGTGAAAGCTCCGGCCCACGGCCCGGATGCGGCCGTTCACCGCCACCGTCAGGTCGCGCTGCTCTCCCGGCTCCCCGCCCGCAATCGTCCCCGCCACATGCGCGGGACGCACCTCCGGGTGCGATCCGGGCGAGCGCCGCACGACGCCGGGCGACCCGACGCTCGCCGACACCGTGGCGGAGTCGCGCACGTCGAGCGCCGCCACTTCGCGCCCGAGGAGCTGCTCGTTCGGGCCGATCCGGTACGCGGACGCCCAGGGGTCGCCGAAGCGCGCGAGGCTGGCGCGCCCGGTGCCGAACTCCGCGGCGCGCCGCGCACGGACGGCCGCGCGGCGGCGCACGAGCTCCTCGATCCCGATGCTCACGGTCCTGCGGAAGTCGCGCGTGGGCAGGCTCACCACACGCCGGTTGCGCGTGACGTCCGCGAAAGCGGACCGGCCCCCGTGGCCCCAGCGGACCCGGACGTCGAGCACGTCCGCGATCGTGGGGAGCACGTCCACGTTGCGGGCGAGCGCCGGATCGCGCCGGCCCTCACGCTGGTGCGGCAGCTTCACGAAGAACGGAATCGGCGCGATCTCCTCCACGTTGTCCTCGGTCACCTTCCGGCGCGACCTCACGCCCACCCTGAACGAGTGTCCGTGGTCCGCGAGCACGATCAGGAGCGCGTCGTCGAACACTCGCGTCCGGCGCATGCGCCGCAGGAGAAGGCCCAGCTCGTGGTCCACGAAGCCCACCTGAAGCAGGTGGCGCAGCTCGTTGTGGGCGGTCAGGTCGGGGTCGGAGAAGCCGGGCCAGCGGTTCGAGTTCTCGATCGGCTCGGCACCCGAGTGCCGCGTGACGCGGCCTGAGGGGAGGTAGACCCACGGAGCGTGCGGCAGCAGCGTGTGCTGGAAGTAGAACGTCGGTCGTCGGCGGTGGCGGATCGCCGCGATCCACCTGTGGAGCCGCGCCGGGCGCCCCGAGCCCGCCAGGCGCTTCAGGATGCCGGGGCGCCGGATCCGCGACCCCGGGCAGACGGTGTCCGGGCAGAGCGCGGACGCCGACTCCACGTCGACGACGCCGTACCCGTGCCGGTCCATGAGGTGGAACGCATTCGGCTGGTGCGAGCGCTGGTCGGCGGCCGTGCCCTCCACCGGCAGGACGCCGTCGAGGATCGAGGGCACCGCCTTGAAGGTCGAGTCGTAGGTCGTGAAGGCGTTCGGGAACCAGGTCGAGGTCCGCGCCAGCGCGGCGAAGTTCGGGAAGCGCTCGCGGTCGATCTCGCCGCCGGGCGTCAGGAGCGCGTCGGTGGGGAACTCGTCGAACACGAGCACCACCACCGGCGGCCGCTTCGCCTTGCCGCCGCGGTCGTCGTCCTCCGCGCCCGCGCAGCCGCCCAGCAGGGCGGCCGCCAGACCGAGGATGACGACCCGTCGAAGCACGAGCGGAAATCTAGATGGGGGAGTACGCTGGTTTCGTGGACGGCAGCAGGCGATGGCTCCTCGCCGTGCTCGTAACGGCGCTCTGTGCCCTCGCCGCGCCCAGCGGGGCGTCCGCCCAGGGCGCGCCGATCCCGATGGTCACATACAACGCGCACTGGGGCGAGCAGGTGGACGCGCGGACGGGTCGCTGGACCGGCAAGCTCGACCTGCGCCGAATCGCCGCCGACATCCGGCGTACCGGCGCCGAGGTGGCGATGCTGCAGGAGCTGCACACCTATCGCGTGCGCGGACGCGGTGTGGTGAACGAAGCGCGCGAGCTCGCGAAGCTGCTCCGGTGGACGAGCGGCGGCGTGTCACGGCACGCGTTCTTCCACGGGAGCTCGCCGGTCGCGATCTGGTGCCGGCGCAAGGACGGGCGCCGCGTGGTGAAGTGGATCAACGGCCGCCCGGGGCGCTGTCAGGAGCATGGCAACGCGATCCTCAGCAAGCGGCCGCTGCTGTTCGCTCGCTTCATGGATCTGTGGCGTCCGGCCGCCAGGGACATCTACGGGGCCACCGAGGGCCGCGGGGGAATCCTGGCCGGCATCAGCGTGAACGGGCAGCGGCTCGAGCTCGCCACGGCGCACCTTGCGCGGGAGCCGGTGGTTGCCACGTGCCAGCTCCGCGACCTCCTGGCGGAGCTGAGCGGACGGGCCCCGCTCGTGCTCGCCGGGGACTTCAACATGGAGGTGGGCACAGAGACCGCGACCGCGCACTGCAGCGGAGTGCCCCCGCGGCCGCTCGATCAGCTGGCGGCGCTCGGCTTCACGCACGGCGAGCCCGGCGGCCGCACCTACCCGGCGCACCGCCCGCGCGAGGCGATCGATCACTTCTTCACGAGCTCGGGCGTCGGAGTCGAGGGCGTGCAGCCGCGGAGCAACTGCCGGCGCGGGCGGTGCTCCTCGGATCACCGCCCGCTCGTCGGCAGGGTCGTCCTCGGGCCGTAGCCAGGTCGCGGGGGACACGTTCAGCCTGTAACCGCCGTTCCCGATCGAGCAGCTGCCGCCGGTCACGCGCGTCAGCCTCGACAGGGATCTGTACTCCAGGGGACCACCGGTCCGGCAGCGGATCAACCCCACCAAGGCGGCCTCTTCGGGCCCCCTCAGGCTGCCGCGAGCAGCTCGAGCGAGTCGCCGGTGACCTCGAGGATCTCGATTCGGTTCCGGCCCTCTTTCAGGCTTTCCTCCGGAACCATCACCGAATAGCTCTCGACGTCCTCGCCACGGAGGTGGAAGCTCCGCCCGACCGCCGCGATGCGGCCGTTGACCGCGACCGCGATATCGCGCTCGCGCGCCCCGTCCGAGGCGTGGATCCGCCCGGCGACCTGCGTCGGGACCATCCCGCTCGTCCGTCGAACGCTCCTGAAAAAGCGCGTGAGCGAGAGCGTCGCGCGCGCCGATCTCGCAGTGCGCACCGAGTCCACACTGGTGCCGATCAGATCGCGGTTCGGTCCGATGCCCGTGAACAGGCTCGGCCAGTCCCCGAACCCGAGCTGCCGCAGGCGCCGCCGGACGACCGCGGACCGGCGCGCACGCCAGCGCTCGCCGGATATGCGCACCGTGGAGCTGAAGTCGCGCGTCACGAGGCTCACCCCGCGTCGCGCGCGGACCGCCGCGGAGAACGCGGAGCGCCCGTCCGGCCGGTAGCCGAGGCGGACGTTCAACGCGTCGGCGATGGTGGGCGCGATGTCGAGCGTCCGCGCGTACGCGCCGCTCACCCTCGCCCGCGTCTGCCCCGGCCGCTTCACGATCAGCGGCACCGGCGCGAGCTCCTCGACGTTCGACGGTGTGACGCTGCGGCGCGTCTCCACTCCCACCTGCCAGGCGAAGCCGTGGTCCGCGGTGATCACGATCAGCGTGTCGTCGTACATCTCCCGCGACTTCAGGCGCGCGACGAGACGGCCCAGCAGGCGGTCCACGAAGCCGAGCTGGAGCAGGTGGCGCTGCTCGTTGTGGCGGGTGAGGTAGTCGTTGTAGAAGCCGGGAATCGTCTGCATGCCGGGCAGGAGCTCCGGGCCGAGCGGCCGGGAGCGCCGGCCGGACGGCAGATACACCCATGGTCCGTGCGGCAGCAGCGCGTGCTTCATCCAGAACGTCGGCCGCCTGCTCGGGCGGATCGTCCGGATGAAGTGCTCGAAGCGCTCCGCGCGACCGGCCTTGAGGTTCGGGATGATCGCGGGGCGCTTCGAGCGCTTGCCCGGGCAGTAGCGGCGCGGGCACAGCGAGGTGGCCTCCTCGGAGGTCACGATGCGATAGCCGCGCCGCCCGAGAGCCGTGAAGATCGACCGCGGGTGGTCGCGCGTGACCGGCCCGGTGCCCTTCCGCGGGGCGATGCCGTCGAGAATCAGCGGCACGGCCTTCGTGGTGGAGTCGTACGCCGTGTAGGCGTTCCGGAACCAGGTGGAGTCGCCCGCCAGCGCGGCGAAGCTCGGATAGCGGCCGGCGTCGATGCGCCCATTCGGGCCGAGCAGGACGTCGCCCGAGAGCTCGTCGAGCACGATCAGCACCGCGTGCGGGCGGCGCGGCTTCTGCGCCTGTGCGTCGTCGCCCCCGGGCGCGCAGGCGCACAGGAGCAGTCCCGCCACCGCGATCGACGCCATTGCCCGCATCGCGGGCAATCTAGCCAGCGCGGGTCAGCCGGTTGCTAACAACCTGCAACCGAGCCGCCGCGCAAGCCCCTCGCCGCCCCAGCGCATGACCACGTCGTGGTTGTACTCGAACACGGGCCGGGCGACCGGCCCGAGCGCGTTCATCCACGGCTTGGTCGTGCCGACGTTCCACTCGTAGGTCACGGCGGTCACCCCGTCCTGCTCGAACAGGCGCCAGTGCCCGCTCCCCTCGAGCTCGCCGGTCGCCTCGCCGCTCATGGAGCACGGCTCGTCCAGCTCGCGCACGGTGAACTCGAACTCGAGCTCGTACGGGATGCGGCTGCGCCAGGCGATCAGGTAGCGCTCGTCGGGCTCGAGCGTGGTGACACGCTGCACCCCGCGCCACCACTCCGGCCAGCGCTCGGCGTCGCGCAGCGTCCACCAGACGGCCCGGCGCTCCGCCTCGAGCAGCCAGGCCGTCAGGAACGTGTAGTGCGCGAGGTCGCGGGCGCGCCCGCGACGGAGCGATGCTCTTCGCCTAGCCCTCGAGGTTCACCATCACATGCTTGACGATCGTGTAGTCCTCGAGCGCGTACTTCGACATGTCCTTGCCGTAGTCGGACTGCTTGTAGCCACCGTGCGGCATCTCCATCGCCATCGTGATGTGGTCGTTGATCCACACCGTGCCGAAGCGGATCGCGTTCGCCACCCGGTGCGCGCGGCCGATGTCGCGTGTCCACACGGACGACGCGAGCCCGTAGCGGGTGCCGTTCGCCCACTCGATCGCCTTCGCCTCGTCATCGAACCGCTGCACGGTCATCACGGGGCCGAAGATCTCGTTCTGGATCATGTCGTCGGACTGGTCGGGGCCGGCGATCACCGTCGGCTCCACGAACGAGCCGGGCAGATCCGGCCGGCCGCCGCCGGTCACGATCTCGGCCTTGCCGAGGTTCGCGAAGAAGCCCTCCACGCGCTCACGCTGGCGCTCCGAGTTCACCGGCCCGAGGTTCGTCTCCGGATCGAACGTGTCACCCATCTTGTAGCCCTTCGCCTGGTCGGCGAGCCCGCTCACCACGTCGTCGTAGACCTTCGCCGAGGCCAGCACGCGCGTGGCCGCGGTGCAGTCCTGGCCGGCGTTGTAGAGAGCCGTGCCGGCAATCGTCTCGAGCGCGGTCTCCATCTCCACGTCGTCGAACACGATCACGGGCGCCTTGCCGCCCAGTTCGAGGTGCACGCGCTTGAGCGAGTCCGAGGCCGCCTTGGCGATCCACTTCCCGGTCTCGGGCGAGCCCGTCAGCGAGACCATGTCGATGTCCGGGTGCGTGACGAGCGACGACCCGGCCGGCTGGCCGTGCCCCGTGATCACGTTCAGCACGCCCTTCGGCAGCACCTCACCCGCCAGCTCGGCGAGCTTGACGGTGCTGATCGGCGTGGTCTCCGCCGGCTTCAGCACGATCGTGCAGCCGGCGGCGAGCGCCGGGCCGATCTTCCAGGCGGCCATCATCAGCGGGTAGTTCCACGGCGCGATCTGGCCC
>DASSVP010000121.1:0-16171 GCA_035705985.1 Thermoleophilaceae bacterium
ACGGAGATCACGCCGATCAGGATGCCCTTCGGGTCGCGGAGCGGGACGAACAGGGCGTCCTCGGCGGTCCACGCGTCGGGGTCGTCGCTCGGCGCGATCCGAGGCACGTAGCTGTGGACCCCCATGCCATCCCAGTCGAACTCGCCGCCCGGCACGAAGTAGGCGCCGCGGCGGGCAAAGCGCTCGTCCAACAACGGCACCCAGGTGCGACGCGGCGAGCTTCGGCCCAATAGGTCCTTGACGGATTCGTCGGACCCCACCGCCGCGGAGGTGAGCATGTCGTCGAAGGCCGGCCGATAGACGTTCACGACCACCGCCCGGTAGCCGAGCAGCTCGGCGATCGTGCGGCAGACGTCCTCCAGGACCTCTTCGAGATCGGCCTCGTCACGAACCTGGGCCGTCCGCTCGAACATGGTCCCGAGCCGAGCGATCGTCGGAAGGGGGGCGATGTCACGGGGGCGAGACACCTAGGTCCCTATCGGCGGGCCTCGAAATTTCCTGTAGACCGGATTTGCCGCAAAGTGCGGGGCGTTACGAGCGCTGGAGGAACCATCCGCCGCCCACGAGGTCGCGGAACACGACCACGTTGCGGCCATCCAGCAGCACGACCTCGAAGTAGCGCCGCCGCAGCGGCCTCCCCGTCCACCAGCGGTCCTCCACGACCCATTCCTCCCGGACCGAGTCGACCTCCTTGCCGGCGACGCTGCGCGGCGACCCGCCCTCGCCCGGCATTACGGAGGTCGGCTTCGGGACGCCGAGGCGGCGGGTGCGGCGATCGCCCGGGCTCACGACGCGTCGGGGAACGGCGCGAGCACAGCCCGGCGCTCGGGGATGCGCGAGTCGGGATCCACGTCGAGCACGCGCAGCGCAGCGTCGGCGCCGGCGGCCTGGCGCGCCTGCCGCACGGCCTCGCCCAGCCGCGCCTTCCGCACCGAGTCCGCCTCGTCGAGAAGGCGGCCCTGGTCCTGCGCCGGCGGTCCGAACGCCTCGACCTCGAGCGCGAGCGACTCGGACGGCGCGGGCAGCTCGGCGAGCTTCTGGGCGAGGGCGAGCCGGATGCGCGCGGGATCCGCACTCGCGTGGCGCAGCGTGACCGCGGTGCGCCAGGTGCCGCCCGCCACGAAGCGGGCCGACACGGCGAGCGCGCGCAGCGAGCGTCCGCGGCGCTCGCGCCGGGCGAGCACGCGCGCGATCAGCAGCTCGAGCGCCCGCTCCAGCTGCTGCCCGGACGCCGCCTCGGGGAGGTCGAGCCGCTCCACCACGGGCTCGAACGGCCGCCGTGGCTCGAGCGGAGTGTCGCGCCCCCGGCTGAGGTCGAGCGCCAGCAGGCCGGGGTGGCCGAAGCGCTCGGCCACCGCCCGCGACGGCAGCGCCGCGAGCTCGCCGAGCGTGCGGATGCCGAGCCGCTGGAGCACCTCGGGAAGCCCCTGGAGCTCGGCCCGGGTGCGGAGCAGGGCCACCGGCAGCGGGGCGAGGAAGTCGCGCACCCCCTTCTCCTGGACGACGTGCCAATGACGGCCCCTTCGGGGGCGGACCTGGAGCGCGGCGGCGTGGGCGGCGAAGCGGCTCGGCGCCGCGCCAAAGCGGGCGCCCGCGCCGAGCGCGCGGCGGGCCGCGGCCAGCACCCCGGCAAGGTCGCCGCCGTGGATGCCGTGGAGACCGCCGGCGGCGAAGAAGGCCGCACCGGCGTGGTCGGACTCGACCTCCGCGCCGATCGCCTCGAGCCGGTCGAGCACCGTGCCCCAGAGCGAGCGCACGCCCTCGGGGTCCGGCGCGACGAGCCGCAGGCCCGGGCAGCGCGACATCGCCTCCCCCAGCCGCATCCCGCGGACGATCCCGAAGGCCTCCGCCGGCGCCGACACCTCCCCCACCACCTGCTCGCGGCCGGCCTCGGGCGCGAGCGCGGCCGGCTCAGACAGCAGCGCCCGGCGATCGCCGAGCGCTGCCAGCAGCTCGAATCTGGGGTACAGGACGCATACGATCATCGTACGAACACATGTTCGCATCTCCACCGGCGGCCTGCAAGACGGGTTGCGCTACTTCGTGCCGCTGCAGGCGTTCCCGACCTGGGCGCGCTCGCCGCGGTCCACGATCACCTGGCTGGTCGCCTGGACGCGGCCCTGGGAGTCGACGCAGGTGAGCGTCCAGGCTTCCTTCGTGCCCGTTTCGACGCGTGGGGTCGGCGAGCGGAAGGTCACGTTCCCGTTGAACCAGTCGTCGGGGGTCCGCATCACCTGGTCGTAGTTCACGACGTGAAGCCTGTACTCGCCGGGGGGCGGGTCGAAGAGCGAGGCGTCCTCGGTGGTGTCCCCGAACGACGCGGACTGCGCCACGATCTGCCCGTTCGGGCCGATCACGTAGATGTCCCAGTCGGTGTCGGGGCTCCCCCACTCGACGTGCACGGTCATCCGCCCGTTGTCCACGCCGTCGGCCGGGCCCTTCACCGTGAACGGGATCTCCTCGTACGGCTGCTCCGGCGGGTAGACAGTGTTCTCGCCGGGCACGCCGGCGGGGTTCGCGAGCGTGATCGGCTCCTGTGGGTCGGCGACCGCATCGCGGCCGTGGCGGCCCGCCACGAGCGGGCGCGTCGACGGGTTCACGTGCCAGGCGAACGTCGGGCCGGTCGTCCGCAGCTCGGACGTGAGCGTGTCGGTGAACCGCATCGGGTCGCCGATCGAGGCGCCGAAGTCGTCCTCCCAGACGGGCGACGTGAAGGTCTGGAAGGTCTTCGAGAGCTTCAGCGTCGAACCGGCCGGCGCGGCTCCCTCGATCACCGAGTGCAGCGACGTATCGGCCGTCGCCTGGAGCATCGTGTAGTACGCCTCGCGATTCCCGCCCTTGCCGGCCCCGGCGGCCGGCGCCAGCCCGAGGTACTCGGCCTCGACGCCCGTCGCGTACGGCGGGTGGAACTCGTCCGGGCCGATCTCGAACGTGAAGCCCAGGCCGCCGGTCGACCAGAAGGTCCAGTCCTCGGTGGCCCCGGTGGTGTCGTAGAGGCCGAAGCTCGGGTCGTTCGAGTAGCCGTTGTGCTCGGCGAGCGAGGCGCCGAGCGCCCTGTACGTCGGCTCCTCCAGCGGGAAGCCGAAGTCCGCCACGCCGGGCGGCCGCAGCACCAGGTTCGAGTAGGTGTGGTTCGTGATCAGGTTCGTGACCTGGCGCGAGGACACGAGCTCGCGGATGTTCTGCGTCTCGGGCTCGGAGAAGGGAGCGTCACCGCGGAACGTGTCGTCGAACCAGGTGACGCTCGCGCCGCTCCCGCCCCAGAGGCCGCCGTAGTTGCGGTTCGGGTCCGTGCCGCGCAGCCGGCCGCCCTGGCTGTCGTCGCAGGTGCCGCGCGCGTACCTGCGAGGCGTCGAGTCCGAGACTCGGCAGTTCTTGCGCTTCATCTCGTAGTCGAACAGCGAGAAGTCGCCGAGCGGCGCCGCCTCGCGCGAGATGTTGAACCCGTCCGGGTTCACGATCGGGACGACGATCGTGCGGGTGGCGTCCACGAGCTGCGTCGCGCGGGCATCCCTCCCGTAGTTCCGCAGCAGGTCGTATGCGAACTCGATCGTGTGCTCGGACGACGGCCACTCACGCGCGTGATGCGCGCCCATGATCAGGAAGATCGGCTTGCCGTCGGCGGTGTTCTGGGCATTCGCCGAGATCTCGATGCCGTTCACGTCGCGGCCGAGCAGGCTGGGGTGGTTCAGGGTGATCGGTTTGACGAGCGACGAGTACTGCATCGCGAGCCGCTTCAGGTCGAGGTCGTAGTCCGGGAGGCGGCGATACCCGTCGCGGCCGCTCGGCAGCCCGGACGCGGCGGTGGCGCGCGCGTGCCAGACGTCGCGCCGGTGGTTGCGGTGGGTGCGCGCGGCGAGGTCGGCGATCCGCACGGTGTAGCGGAAGCCGGCCCGCTGGAGCTCACGCTCGTCGGCGCGCCCATGGAGAATCACCTCGAGCGAGTTGCGGTCGCCGTGCTCGGTGAGGTCGAGGCCCAGCGCCTGGAGGCGCGCCTTGTCCGTTCGCTTCGGCGTCATGACGTCCACGACCTTGAACCTCCCCGTCTGCCGGCGCTTGGCGATCCGCGTGAAGTGGACGGACAGCCGCGCGCGGCGGGCGTCGCCCCGGAAGCGGCACCCCTGGACCGTCAGCCGCTCGCCCCGCCGCACGAACCCCGATGCCAGCTCGTTCCCGCGGAACGAGGCCGAGCCCGCGACGAGCCGGCCACGCCTGCCGAAGACCGCGACGTCCCAGTCGCCCGCCGACTTCAGCCGCACGCTCACGAGGCCGCGCGCCGGCGCCTTCGCGCGGATGAGCTCGCGGCCGGCCTGCGACGAGGAGATGTCGCGATGGCACGGCCGCGCGACGGCGGAGCCGGCGGTCAGCGTGTGGGTGGCCCCCAGGGCCGGTGCGGCGAGGGCCAGGGGGATGAGGAGCGCGCCGGGCAGCAGGCGCAGAGGACGACGCATGTGCAATCGACAGTAAGCGCGCCCCTTTAGTTTGCGCAAGGGCGACTGGACGTTTATAGGACCCCTGCAAGCACGCTTGCGATCCCCGTGCAGACCACGAGCGCGAGCACGACCGGGAAGAACCGCTCCGAATCGAGGCGCCGGAAGGCCAGAGCGCCGGCCCAGTAGCCGCCCAGAACGCAGGCCAGGAGCGGTCCCACGGCCTCCAGGTCGACGGCCGCGCTGCCGTGGGTGGACACGATCAGCGCGGCCCCGACGACGTCCAGGGCGAGGAACGCTGCGGCCAGCGTCGCGCGGAACTCCGCCGGCCGAACTCCCTCGCCCTCGAGCCACAGGACGAGCGGTGGGCCGTTGATGCTGATCGACGTGGTGAGCGCGCCGCTGACGACGCCCGCGACGGACGCCGGCAGCGCCCGCGCCGCCCGGTGCCGGAGCTGCCAGAGCGCGGCGGCCACGACGGCCACGCCGACGCCCACCTGGAGCGTCTCCTTCGAGAGCGCGGAGAGCACCAGCGCTCCGAGCGCCAGGCCCGGCAGCGAAGCGAGGAGCATCGGCGCGAGCAGGCGAGAGCGCACGTCGTGCCCCTCGAGCAGCACGAGCACGCTCAGCGCTGCGCCGAGCAGGAGCAGCGCGGTCACCGCTTCGGCCGGCTCGAGCACTGCGAACAGCGCCGGCGAGAGCACGAGCGCGAAGCCGAACCCTGTGGCCGCCTGCACGACGGCGCCCGCGAGCGCCGCGAGCAGGGCGAGCGGCATCAGCCGACCGTGACCAGTTCCTTCGGGAAGCCGGTGAGAATCTCCGGCTCCCCGCCGTTCACGATCACGAGGTCCTCGATCCGCACCCCCACGTGGCCGGGCACGTACACGCCCGGCTCGATCGTCACGGCGTTCCCGGCCGCCAGCGAGCCGTCGGCGGTCTTGCCGAGCCGCGGCGCCTCGTGGATCTCGAGGCCCACCCCGTGCCCGAGCCCGTGGCCGAAGTGCTCCCCGTGCCCCGCGGCGTCGATGATCTCGCGCGCCACGGCGTCCACAGCCCTGCATTCGGCGCCGTCCGTGGCGGCTACGAGCGATTCGGCCTGGGCGCGCAGCACGAGCTCGTAGATGGCGAGGGCGTCGTCGTCGAGCGGCCCCGTGGCGAGCGTGCGCGTGCAGTCGGAGCAGTAGCCGTCGACCATCGCCCCCATGTCGATCACGACCAGGGTGTCGCGAGGGATCTCGAGGTCCCGAGGGACGGCGTGCGGCAGCGCGCCGTGCGCGGCCGCCGCCACGATCGGCGGGAACGACGGGCCCTCGGCGCCCGAGTCCTCCATGAAGCGCACGAGCTCGACGGCCACCTCGCGCTCCGTGCGCCCGGCCAGGCCGCGCTCACGGAGCGAGTCGTACGCGGCGGTCGACAGCTCCGCGGCGGCGCGCATCGAGGCCACCTCCTCCTCGTCCTTCACCGCGCGCAGCCGCTCGACGAGGCCGCCCGCGCGCACGAGCTCGACGCCGTCGGGCTTCTTCTCCGAGATGGTCGCGTGCCCCGCGACGGTCAGGTGCTCGTCGTCGAAGCCGGCCCGCCCGCGAAGCCGCTTGGCCAGGTCGCCCAGGATGTCGCGGCCGAGCTCGATCCGCTCGAAGTCCGGCACCTGCTCGCGGGCCTGCTCCACGTAGCGGAAGTCCGTGAAGAATAGGCAGTCGTCCTGGGTGATCACGCACGCGCCGTTCGTGCCGGTGAAGCCCGTGAGGTAGCGCACGTTGAGGAGGTTCGTCACGAGCAGCGAGTCCAGCTCGCGCTCGCGCATCAACTCCACCACGCGCTCCGGCCGGCTCATGACTCGAGCCGCTCCTTCAGGAGGGCGAGCGCCTCGCGGTAGCCGTCCACCCCCTTGCCCTGCACCGTCCCGATGCAGAGGTCGCGGATCACGGACTTCCGCCGCCACTCCTCGCGCTCGTCGACCGCGGACAGGTGCACCTCCACGGCGGGGAGCCCGGCCACCTCGAGCGCATCGCGGATCGCGTACGAGTAGTGCGTCCAGGCGCCCGGGTTGAGGATGATCCCGTCGGCGCTCTCTCCCGCGCGGTGGAGGCGCTCGCAGAACTCGCCCTCGTGGTTCGTCTGGGAGAAGCTCGGCTCCATGTCGAGCTCGCGCGCGAACGCCTTGACCTTGACCTCGAGCTCCGTGAGCGAGAGCCCACCGTAGTGGGCGGCATTCCGGGTCCCGAGCACGTCGAAGTTCACGCCGTGCATGACCTCGATCCGGTGCCTCACTCCGCGTGGACCTCCTCGACGGCCGCACGCAGCGAGCCGTCGTCCACCTCGTGCCCGGGGGTCACCTCGCCTGGCGCGTCCACGAGGACGAACGGTACCCGCCCGCCGCTTCGCTTCTTGTCCCGCCTTACCAGCTCCAGCACCTCGTCCACCGTGGCGCCGGAGAACGAGCCGGGCAGCCCGCGCGCGCGCAGCAGCTCGGCCACCTCGGCGCGAAGCGGGTCGCGGCCCGACAGCCGCAGCGCCACGAGCAGGCCGATCGCCACGGCCTCACCGTGGCGGTAGCGCGTGTACCCGCTGGCGGCCTCGATCGCGTGCGCGACCGTGTGGCCGAGGTTCAGCACCTGCCGGCGGCCCGTGTCGCGCTCGTCCTCGGCGACCACGGCGAGCTTGGTGCGCAGGCAGCCGAGGATCACGCCGGCGTCCACCGCGTCGCCTTGACGCACGCGCGCCCACAGCGGCCCGCCCGCGATCAGCGCGGTCTTCACGACCTCGGCATAGCCCGCGGCCAGTTCCTCCGGGGGCAGCGTCTCGAGCGCCGCCGGGTCGCAGATCACCGCCGAGGGCTGATGGAACGCGCCCGCGTAGTTCTTGCCCTCGGGCAGGTCCACGCCGGTCTTGCCGCCGTACGCCGAGTCCACCTGAGCCACGAGCGTCGTCGGCACCTGCACGTGCCGCATGCCGCGCTGGTAGACGGCGGCGCAGAACCCCGCCAGATCGCCCACCACGCCGCCGCCCACCGCCGCGAGCACGTCGCCCCGCTCCACACCCGCCTCGGCGAGCGCGCGAAGCACGAACTCCGCGCCGTGGATCGACTTGTGCTCCTCGCCCGCCATCACGACGATCCGCTCGTCCCCCGGGAAGGGCTGCGCGCGCGCCACGTGCTCGTCGGTCACCACGATCCGCCGGCCGTCCGGGGGGAAGAAGAACCCGGCCTCGACCAGCCCGGGCCCCACGAACACCGGGTAGTCGCCCGAGGCCGCCGACGCCCACACGAGCCGTGTGCCCGCCGGGGCCTCCCCGAGCGCGCGCAGCGCAGGGAGCGCGCGGCGCAGGGCGTCGCGGTCCGCGGGCGGCACCACGGCGTCGGCCACCGGTTCGTAGAGCGCGGAACGGTCGCGGTGCAGCTGCTCGAAGCGGCCGCGGTCGCGCGCCAGCGGCCGCCCCTTGCCGGACGCGCGCCGCCATGCCTCATCCGGGTCCACCTCGAGATGCACGACGGTGTGCGACGCGAGCGCCTCGCGGACGCGCTCGGAGCCCACGGCGCCGCCGCCCAGAGCGACGACCTCCGCCCCCTCCGCCGCCAGCAGCTCGAGCACCACCTCCTCCTCGCGCGCACGGAAGGCGGCCTCGCCCTCGCGGTCGAAGAACGCCTCCACCGGCTCGCCGAGACGCCGTTCGAGCTCGCGGTCAGAGTCCAGCGCCTCGCAGGCCAGCTCGGCGGCGAGCGAGCGGGCGCCGGTCGACTTGCCGGCCCCCATGAAGCCCACGAGCACGAGAGCTATGCGCGCCTCCAGCCGATGCGCTCCTCGTACGCGCGGAGCGCGCCGCGCACGTCCTCCATGTGGTCGCCGCCGAACTTCTCGCGGTAGGCCGCGGCGAGCACCAGCGCCACCATCGCCTCCCCGACCACGCCGGCAGCGGGCACCGTGCACGAATCCGTGCGCTCGCGGAGCGCCTGGGCCGGCTCCTTGGTCTCCGTGTCCACCGACCGAAGCGGCTTCGTGAGCGTCGGCAGCGGCTTCATAGCGCCGACCACCACGACCGGGTCGCCGGTCGTCATCCCACCCTCGATCCCCCCGGCGCGATTGGTCTCGCGGTTGTAGCCGCGCTCCTCGGACCAGAAGATCTCGTCATGGGCGGCCGAGCCGACCCGCTCGGCGAGCGCGAACCCGTCGCCCACCGCCACGCCCTTCAGCGCCTGGATCGACACGACCGCCTGCGCGAGCCGGCCATCGAGGCGCTCCTCCCAGGAGATGTGCGACCCGATACCGGGCACGACGCCGAAGGCGATCACCTCGAACTCGCCGCCCAGCGACTCGTTGGCCTTCCGCGCGGCGTCGATCTCCGCCACCATCGCGTTGCTCACGTCCGAGTCGAGCGAGCGCACCGGCGACTCGTCCACGCCCTCGAAGTCGCCCGGCGCGAGCGAGTCGCGCGGCGGCGCGGCCACGGTCCCGATGCGCGTCACGTGGGAGAGCACGTGCACTCCGAGCGCGCGCAGGAACGTCTTCGCGAGCGCGCCGGCGGCCACCCGGGCGGCCGTCTCGCGCGCCGACGCCCGCTCGAGCACGTTGCGCACGTCCGTGTGCCCGTACTTCTGGATCCCCGCCAGGTCGGCGTGGCCCGGCCGTGGCAGATGCACCTCCTCGACCTCCGCGTCCACCGGCCAGGGGTTCATCCGCTCCTCCCAGTTCTGGTAGTCGCGGTTCTCGATCCACATGGCCACCGGGCTGCCGAGCGTGCGGCCGTGGCGGACGCCGGCCGTGACCTGCGCGCGGTCCTTCTCGATCTTCATGCGCCCGCCGCGCCCGTGGCCGAGCTGGCGCCGCGCGAGGTCGGCGTCGATGTCCTCCGGGCGCAGCTCGAGGCCGGCCGGAAGGCCCTCGACTATCGCCGTGAGCCCGGGACCGTGCGACTCACCGGCGGTTACGAAGCGGAACGACATGGCGCCCACACCCTACAAACGAGGGTGCGGGCGCCAGGTTGGAGGAGGAACTACGTGGGAGGGGACTAGTCGAAGGGAATGTAAGGCGGGCAGGTACGCGAGGCCGGATCCGGTGCGCACGGGTTGAACGGGTTGACCGCCATGTCCACGCCACCGCGGTCGATCGTCGGGATCGCGCCCTCGACCTTGCCGCACCAGGCGGGGTTGACGCCGCCGACTCCGTTGTTGTCGAGATCGGTGACCACCTCGTACAGCTCGGTGATGTTGTTGACATCGTCGTTGTCCTGGTCGTCCTCGCCGTCGAGCAGCGTGTCGCCGTCGACGTCCGGGTCGGCGAGGTCGAGCTCCGCGAACGGCCGCTCGGTGAACTCACCCGGGCGCACGCCGCAGTACTCGGCCTTCCTCCAGGGCTCGATCGAGCGGATGTCGACCTTCCAGTAGCCGGGCCAGTACTCCACGTAGCCGGGGCCGCGCTTCGCCTCGAGCCAGTTCGAGAGGCCGTCGACGTCGGCATCCCGCTCGTCGTCGCGGTAGACCGCCGCGTCGCTCGGGTAGAGCAGCTTGAAGTCGTATGTCGCCGGGAACGGCTGGGCCGGGTTCGGCTGGCCATAGGCCGAGGACCGCCACGCCGGCGCCGGCGGAACGTCGCTCGCGCGGCTGAACTTCGTGCCGTCGCTGTAACCGAGGGCGGACTCGAGGCCCACGCCCAGCCGGGCCAGGCTGAGGTCGCTGCCGGTGTACCGCCAGGCGCGATACTCCTCGAGCGTCGTCAGGCTGTCGCCGTCGAAGTCGACGTTGCTGAACTTGGCGCCGACAGGACCACCGTCGGACGGATCCAGCGCGTTCGGGAAGGGGCGCTTGCCGGGGTACGGCACCGCCTTGACGTTGAGGTCCTTGGCCGACCAGTACTCCCAGCCGTCGGACATCTGGTCGTTGTCCGTGTCGGCGATGCACGGGTCTGTGCCGAGCGACAGCTCGAGCGTGTTCGCGAGCAGGTCGCCGTCGTGGTCGGCGCTGCTGTCGCAGACGACCAGTCCGCCGCCGCCACCACCGCCGCCGCCGCCGCCGTCGCCGTCGCCGACACCCGTCACGACCGGCGAGAGACGACGCGTCGTGAACTTGCTGAACTTGCCCGCGAGAACACGCAGCTTGAGACGCGTCGGACGCTGGCGGCTGCCCACCACTCGCAGGAGCCGGGAGACCGCCGCTGGGACGCGGACGACCAGCTTCGACGTCGCCGCGCGGCGCGGCTTCGCGAAGGCCGTGCGGCCGGCCGAGTTGCGGAAGATCACGGTGTTGCGCGTGCGCTGAGCCTTGAAGTGGCTGCCGCGGATCGTGAGCAGGTTGCCCACGCTCACGCGCATCGGCGTGACGCGCTTGATGGTCGGCGTGGCGCCCGCGGCCGTGGCGGCCGGGGCGGCCACCAGGGCCGCAGCGAGCGCAAGCAGGCAGATGGTGAGAAGACGGCGCATGCCTTACCCCTATCGACGGTCCTGATGGTTGTTTGAGTCTGCGTCGGCCCCGCTGGACACGCTCACCAGGTCGGAGAGCAGCGGGGACGCGAAGCGGCGAGCCTCGGTCGGCGTGCCGACCGCGGCGCTCGCGGTCTTGCCGCGCCGGCCGGCTGCGGCGGCGCGACCGACCCGCACCTTCCGGATCTCGTCGATCCGAAGCGTGTACGAATCACCCTCGTCGTTCGTGAACTCGTGCTCCGAGCCCGCGCCGAGGTAGAGGAATGCGCACTCGGACGCGCGCGGCTTGCAGCGGCCCTCGCCGGCGGCGTCGAGCGTCGAGTCGACCAGGAACACGGCGTTCCCGGCGTTCGGCGAGACTCCGAGGAAGAGCAGCAGCGGCGACTCCTCACTCGGGAGCATGTCGAGTCGCTCCATGCCGCGGACGCGACGGGTGCGGTTGTTCCACTTGAAGGTCAGGTCCACCACGTACCGATACTGGGTGGTCGTAGGCGTGCCGCCGGAGCCGGTGTCGCCACCGCCCGTGGAGCCGGTGTCGCCGCCGCCCGTGGAGCCGGTGTCGCCGCCGCCTCCGATGGAGCCGGTGTCGCCGCCGGACGAGCCGGTGTCGCCACTCGGCGCGCCGGTGCCGCCGGTGCTCGGTGCGCCGGCAACCGTGGCCGAGGCGCCGTCCTCGGCGGAGCGCTTAGCGATCTTGGCCGGTGGCCGGAACGGGTTGCTTGGATCGAAGGTGTCGAGCGAGGAGCCGCGCTCGGCCGCCTCGTCGAGCTTGACGCTCGCGAGCGCCTTGAGCTCGTCGGGGTCCGGCGCGGTGCGCACCGTCGGCTCGGCGGGCGCCGGCGCGGACTGCTCGGACGGCTTCGACAGCACGACCGGCATCGCGACGAGCGCCAGCGCGAGGACGATGGCGACCGGCCACAGGCGCTTTGCGCGAAGGTCGTACCAGACGTCAAGTGCGAAGGTCTTCATCGTGGTCCCTCAGGGGGTCGCTGTCGCGGTCGGGGCAGGGCTGGGAGTGGAGCTCGCCGTGCTGCTCGCGGGCGTGGGCTGCGCGCCCGGGGTGGCCGGGGCGGGGCCCTGAGGCGTGGCGCCGGCAGTGACGCCCTCCGTCTTCGGCGACAGGTAGACGGTCGCCGTGATCTCAGCGCTGATCTTCGGGAAGAGCTGCGTGTCGCTCGCGAACTTGACGCCCTCGATCGTGATCAGGCGGCCGCCGACGACGACGTTGTTGTTCGCGACGCGGACGAAGCGCTTCACGTCGTGGAAGAAGTCCGCGAGGTTGAAGAAGTTCCCTACGAACTCGAGCTCGAGCGGGACCGTCTCCAGACCGGCCGGGCCGGTCGCCGCGCCCGTGGCGCTCCCGGGCACCGCGGCGCCGCCGCCGACCGGCAGGCCGCTGCCCGAGGACGTGGACGTCTGCGTGTCGCTCGAGCTGACACCGGACTGCGTGGCGGCGTCGGAGCGCTGGGCGGCGCTCTGGGCAGTGTTGTTCGCGGACTCGACGGCGCTACCCGGCGCGCTCTGCGCCGACGCGCCGCCGGCGTCAGCCGGCGTCGTGCCGTCCGCCGAGCTCGCCGGGGCCGGAGCGGGCGTCGGGGCGACCGCCGAGGCGTCGCGCTCAACGGTGGCGATGCGGGTGAAGTGAATGTCGGTGCCCTCGGCCGCACGGTCGAGCTGAACGATCAGGCTCGGCATGTCCACGCGCGAGGGGATCGCCTTGCCCAGGCGGACGATCTCCGCGTAGTCGGCTGCGAAGTCGGTCTGCGCGCCCCGGGCGAGGTTCGCCTGGGCGCGAGCCTTGTCGCGCCGCTCCGTCTGCTCGGTCAGGCTCTTGGACGCCTGCGATGCGGCCTCGCGCTTGGGCGCGAGCAGCAGGAACCAATAGCCGACCAACAGAAGGATCGGGACGATCGCGAGGGCGATCTTGCGGTCTCGCTCGCTCAGGCTCACGAGCCACCTCCGAGGGATGCCGGGACGCTCTGCTTCCCTCGCGGCGCCTCAGTCTGCGAGAGCGACGCGTCGAAGCTGATGACGAGGTCGAACTTGTAGTACCTGCCGCAGTTCTCGAAGCTCACTTCGCTGGACTCGCCGGGCTCCGTGCTCGACTCGTTCAGCTCGACGTCGGCCACGCGATGCATCTGTCGCATCCGGACCATCATTCGGGCGACGTCCGATTGCTGCGGCGTGCAGCCGACCAGGTTCGCCTTCGGCTGCGGGGCGACGGGCGTCCCCGCGCTGGTCGTCGTCTCGCTACCGGCCACCTGGCCGGTCACCGACGCGTCGGTGGACTGGAGCCAGCTGCCGCTCGGCATCACGCGCGAGAGCTCGCGCATCACGCGCTCCCAGTCGAAACGGCCGGCGGCGACGCCGCTGACCGACGCGAGACGCGTGTCCTTGATCTGCGCGAAGTTGGTGAACGAGCCGCGCTGCTTGACCTCGGCCTCCAGGCGGTCGGCCTCGGCCTTGGCGGCCGCGGCCTCGTTCTGACGCTCGGTCACCGAGTTCGCGGTCACGACGTAGGCGGCGGCCATCGCGAGCACCGTCACCAGCAGGCCGATAACGATGTAGGCGCTGCCGGCCTGCTTGCCGCTGGCCTGCGCGCGACGCTGCTCGGTCGGGATGAGGTTGACGGCCTTCATGCCGCCGCTCCCATCGCGAGACCCGCGGCGAGCGTGAAGCGGTGTGGATCCTGGTCGCCGGCGAGCCCGGCGGGCTCGAGCAGGCCGAGCGGCGCGGCGACCGTGGTCGGAAGACCCAGGTGGACGCCGAGGCTCTCGACGAGCTCGGCGTCGCTCGAGCCGGGACCGGAAAGGACAACCTCGCCGACCGGGCGGGCGTCGGGCTGCGTCATGTAGTAGTCGATCGACAGCCGCACCTCGTCCGCGAGCCGGGAGGCCGCGTCGGCCTCGTCCCAGACGGCTGCAAGCGGACGCGTGAAGAAGCAGTTGGTTCCCACTGCGATCGCGAGGTTGCTCACACCGGCCAGGTGACAGAAGACGCGCGCGCCCGCCTCGGGGTCGTCCTGCGAGGGCCCCGCGAGAACGCGGACCAGTGCGAACGCGTCGAGGTCGACGCCCTCGGGCTTCAGCCCCGCCTTCTTTGCCGCCTCGAGCAGGCCCTCGATCATCGAGCGGCGCGCGGCCACGACGACGACCTGCATCCGCGCGGCGCCGTCGGGCCCCTGCGTGTAACCGGCGGTCTGATGGTCGAGCACCGCCTCGTCGAGTGGCATCGCGATGGCCTCGGCAGCCTGGTAGCGCACGGCGGCGTCGCGCTGCGCTGCATCCTCGATGCGCGGCAGCTCGATCACGCGGACGACGATCTGCTGATTCGAGACGCCGAGGCGAACGGACTTCGGCAGGCCGGACTCGGCGACGAACGCGCGAAGCACCTCGGCGAGGTTGTCGCGGTTCACCACCTCGCCCTCGGTGACGAGGCCGTTGGGCAGCTCGCGGCTTGCGACGCGCACGACGCGTCGACCGTCGACCTGGGCGGCGGCGATGTAGCGGCCGTCGATATCGAGACCGACGCCGCCCCTTACGGAGCTCTTGCGGAGGGAGAGGGCCATGGGCGTTCCATCCGGGTATCGGCGATCCCGTGGACGGCCTTAAGGGAGAACCGTGAATGTCCAGATCGGCTGGACGCGCGCCCCGGCCGGCCCCGCGGCGAAGGCGTTCAGGACAGGAAATTCTCGTCGTAGAAGTCGATCAGCTCGGGCCCCGCGAGCACGCCGACGACCCCCCCGAACGCCAGGAACACACCGAACGGAATCGCCTTCTTGCGCGCGGAGGCGCCCTCGCGCGCGAGGATGACAAGGCCAACGAGCGAGCCGCTCAGGAAGGCGACGAGCAGCGCGGGAATCACTGCCAGGCCGAGGAAGAGCCCCATCGCGCCCGCGAGCTTGACGTCGCCCATGCCCATGCCGGCGGGGTAGGCGAGCACCGCCGCGAGCAGAAACGCGAAGGCTCCGGCGCCCGCAGCCAAGTGCTCTACGAGGTCCGAGCGATCCACGAGCAGCGTCGCTACCACCCCGTACGCCGCGAGCGGATAGACGATCTTGTTCGGGAGCAGCTTGTGGTCGTAGTCGATCCCTGCCAGCGCGATCAGCGCCGCGACGAACGGCAGCTCGAGCACGAGGTCGTCGTCGAAGCCGCGAACGAGTACCACCGCGACGAACGCGAGCGCGGTGAGCAGCTCGATGCCCGGGTAGCGCGGCGAGATCCGCGTGCCGCAGCGCCGGCAGCGCCCGCGCAGCACAAGCCATGAGACGAGCGGAACGTTGTCGTAGCCGGCGATCTGCGCGCCGCACCCCGGACAGCGCGACCTCGGCTTCACCACGGACTCGCCCCGCGGCAGCCGGTGGATCACGACGTTCAGGAAGCTGCCGACGACCGCGCCCACGACGCCCGTCAGCACGACGGCGGCGGCTATCGGCGTGCCTCCCGGCTCACGCCGGGGACTCTAGCCGCCGGTGATGTCGCGCCAGGAGTTCTGGACGATGCTCGCACTGCCGTACGAGCTGACGCTCACGAACGCGCGCTCGTCGTAGGTGATGTTCACCCGGTTCGACCCGACGTCGATGCCGCCCGGGCCGTCGACGAAGGCGCCGCCGTGGATGGTCAGGCCGCCTCGCAGCCGGAGCAGCTCGTCGTCGCTCGAGTTCTCGTTGTTGAGGTGGTAGACGATGCCCCAGAAGTCGGACTTTCCGCCCAGCTCCAGGTATCCGTCGGCCCAGATCAGGATGCCGCCGTTCCCGTCGGCGTTCCAGGTCCAGTTCTTCGTGTACCTGCCGTCCGCGCAGCCCTGGACCCACACGACCTTGCCGCTGAGCTGCTCCTGCGTCGGGCAGACCCCGTCGTAGAAGCGGCCGTCCGCGACGGCGCGCTCCTTGAGCCGCTCCTTCACGTCGTCCTCGATCGCGTCCTGGTTCACGAACGAGTTGCCCTCGATCGCCCCCGGCGGGTCGAGCTGCGGGTTCGTCTTGTCCGGGGTGAACTCGGCGCAGCTCGGATCGTTCAGCTGGCAGCGCAGGGTCACGGGATGCTGGCTCGTAGCGTCCGGATTTGTCTGGATGTAGACGCCGTTGCCGTTCGGCGTGAGCTCGAACTGGCCCGCGAGAATGACGCGCTTGGGCAGGAACTCCACGTTCTCGGTCACCTGCACGAGCGCCACGAGCACGCGCTTGCGTCCGCGTACCGTCGACTCCGCCTTGACCCACACGTGCAGATTGCCGTTGGAGTCCCAGTGCGGGTTCGTGGGGGCCTCGACCGTCGCCGCGTCGTAGAACGGGCTTCCGTTCGGGTCGTCGTAGATGCTCGTCTTCCAGGTGG
>DASSVP010000122.1:0-3533 GCA_035705985.1 Thermoleophilaceae bacterium
GCCTAGGAGGGGCCGGCGCCGCGGCGCGGCCGGCCGATAGGCAGCCGGCGGCGTGCTGCTTGGCCGTCTCCTCGTGGGTGGTCGGCCGGCGCAGTCGCACCTACGATTGTCTTCGTAGCCGACGCTCCGGGTCGGCACGACTCGTATGCGTCGGCGCACGATCTTTCCTACATTGTTTGCGGCTGCCATGCTCAGCGTGGCGGTCGTGCTCGCCGCCGCGCTGACGGCAGAGGGGCAGGTGCGTGACGGCGATCCGCACGTGCTCGTCGTGCCTGATACGGCTGGAGCTACATCAGCACTTGCCGACTCGCCCGCGCGTGTGATCGCCCGCTACGAGTCGTTCACGCTCGTGGAGGCGAGCGGCGACGACGCGCTTCGCCTGGTGCGGGCGGGCGCCGATGTCCGCGACGACATGCACTCCGTGCGACTGCGCGGCCGGCGCGTCGACCCCGCGCGCGAGCGTCCGCCGCTCGTCGGACGGGAGAGGCGGCCACGGGCGACGGGGCTGGCACTCGTCCAGTTCGCAGGTCCGGTCAAGGACGCGTGGCTCGAGCGCGTTCGCGGGGCCGGCGTGCGCGTCGTCGCTTACTCGGCGCAGAACTCGTACGTCGTTCACGGGGGTCCCGGCCAGCTCCAGCGGCTCGGGGAGCTGGCGGGCCGGGACGCGGCCCTGCGCGCCGCGATACCGGTGGAGCCGAAGGACAAACTCGACGTCGGGGTGGCTACGAGGGGGCGGCAGAGCCTCGCCGTGCAGACGCTTTCCGGGCAGGACGGCCACGCCGCGCGCGCCGCGGTCGAACGGCTGGGCCGCATCGTGCGCGCGTCGTCGTCGGTCGGGTCCCTGCGGACGCAGTTCGTCCAGCTCGACGGCGCGGACGTGCCTGCGCTCGCGGCCGATCCGGGCGTAGTCGCGATCGAGCCCTACGTGGTGCCGGAGCTGCGCGACGAGCGGGCGGCGCAAATCGTCGCGGGCAACCTCTCGGGCACGTCGCCGACGGGTCCCGGTTACCTGAGCTTCCTTGCGGGCGAGGGCTTCGGCTCGGCGACCTTCGACTTCGTCATCGACGTCACGGACGAGGGGATCGACAAGGGTGTCCTGCCCCCGCCGGCCGGATCGCACCCCGACCTCTTCGAGTCGGGCAGCGCGTCGAACCCGACCCGCATCGCCTACCAGAACGACTACACGGTCGATACGAATGCCCGCGACTGCGGCGGCCACGGGACGAACGTCGCGTCGATCGCCGCCGGGTACAACAATGCGGCGGGCGCGACGGGCACCACTGCCGTGGAGGACACGAGCGGGTTCAACTATGGGCTCGGGGTCGCGCCGCGCGCAAAGCTCGGCGCCTCGAAGATCTTTCGCTGCAGCGACGGAGCCTTTGACGTGGCCGGCAGCCTCACGAACCTGACCGCCGCCGCCTACGCGGCCGGCGCGCGCGTCTCGAACAACTCGTGGGGGGCCGACACCGGGGGCGCCTACACCAGCGACTCGCAGGAGTACGACTCGCTCGTGCGCGACGCGCAGCCGTCCGTCGCCGGGAACCAGGAGATCGTCGAGGTGTTCGCGGCCGGCAATGCGGGCTCGGGGACGAACACGATCGGGGCGCCGGGCACGGCTAAGAACGTAATCGCCGTCGGAGCGTCGGAGAACGTCCGGCCGGCCGGCCCGGACGGCTGTGGCGTGACCGACTCTGAGGCAAACAGCGCGAACGACATCATCGACTTCTCGAGCCGGGGCCCGACGGACGATCTGCGGACGAAGCCCGACGTGATCGCCCCGGGCACGCACGTCACGGGCGCCTCGCCGCAGGTCGGCGGCGACTACAACGGCAGCGGGACCTGCAATCCGCAGTTCCCGGTGGGAAACACGCTTTACTCCCTGGTCTCCGGGACCTCGCAGGCGACGCCCGAGGCGAGCGGCATGGCGGCGCTCGTCCGCGACTGGTACCGGCGCGAGCATGGCGGCGGCAGCACGCCGCCGTCGCCGGCGATGACGAAAGCGATCATGGTCAACACGGCCACCGACGTGGCCGGGGGCTCGAACGGCAAGGGCGGAACGACCGCAAACGCCCCGAACGGCGATCAGGGATGGGGCCGCATCAACCTCGGCTCGGCGCTCGACTCGACGACGCGCTCGTTCTGGGACCAGAAGATCGTCCTCCGCGAGACAGGCGAGGAGGTTGGGCGGACCTACGCCATCGCGGACGGGTCGAAGCCGCTCAAGCTCACGCTGGCGTGGACCGATCCGCCTGGGCCAACGCTGGGGAACGCGTTCGTGAACGACCTGAACCTCGTCGTCGAGGCGGGCGGCAGCAGCTACAAGGGAAACGTGTTCTCCGGTGGCCAGTCCGGGGCGGGCGGCACCGCGGATGCCCGCAACAACGTCGAGAACGTCTATCTCCCGGCCGGGACGAGCGGCCCGGTCGAGGTCAGCGTCGTCGCGGCGAACCTGGCCGCCGACGGCGTGCCGGGCGCGGGGGATGCGACCGACCAGGACTTCGCGCTCGTCGTTTCGAACGGGAGCGAGCAGCCGGCGCCGCTTCTGACCCACGAGGCGACGTCCGTCTCGGATCCCAGCGGCGACGGCGACTCCGTCTTGGAGCCCGGCGAGCCGTTCTCGCTGCAGGAGACACTGCGGAACAGCGGCACCGCCGCCGCGACATCGGTATCCGGATCGCTGAGCGCCATCACCGCGGGCTTGACCGTGACGGACGGCACCGCCGGCTTCCCGAACCTCTCCGCGGGCACGACAGGAGCGAACACGGACGCCCTTACCGCGAGCGTCGGCGGGTCGGTGCCGTGCGGGACCGATATCCGGATGGCGCTCGACGTCACGACTGCGCAGGGAGGGTTCACGGTGCCGATCAGCATCCCGACCGGGGCGGCGTCGGCCCCTGTGTCGCGCGACAGCACCGACGTTCCGAAGACCATTCCCGGCAACCGGACCGCGACGGTCACGTCTGCCCTCAACGTGGCGGCGGCCGGCCTGATCAAGGACCTCGACGTGCGGATCGGCGGCCTGACGCACACCTGGGTGGGCGACCTGCGGATCTCGCTCATCGCCCCCGACGGGACCAGCGTCGTGCTTACCGACCGCCCCGGCGGGCTGGACAACAACGGCGACAACCTCGTCAACACCGTCTTCGACGACGAGGCGTCCACGAGCATCAACGCCGGGAGCCCGCCGTACACCGGCAGCTTCCGCCCAAACGCGGATCAGCTGTCGCGATTCGACGGAAAGCAGCAGCAGGGGACGTGGGTGCTGCAGGTGCAGGATCTGTTCGCCGGAGACGGCGGTTCACTCCAGTCGTGGGGCACGGATACGCAGAGCGCGCAGTGCTCGACCTCCGTCGATACGACTCCGCCGGACGTGACGCTCACCAGCCCGGCGAACGGCTCGGCGACGAACGACACGACGCCGGCGCTGTCGGGCGGCGCGGGCACCGCTGCGGGCGACTCTTCGACGGTGACGGTCAAGATCTGGAGCGGCTCCGCTGCCTCCGGCACGCCGCTGCACACGCTGACGACTACCC
>DASSVP010000123.1:0-4440 GCA_035705985.1 Thermoleophilaceae bacterium
CTGCTGCGAGAGGGACTTCCCGGCCGGGCCGATCGCTGCAAACGCGGCGATCGTGACTGCCACCCAGACGCCGGTGACGAGTCGTTTGTGCCTGAGGGTCCAGCGGGCGAGCGCGGGCATGGCCTGCCTTCCTTTCGATGACGGGGCACCATGTGTGCCAGTGGCACCGAGGTTCGCTCGCCAGCCGGGCTTCGACAATCGGCCGCAGGGCGATTCCTGGCTCGACCGAAGTCGATGGCTGCACCGACTTCGGTCGGGTGGGCAAGGGGGCGGGCGCCGCCTACGCTGGGCGACGATGAATCGTTTCCGCCTGCTCTTCGCTCCCGAGGAGGACGACGCACCCCCGGCGCAGCGGTCGCGCCGCGACTGGCTCGTCGACTGGTTGATCTTCGTCATCGCGATCGCGGGCGGCGGCGTGGCGCTCGCAAGCAGCATCCAGCACGGATTGCACGGGACACTCCTCGCCGTCGACGTGATCCTCGGCGCGGGAGTCACCCTCGCCCTCTGGTGGCGTCGGCGCTGGCCGGTCGCGCTCGCGCTGGCGATGCTGCCGCTCGGCCTGCTCTCCTCCTCCGCCGGCCCGGCCGGGGTCTTCTTCCTCTACACCGTCGCCGCGTACCGTCGGTGGCAAGCGGCGGTCCTGATCGTGCTCCTCGGGTTCGCCCTCCTGCCCGCCGAGCACGCCGTCCACCCGCAGGGCAACTCGCTCTCCTACCCGGATCTGTTCGGCGGCGTCCTCTTCGGGGCCGTCGTCGTCGCGTGGGGGATGTTCCGCCGAAGCCGCCGGCAGACGAAGCGCGAGCACCTCGGCCGCGCCCAGGCCGAGGAGCAGCTGCGCGTCGAGCAGACTCGTCACGCCGAGCGAGAGCGGATCGCCCGCGAGATGCACGACGTCCTCGCGCACCGGATCTCACTGCTGAGTCTCCACGCGGGGGCGCTCGAGTTCCGCCCCGACGCGCCGCCGGAGGAGATCGCGCGCGCGGTCACCGTCATTCGCGCGAGCGCGCACCAGGCGCTCGAAGACCTTCGCTCGGTGATCGGCACGCTGCGCGACGGGGCCGACGGCGAGAAGCCGCCGCCGCCTCAGCCGACGCTCGCAGCGCTGCCCGTCCTCCTCGACGAGTCGCGGGCGGCCGGGATGCAGCTCTATGCCGATGTCCACGTCGCCGACTTGGCTGCTGTCCCGGACGGGATCGGGCGCCACGCGCTGAGGATCGTGCAGGAGGCGCTGACGAACGCGCGCAAGCACGCACCGTCAGCGGAGGTCGACCTCCGCGTCGAGGGCGCACCCGGACAGGGGCTCACGATCGAGGTGCGCAACCCGACGCCGGTGGGCGCCGCAGGAGCGAGCGAGATTCCGGGATCGGGCACCGGACTCGTGGGGCTGGCGGAGCGCGCCGCGCTGACGGGCGGCCGCCTCGACCACGGATTCGATCCGCGCGGCGACTTCTATCTGCGGGCCTGGCTGCCGTGGCCCTAGTGAGCGAAGGCTTGACGGAGCTCAGCAAAGAGCGCAGGCGCCGGCTCCGCCGGCGCCGGGAGCGGACGCAGTGACAGATCCGATCCGCGTGCTCCTCGTCGACGACGACGCGCTCGTCCGCGCGGGACTCTCGATGCTGCTCGCCGGTGCCGACGACGTCCGCGTCGTCGGCGAGGCCTCAGACGGGAGCGAGGTCGCCGCCGCAGTCGCCGAGCATCAGCCGGACGTCGTGCTGATGGACATTCGGATGCCGGGGATGGACGGCCTTTCCGCCACCGAGCTCTTGCGCGAGCGCGAGGACGCGCCGGAGGTCATCGTCCTGACGACCTTCGACGCGGACGACTACGTCCTCCGCGCGCTGCGCGCGGGCGCAAGTGGCTTCCTGCTGAAGGACACGCCGCCGGCCGACATCGTCCGCGCGATCCGAGCCGTGGCGGCCGGCGAGCCGATGCTCTCGCCGACGGTCACTCGCCGACTGATCGGCCACGTGACCGAGAGCGAAGCCGACGAGCGGCAGCGCCGCGCCCGCGAGCAGCTCGACCGACTGACAGAGCGCGAGCGCGAGGTTGCGGTCGCCGTCGGGCTGGGCAAGTCGAACGCGGAGATCAGCCGCGAGCTCTACATGAGCGTCGCGACGGTGAAGGCACATGTCTCGCGTGTGCTCGAGAAGCTCGAGCTCAACAACCGCGTCCAGATCGCCCTGCTCGCACACGACGCGGGCGAGGCCTGATCGTCAGATCGTCCGGAGGATGGGAGCCGTCCCGAAAAGCGGGGGACGAAGGAAGACTGACCTGCGCGAGCGTGCTTTCACTCGATCCTCCCGTCCGGCTCGAGCAAGCCGAGCAGGCGCGCAACGTGGCGGAGGGTCGCAATGTCGGTCACGCGCGGCGGCAGCCCTTGCTCGATCGCCGTCCGCTCTGCCCACTCTGCAGCCGACTGTCGAAGGTCGTCAGTCATGAGCTTCGGACGTACGCGACCGCTGCGCGAGGGAACACTGAGGGAACACTCCTGCGGGCACGCGCGTCCACTCGCGGTCAGTCGTCGTCGTTCGTTTCGGGCGTTTGCGGCTGGTTCGTGTCCGTGGATTCCCTCGCTTGCCCGCGTTTCCCCCCTCTTCGCTCGATGGTAAGGAGGAGGTCGACGGTTCGAGTCCGTCAGAGGGCTTCGCTTAAACGCGTGCTGCTGGCCCGGCGGCACCGTTACACCGGCAAGCTGTCGTTCTACCGGTGCTGGACACCCGGGCCGGTCTCGCTGTCCCGGCTGATCGCCATCGCGGTGGCCAGGTGGCGGATCGAGGAAGATCATCAACTTGCCAAGCAGGCCACCGGCCTGGACGCCGGGCAGGTCATCCGCTGGAAGTCCTGGCACCGCTGGACCGCGCTTTGCTTGCTCGCCTATATCTACCTCGCCGTGGCGGTCGCCGTGCAACGCCAGCACGACACCTGCTCAGGCCTGGACGCCGGGCAGATCCCCATCACCGTTCCGGAGTTACTGCGGCTACTGCGCGGCACCGTCATCCCGCCACCCCGGCGGGACCAGGCCCACCGGTTGCACTGGTCAGCCTGGCGACGACGCCACCAGCACCGCGCCCGTCAAGCCCATCAACGCTGGAACCATTACGCCGAGACAACATCATGATCACAACGAACTACAGCTGCCGTAACTGCTGAAGAGCTCAGGCTGGCGGCCGGCGGCGCTCCGCCAGCCCACCCCAGAGCCCTGCATGGAAATTTGCCCCCGCCGGCGACGTCATTCCTGAACACACACAGCCGCGCCCGCACGCGTCATAAGTAAGCGTCAAACATGCGCATAAGTGGCAGATCTGCATTCAGCGAAGCAGCGGTACCCGAACACGACGGGGTGTAAATAATCGGCGATCCGCGCGAAGTCGGTTTGGGACCGGGTGACACTCTGTAACTGGTACCGCGGCAGGACCGTTTGCCCGTCAGTGTCCTGGGTGGTCGCGTTAGCGGTCCTCATCGGCCGGTGTGAGCTCGAACACGGGGTGGCGGTCTGCCTCGGCGGTGAAATCCGCCACCGGGGAGTCCTTGGTTGCCCGGAAATAAGACCGGGCGGACGGGGCGAGGCGGACGTATCGCTTGAGGACGGGCCCGGCCTGGTCAGGGGAAACCTCCCGGATGGTGTAGTGCCGGGTGCCGCGCCGCCGGGTCAGGCTCACCCGCCCGGCCGCGCGGGCATTGTGCACCCAAGACACCGGCCCGTAGGGGGCGACCAGCCAGCACCGCCCGCCGTGCTCCACCGGCACCACCGGGTTGGTGCGCGGCAGGCCGCTGTTGCGGCCCCGGGTGGTCAGCAGGTAGGACCGGGGCACCAGGCCCGCCCGGACCAGCGCGCTCATGATCATGTTCTCCACGTGGCGGCTGCGGCCGGGGCGGTACTGCCGCGCTGGCCGCGGGGTCCCGCTTCGGGCGTGGCTGGCGGCCTCGCCATTTCCGGGCCCCTGTCCAGGTGTCGTGGGGGGCATGGCCTCTCCCTCCGCCAGTCAGCCGCTCCGGCGCCCCACCAGCTTGTTCCCAGCGTGGTAGCGGGTCAATGATTGCCGAGCGCGCAGCGTCAGCGCAATGCTGTCTGCACGCGATAGCAGCCGCGCGCACGCTGCCTGCTGCGGCACTAGCCCCACCGGCACCAGCGCGCGTGTAACCGCCGATCAGCTCGGCTGCTTATTCAGCCGCCGTGGTCGTCGGTGTTGTACCGAAACGGCCGTTATGGCGGCTGGGCCGGCCAGGCCGACCGCGCGGTTAGGCCAGCAGCCATCTCGCGGCGAGTTCCAGCGCGTCCGCGTGGTTGCTGGCGCCGTGATCAGCGGCCATAAAATGGTGGCCGATTACGAGTGAGAAGGCGAGCGTGCTGCGGGCTTCGACCTCGGCCCGGTTGCGGCAGATCGCGCCGAATAGCTGGCGCAGGTAGTCCATGCGCCGGTTGTCCACACGCCGCAGGCG
>DASSVP010000124.1:0-2947 GCA_035705985.1 Thermoleophilaceae bacterium
GTAGTCGAGATAGAACGGCCGAAGCAGCTCGGCGACATCGCCTCGGCCGGCGTCGGTGACGTCGTCGAGGTGTGCGGCGATCGTCGCCACGTCGGACTCCGCGGCGACATCCGCCTCTGCCTCTCGCAGCTCGCCGGCTCCGGACTCGGCGACCGGCAGCACCGCCATCAGCCGCCAGAAGAAGCGGATATCGAGGTGACGGCGCGCGCGGCGCACGGCCAGATCGTGGAGTTCCGCCGTCGGAAGGCGGTCGAGCAAATCGTCATCGGACACGAGCCGGGAGCCTAACCCGATTCGTCAAGGACTTCCGCGCCGCTTCGTGAGCGGGCCCAGGGAGGGCAGCAATTGGCCGGAACGATCAGCCGCGCGACGACCTTCAACCGTGATCGCGCGCGTACCTTCGGAGAATGTCCGCGGTTGCCTCCCCCCGCGCGTGATGGAAGCCGGTCGAGATCGTGGCCGCGAAGTCGTCGATGACGTCGCGCAGCACCGCAGCCCGGAGGCGGGTGCGACCTGCAACACCCGGACCGCGCCCGTGCTCGGCCAGCTGCTGAAGGTACGGCATGACCACCGCGAGCGAGAACCGCTCATCGGCCTCCGCGAAGTAATAGGTGACGGGGAAGTTCACGAGGTCGCGCTCGACGGCCACCAGCCGTGAGATCAGCTCGGCGTAGATCTGTTCGACGGGCGCGGCATCGAGCTCCAGAAGCGTGGTTCCCGTCTCCTCCTCGGCCTTGCGCAGCAGGCCGACCTCGTAGGCGAGCGAGCGCCGGCGAGCGAGCGCGGGGTGGATCAGCAGCAGCCACGAAATGCTCGCGCTCAGCAGGCCGAAGCCGACCAGCGCCTCGATCGGAACAATCACTCGCAACCACTCGTCATCCGGCGTTACGTCCCCGAACCCGAGCGTCGTGAGGGTGACCAGCGAGACGTTGAGCGCCTCAACGAGATCGCTATCGGCCGCGCCCCCGGTTGCCCGGTGGAAGCCCTCGGGCACGTGCGGAAGGAAGAGGAGTGTCCAGCCCGCCACGAGCAGGCCAGCCCAGCTGGCGAAGACCAGCACCAGTCCGAGAGGGCCGGCGAGCACAAAGCCACGGCTCTCGCGTCCCCGCCGGCCCAGCAGTCCCCAGACGCCGCGCATCAGCGTGCGTGCCAGGGTGCTGCGGCCCTCGGGGTGAAACAGCGCATCGAACACATCGCGCGCAGCCAGTGCGATCAAGGCCACTCCGGCGACGGTCGCGGCGACGCTCGCTACAGGAGACACGCCTGGATTGGTACCCGACCCCCAGGACGGCCCGACCGAGCATATGTCGCCACCCTACGTTCGTGTCTTTCCCACGCCAGAGCACCTTGGTGGAAGGGTGCGGTCCCCCGCCGGTTCGCTCAGCCGAGGCAGAGGATGTGTGCGGTCAGGACCCGGTCGTCTCCACCCACCGCGTTGCGGCCCATCACCGACCATCCGTTCTCCATCCAAGGCGCCGATGAGATGAGCTCCAGGCCGGAGTTGAGCCCACCCAGTTGGCACCGCCGGAGAGCCGCACCTCGCCGGGCTCGCACGCCGCGCCGACGGCGCCGACCGTGCAGGGCGAGATCGTCTTGCTGCTCGCGCGCTTGGTGATCGCCCCGAGCTGCGCGGCCTGGACCTGCCCGTCGGCGATCTCGCCCCGGCCGATCGCGCCGCTGCCGATCGTGCTCGTGTAGTTGCCCAGCGCGCCGCTGATCACGCTCGTGTCATGCGTGATCGCACGGTCGGCGAGCACGGGCTTCGGATAGGTCCCCGCGAGATCGCCACCGGCGGGTCCGCTTGTCGTGCCGGCGGGCCCGGCCGGGCCGGGAGCGCCCGCCGGACCGGCGGGCCCCGCGGGACCCTGTGGGCCTGCCGGCCCCTGCGGGCCGGCCTGCGCCGGCGAAATGCTCGCGACCCCAGCTTCAGCCTCCTGACCTGCTTCCTGAGCTTGACGAGCTGCCGCTGGACGGTGGCCGCGGAGACCGCCGTGAAAACCCGAACGTGACCGCGGTCCTCCGCGAGCTCGCACGCCGACCGCAGCAGGGGCGTCTTGCCGATCCCGGCCGGGCCCTCGATGACCACCAGCCGGCCCTCGCCCCGTGCGCTCTGCTCGGCCGCCTCGCGAAGCGCGGCGAGCTCCGCTTCCCGCTCGACCAGCAAGGCAAGTCCGGGCGCGCCCATCGGCGCCGATTCTGAGTCGGGGCCACCGCCAGGGTCGGGCGTTCGCCTACGCACGCAACAACGCGATGCGGGCGATTCCCTCGAGGCTGCGCTCGAGGCCTGCCTCCAGGGGCTCCGGCACCTCCTGGCCGGTTTCGCCCAGGAAGCTTCTCAGCTCATCGACCAGCTGAGCGCGGTCGCGCGTCCCGTCCAGCAGGGCCACCAGCCGCCTGCCGAGGTCGTCCTCCAGCCGTACGGTCGTGTGGCGCAGGTTGGTCACGAGCTGGCCTGAGCGCGCCTGGTGGCGGGCGAGCGGGCTGGCCTCGGGCCGCTCGCTGATCGAGGTCGTCAACGGCGGCGGCTTCACGTGCAGCTGGACGAGGTTTCCCGCGTAGCAGCGGAGCAACGCGTCGCAGACCGCCACGCGGTCTGCGCTGCTCGCCTCCTCAGGAATCAGGTCGCGTACCCAGACCGCCTTGGGCCAACTGCGGCCGACCCGCTGCAACGCTCGGGTAACGAGTGGGTGATCGGTCGTCAGCTTGGCGCCGCTGGGCCCCTCGAAGGTGACGCGGCCCTCACGATCCGGTCGATCCGCCGGCTCGGCCGGCGAGGAGAGTGCCAGGTCCTCGACCACCAGCGGCTGCGGGCTCCGGTCCAGATCCAGCTCCGCGCGGCAGAGCAGTGTCTGACGGAACATCCGGCCCTTGATGAAGTCGAGGTACTGCTCCCGGCGGATCAGGTCGTCGACCCTGAGCAGCTCGTCCGAGACGGGCTCGGGCAGCA
>DASSVP010000125.1:0-3046 GCA_035705985.1 Thermoleophilaceae bacterium
CAACGTGATGACGAAGGACGGCGAGGAGATCCAGCTCGGAATCCCCGAGCAGATGCGCCAGATGGCGGCGATGATCATCCCGCTCGGGCGCCCGGCGTCACCCGAGGAGGCCGCCGGCCCGGTGTTCTTCCTCTGCTCGCCGTGGTCGAACTACGTGCACGGCCAGGTGCTGAACGTGACCGGCGGTCAGTTCGGCGGGATGTACATCTGATGACAGCCGGGGGCTCGCGTCCCCGGTCCCCCGCGGCGCCCGGCCGGCCGCGCCGGGCCCGCTAGCGCGCGGTCACCGTCGCGGCGGCGTCCGGCCCGGCCTTGTCCGGGTTCCACGAATAGGCGTACTCGGGCCTGTCCACCTCTGCCCAGTGCGTGGACAGGCGGAGCGGCCGGAACGTGTCCCACATGATCGCCAGCTCGTCCGTCGAGGACTTGCCGAGCGCCTTCTCCACCGCGCCCGGCTGCGGCCCGTGGGGAAGGCCCGAGGGGTGCAGCGTGATGAATCCGACGTCCACGCCCTTGCGCGCGGCGTAGTCGCCCGCGGCGTAGAACATGACCTCCTCGGACTGGATGTTCGAGTGGTGGTACGGCAGCGTCACGGCCTGCGGGTCCCAGTCGAGCATCCGCGGCGCGAACGTGCAGATCACGAAGTTCGGCCCCTGGAACGTCTGGTGCGCGGGCGGCGGAAGGTGGAAGCGGCCCGCGCGCGGCTCGAAGTCGTCCGCGTTGAACGTGTAGGGCCAGACGTAGCCGTCCCAGCCCACGACATCGAACGGATGGCGGTCGAGCAGGTAGGTCTGGAAGCCGTCCCGGACCCGGACGGTCACCTCGAACTCGCCGGTCTCGTCGAGCGTCTCCAGCTCCTCGGGCGGGTGGAAGTCGCGCTGTGAGAAGGGCGAGTGCTCGAGCAGCTGCCCGTAGCGGTTGCGGTAGCGGTTCGGCGTCTCGATCTCCCCGGGGGTGTGGAAGCAGAGCCAGAACTGCTCCTCGCCCTCGGGCAGCTCGAACGTGTGCGTCGTGCCGCGCGGGATGACGACGTAGTCGCGCTCGCGGAACGGCACCCTGCCGAACACCGTGCGCAGCACGCCGCTGCCCCTGTGCACGTAGAGCACCTCGTCGCCCTCGCCGTTCCGGTAGAAGCCGTCGAGCGGCTCACTCGGCTTCGCGATCGACACCTCGATGTCGTTGTTCCACATGAGGAGGCGACGGCTCGACACCGGGTCGCCGCCGCCCTCGACACCGTTCCCGTCGGCCAGCCGGTGCACGTGGGCGTCGGGCACCCACTCCTCGCGCTCGATCGGCGTGAAGCCGCCAACCTCGCTCAGGCGGCAGGGCGACTGGAGGTGCAGCAGGATCGACTCGTTCCCCGAGAAGCCCTCGTAGCCCATGACCTCCTCGACCAGGAGCGGCGAGCTGCTCCCGTTCGACCGGACCTGGACGTGCCGCTTGGCGGGGATGCTGCCGAGGCTGGCGTAGCGCATGCCTAGAGGTTTCCTCTCCGCTCCTGCTCGCGCTCGATCGCCTGGAAGAGGGCCTTGAAGTTGCCCTCGCCGAAGCCGCGCGAGCCGTGGCGTTCGATGATCTCGAAGAAGATCGTAGGCCGATCGCCAAGCGGCTTGGTGAAGATCTGGAGCAGGTACCCCTCGTCGTCGCGGTCCACGAGGATGCCGAGCTTCCTCAGGTCGGCCAGATCCTCCTCGATCTCCCCGATCCGCTCGGGCACATCGTCGTAGTACTCCTCCGGGATGGCGAGGAACTCGACGCCGCGCGCCTTCAGGTCTGCGACGCACCCGACGATGTCGCGCGTGGCCATGGCGATGTGCTGCGCGCCCGCCCCGCGGTAGTACTCGATGTACTCCTCGATCTGGGACTTGCGCTTGCCCTCGGCGGGCTCGTTGATAGGGAACTTGAGCCGGCCGCTGCCGTCGGTGACGACCTTCGACATCAGCGCCGAGTACTCCGTCGAGATCGCCTCGTCGGAGAAGTGGATCATCTCGGTCATCCCGAAGACGCGCTCGTAGTAGTGGACCCACTCCTCCATGTGGCCGAGCTCGACGTTGCCGACGATGTGGTCGATCGCCATCAGCCGGAGGTCGTCCGGGTCCTTCGGCGCCTCGGCGCGGCGCTCGAAGCCGGGCAGGAATGCGCCCTCGTAGCCGTCGCGCTGCACGAACAGGTGATGGGTGTCGCCGTAGGTGGCCACCGAGGAGAGCTGCACGCGGCCGCCCTCGTCCTCGGCCCAGTGGGGAGTCATGAGGCCGCGGGCGCCGTGGTCCACGGCGTGCCCGTAGGCGTACGCGGCGTCCGGGACGCTCAGCGCGATCTTGTGGACGCCGTCGCCGTGGTGCGCGTGGTGCGCGGCGATCTCGTCGCCGCCCATGAGCGTGCCCGTAAGCACGAGCCGGATGCGGCCCTGCTCGAGCACGTGCGAGACGCGGTCGCGCCGACCGGTCTCGAGGCCGGAGTACGCGGTCTCCGTGAAGCCGAATGCGTTGACGAAGTAGTAGGCCGCCTGCGCTGCGTTCCCCACGTAGAGCTCAACGTGGTCGATGCCGTGGACGGGCATGCGGTCATCCGTCGTATCCGCCGGTGCCGGCGCAGTCCCTAGAAGCTCTTCTGTAGCCATGAAGTAATGATTCCCTGGTCAGGGGCAGCATTCAATGCAGGTTTGTTGCGTCCATGGCAATATTCAGCGCCGAATGGACACGATCGACAAGCGAATCGTTGCGCTATTGCGTGAGAACGCCCGGCGGTCGTTCAAGGACATCGGCGAGGACGTGAACCTGAGCGCTCCCGCGGTTAAGCGGCGAGTCGACCGCCTGGAGGCCGAGGGCGTGATCCGCGGCTACACCGCGGTCGTCGATCCGGCCGCGTTCGGCTGGCACGCCGAGGCGTTCGTGGACCTCATATGCGAGGGCCGAATGCCGGCCGACTCGATCAAGCGAGCCGTGGAGGGCGAGCCGGGCGTGAAGTCCGCCCACACGGTGGCCGGCGAGGCAAGCGCCCTGCTGCACGTGATGGCGGAGGACACCCAGGACCTGGAGCACTGCCT
>DASSVP010000126.1:0-11430 GCA_035705985.1 Thermoleophilaceae bacterium
CACTGGTTTCGTACAAAAAGGTGGCCAAACAGCTCGATCTGATGCGACACTGAGAGCGGACTCCGCCCCAGACCTTTGGACTCGTTCATGGCCCTCGTCGTTCGCACCCTGCTCGGAGCCGCCGTCGTGCTCGCGCTCGCCGTCCCAACGTCAGCATCCGCGGCGCCTCCGGCGGGCTTCGTCGGCCTGAGCGCCGATGACCTGCTGGGGAACGCCGGACCGTACCGCGACACGGCGCTGGCGCAGCAGCGCGCCGCGGGGGTGCAGCTGCTGCGCGTGGCGTTCAACTGGGCGGCGATCGAGGTCGCGCCCAACAGCTTCGACTTCTCGATCTACGACCGCTACGTGCGAGAGGCCTCGAGTCACAACATCACCATCCTCCCCGTGCTCGTGAACGCACCGGACTTCTACTCGGTCAAGCCCGGCACGCGCTTCGCGTACCAGCCTCGCGACAACGCCGACATGGCGCGCTGGGCAACGCTGCTCGTCAACCGCTACGGGCCGAACGGCACGCTATGGCAGGGCGATCCGAACCCGCACCCGATCACGGCCTGGCAGGTCTGGAACGAGCCGAACCTCAGCCAGTACTGGTACCGGAGGCCGAATGCGGCGCAGTATCGGAGCATGCTGCAAACTGTCGGAGCGGCGATCAAGAGCAGGGACCCAAACGCTGAGATCGTGACCGCGGGGCTACCCGACAGTCGTCTCGGCAGCGCCATTCGGCTCGCGCCCTATCTAAAGAGCCTCTACAGGGGCGGAGGTACGAGCGCCTTCGACACCGTGGCGATCAACTCATACGCGGTGACGCCCAACTACCTCGTCAAGCTGATGAACACGGTCAGGAAGAACGTCAACCGTTTCGGTGGCCGCTCGGACAAGCTCTGGATCAGCGAGGTCGGCTGGTGCGACAAGGGCGTCAAGAACCGCTTCTGTGTCGGCAAGAGGCAGGCGAAGTACACCAGCGACGCTCTGAAGATCATCAAGCAGAAGCGGCGAGCATGGAAGCTGCGGGGATTCGTCTGGTTTGCATGGCGCGACGGCCGCCCGTACGTCAGGGGGCAGGACTTCTGGGGCAACCACGCCGGCCTGCTCACGATCGGCGGCAGGAAGAAGCCGGCCTTCAGCGCGTTCAAGCGGGGCGTCGGGCGCTTCTAGCCGCCAGCACATAGCGCTGCTCTGCAGCGATCTCGAGCGCCAAGCAGCGCAAAACCTGCGCCCGGAGCCGTTTGCCACCCACGCCTCGCGGACGGGCGTACAGTGGTCAATGACCCCTGTCCCGACGCAGTGGGGAGATGATCCGGCGACGAAAGGCCCAGGGACGAGCGCCACGTTACCCGCGGCGGTGGCCGGCGGTCGTGGGATGGGGCTCGGTCTTCGCCGCGGGTATCGCGATGCTCGCCGTTCTCGCCTACATGACGGGGAGCGGCCCGCCCGCCGAGTCGGACGGGTTCTTCGATGCCGTGCTGATCGCCTCGTCGCACACCGCGCCGACGGTCGCGCTCGTGAGCGTCGCTCTCGTGACGCTTGCGTACTCGTTCCGGCACATCTGGCTCGAGTGGCTGGCGTACCGGCCGGGTCGCATCGAGGTCGAGCCGTTCACCACGGGCGGCTCGGTCGGCGAGTGTGACGTCGAGCAGCTGACGCTTCAGTTCCGCAAGCGCCTGGCGGGGGTTCGGCTCCAGGCGCCGAAGCCGGTGCCGGGCGCGGCTTCCGAGGGCGACTTCCTGGAGGTGCTCGGCCGCGGCGGCGTCGACGCGAGCAACATGCTCGGCAGCCTGCTCAGCCTCGTCCGGGCGGCGAAGCCCCGGCACGCTTGGCAGGTGCACGGTGTGCTGGTGGAGCGCCAGGAGGCGCCCCGCTTCGGCCTGACGGTGCAGGTTGTGCAGCTGCCCGACGGCGGCAGCCCGCCGGAGACGGTCTGGGGCGCGAGCTGGGAGGAGGCGGTGACCACCGCGGCCGATTACGCGACCGCGGCGATCCTCACCAGGACGCGGCTGTGCCGGACCCCGTGGGCCACGTGGCGCCGCTACGTCATGCCCGGCAGGCTGCTGCGCGCGTACGAGTCCGGGGTCGACTTCGAGCGCGAGCGCCGGTACGACGAGGCGCTCGACTGCTACTTCCGCGCCTCCGTCGAGGACCCGAAGAACATGGCGCTCCGGCTCCACATCGGGCAGCTTCAGGAGAAGCTCGCGCTGCACCTGGACGCGCTGGCGACGTACATGGGAATGCTGTCCGTCGATGGCGCGCGCCCCAAGGGTCGCCTGTGGCGTCACGACGGCTTCCCCGCCCGGGCGGAGCGCCGGCGCGCACGCCTGGTGGCCCGCTACCGGTGCGTCATCCTGCTCGGCGGCAGCGAGCTCGGCGCGCAGTGGTGGCGGACGGGACGTCCGGACGGCACCTGGACCGAGCGCGACACCCGCAGGCGCGAGCTGCGCTCGAGGCTGCGGGGCGACCTCGGCAAGGGGATGCAGAAGGTCGCGGAGAAGCACGAGGACCACCGGGTGGGTACGCGGGATCCGGCCAAGCTCCTCGAGGAGGTGGCTCCCGCTGAGGCCCCCGAGAGCTCCGACGACCGGCGCTATCTCGAGCTCCGGGAGCTGTTCGCGCTGGCCGCGCTCGACGAGGCGCAGGTCCTCCTGGCCGACTCGCGCCGGCTGCTCCACGACCGGCGCGTGGGCCTGAGTCCCGAGAGCGTGAGGCTCACGATGCTCTGCATCGAGCTGCGGCTCGAGTGGCTCCGGCAGCGGCTCCGCGACGTCGACGCCGCGGCGACGCCCCCGAGGGTGGAGGCGATCACGGAGCGGGTGAAGGAGATCGAGCACGGCTCCGAGTTCACGCGCTGGCACGAGCACTACAACGCCGCGTGCGCCTACGCGCTCCCGCTCCTCGACCACAGGTCATGCGAGGCGACCGGCGTGAGCGCGGCCTTCGCGCGCGAGGCGGTCGAGCGGCTCGAAAAGGCCACCGGCCACGCCGACAGCGCGTACATCAGCGGACGGCGCGACTGGCTCCTCAGCGAGGACCCCGACCTGGACGGGCTGCGCGCGCACGACGCCTTCAAGGACTTCGAGGCGGTCTACTTCCCGGCCGGCGGAGCCACCCGGCTGCGGCCGCCGCACCCGCAGCGCCTCGAGAGCTCGCGGTACGTCGTGGACCTCCTCGTGCAGACTTCCCAGCTGCTGGAGCGGACCTGGCACGCGCGCGGGCGGGCGCTCGACGGACACCCCGACGTCCACACGGTGCTCAGATGGTGGGCCGACGAGCAGGAGACCTGGCGGTTGGTGCGCGCGCTGGCGGTCGACTACCGGCACTGGCGCACGCGCTTCGAGCTGCTCGACCACCTGCGCCGCTGGGCGGACGCGAACGGCTTGGACCGGCTCGCGGTGAAGTTCCCGCTCTACGAGGAGGACCCGTTCTGCGAGAGCCGGCTCGACCAGGGATCGTCGGCGGCCGTGGCGCGCGAGCTCGCCGACGCGGCGGTCAAGGACGCCGACGCCCGGCTGGCCGCGATCGGCGAAGCGGCGCCGAAGGTGCGCGATACGGATCCGCCCGTGGTGCGGAACATGAGGATGCTCCAGGCGACCCTGCGGACCCAGGACTCGAAGGGCCGCGGGCCGCGGCGCTTCCTGCTCGCCGCCCTGTGCGACCACCACGCGGCGCTGTGGCAGCTGCTGCGGGAATGGCTCGACGCTGAGCACGGAAAGGAGTGCGAGAACGCGGAGGACGCGTTCAGGGCCCGCGTCGCGCACACCGAGAGCGTCTGGCACGACGCGGACTCATGGTGGCGCAACCACATCCTCGTGGCGGCGGCCGCCCGCGGCGGCGCGCGCCCTGCGGCCGCGCTCGCCCGCCGGCTCCTGCACGCCGAGAACGGAGCCACGCGCGAGCCGGCCGCGACGCCTTAGGGCGCCAGGCCCTCGTTCCACTCCCGGATCTCGTACCCGCGCACGACGCCGTTCTTCACGAACGGGTCGTCGGAGATGAAGTCCTCCGCGGCCTCGCGCGAGCTGAAGATCGCCATCGAGCCCTCGCGCTCGGGATCGCCGAACGCGCCCGCCATCAGCGCGCGCCCGTCGGCGTGGAAGCGCTGGAGCCGCTCCGCGTGCGCGGGGAAGTGGATCGGCGCCGTCTCGAGGACGTCGTCGGCGGTCTCGTAAAGCACGACGTACTTCATTCGCTCTCCTCCATTGCGTGCCCGGCGAACCAGCCGAGCAGTTCCTTCCATCCCGCGTCATAGCCGCCGACGAAGGCCGCGGCGTCCGGGACGCGCTCGAACCCGGAGTGCCGCAGGCGCACCCGGGTGCCGTCGTCGCAGGGCTCGAAGCTGATCTCGACGTCGGTGGTGGCGCCCTGTGGCCAGCCGACCTGCGTCCACGTCAGCGCGAGGCGCCTGCCCGGCTCCCAGGCGGTCACGCGGCCGACCTCGAACCCCTCGCCGCTGTCCAGGTCGTGGACCTCCACGAACCTGCCGCCCACGTGGGGCTCGATGCGCACTGTCAGCCCGCGCTCCGGGTCGTTCCAGTAGGCGGTCCCGGGGCGCCACCAGAGGCCGACCTCGTCGGTGAAGATCGCGAAGGCGTCGTCCGGGTTGGCTCCGACGACGACCTCCGCTGTGGCGGCAACCGGTTCGCCCACGGTCACGCGGAGTCCTTTGCTCGCTCCGTGCGGAGGGCGACGAAGTCCTTGAACGAGTCGAGCTGCGCCTGCCAGCCGCGCGAGAGCTCGTCGAGCCGGCTCGCCAGCTCGCCGATCGACTCGGTCCTCAGCGTGTAGATGCGCACCCGCCTGTCGTCGTCCGGCCGGCGCTCCTCGATGAGCCCGGCCTCGCGAAGCACCCGGAGATGGCGGCTCACCGCGGGCGCGGCGATGTCGCACGCGTCGTGGATCTCGGTGGCCGTGTGGGGGCGGCTCGCCAGCAACGTCACGATGCCCAGGCGGACCTCGTGCGCGAGCGCGGCCAGCGTCTCCGTTTGGTGCTTCGCAGCAACGATACTTATCATGCACGCGAACTATCTCACGGCGTGAACAGCCAGTCAAGGGCGGCGACGCTCTTGTCAACGTACTCGCGCCGACCGGTCTCGAGGCCGAACGCGAGGTCCTCCAGCAGCGCGGCGCGGGCGTAGAACTTCGCGCGCTGCCGCAGGCAGGCTTCGTCGCCGGGCCGGTAGGCCGACAGCGCGATGTCGAGCGCGGCCGGGCCGAGGTCGCGTAGCACGAGCCCGAAGTCCCGGGCCGGGTCCACCAGAGCGGCGTCGCTCCAGTCGATCACGCCCGTGACGTCGAGCGAGCGCGGGTCCACGAGGACGTGCTCGATGCCCAGGTCGTTGTGCGAGAAGACGAGCTCGCCGGCCCCAGCCGGAGGAATGGCCTCGAGGAACGCCTCGACGGCGGGGCGGTGGCCCGCCGGGATCGCGGCGCGCGCCTCGGCGTAGTGCTCCGCCGCTTCGGCGACCCGGTCCGCCATGGGCGGGTCGTCGGAGTCCACGAGCGACGCCACCCGCTCGCGCGGCACGGCGTGGAGGGCGCGCAGGAGGCGGCCGAGCCGCTCGGCGACGGCGGCCGCGTGCTGCGCTCGCACGGCTTCCGCGACATCGAGCAGGGGCACACCGGGCAGCAGCTCGTAGGCGAGGCAGCCCGCTCCGGGCTCGACGAACTCGACCCGCGGCACCGGGAGCGGCGACAGCTCGGCGGCGAGCGCGAGAACGGCGGCGTCACGCTCCACCGAGGCGGCGGCGTCCACGACGTCGCCATCCACGCGGAAGCGAACCACCAGACGGTCGTCGACGAGATGGGCCACGTGGTCGCCGCCCCGGCCAAGCGGAACGATGGTCACCCGTCGATCAGCCGGCTCGGGCCTTGGCCCACTCCGCCTTGTTGGCGGTCTTCGCCGCCTGATACTCCTCGAGCGCCTGCGGGGAGTCGACGTCGCCGAGTGTCGGATGCGGCGGCATCAGCTCGCGGGCGGCCTCCACCCCGAAGTGCTTGAAGAGAACGGCCCCCAGCGACGCAGCCTTCATCTCGCCGAACCCAGGGAGTCCGAGGATGTTCCGGCGCAGCTCGTCCCCGTCCGCCGCGTCCTCCCAGACACGCGCAGCATCGCCGTCATAGCGGTCGCGCACGTGTACGGCCAGCTCGTGAACTCGCTTGGCCATCGACCGCGGATAGCGGTGGATCACGGGCTTCTCGAAGAAAACCGGCTCGAGATCGGCAGACGCCAGCGTGGCGGCGTCGATAGCGCCGAGCCGCTGCTTCAACGCCAGCGGGCCCTCGAACGCCTTGATGACCGTCACGCGCTGATCGAGCTCGAAGCCGACCAGCAGCGCCATCGGGTCCGACGCGATCAGCTCATTGGCCGCGTCGGACTCCGTGAAGTAGAGGCGGTCGGGCACGCTCCGATCGTACCCCGCGTCCTCGGTGCGCGATGATTTTCGCGGGTTGGGCCGTCACAAGGAGCATGACCTCCACCGCACCACATCCACACAGCGACGCCGACCACGCCTCGTTCACCGCGAGCGTCGAGCGCCATCGGCGTGAGCTCCACGTGCACTGCTACCGGATGCTCGGCTCGTTCGAGGAGTCCGAGGACCTGGTTCAGGAGACCTTCTTGCGGGCGTGGCGTTCGCGTGAGACGTTCGAGGGCCGCTCGTCGCTCCGTGCGTGGCTCTACAAGATCGCGACGAACGCCTGCCTGGACGCCCTGGACAAGCGTCCCCGTGCCGTCTCTCCGGCCGGGGAGGTGCTCTGGCTCCAGCCCTATCCCGACGAGCTGCTGGACGAGCTGCCCGACGCCGGTGAGGACCCGGAGGCGGCGATCGCCTCCAAGGAGACGATCGAGCTCGCCTATCTCGTCGCGATCCAGCGGCTCGTGCCGCTGCAGCGCGCGGTGCTCATCCTCCGGGAAGTGCTCGGCTGCTCTGCAAACGAAACCGCGACCGTGCTGGAGACGACCGTGCCGGCGGTGAACAGCGCGCTTCAACGCGCCCGCGCGGCGATGCACGAGCACCTGCCCGAGCGCCGCGACGAGTGGCCTTCGGACACCGACGCCACGGCCGCCGAGCGCGAGCTCCTGAAGCGCATCGTCGAGTACAGCGAGACGCCGGAGCCGCTCGCATTCAAGCGGCTTCTGAGCGAGGGCGTGCGCTTCTCGATGCCGCCGTACCCGGGAGTTTGGGTGGGGCGTGACGCAGTTGTCGAGTCCTGGATCGACGGCGGCTTTGGCAGCGACGCGTTCGGCTCGCTGCGTTGCGTCATCACGCGAGCCAACCGGCAGCCCGCGGTGGCGAACTACGTCCGCAAGCCGGGCGACGAGTCCTACACGGCGATGGCGCTCGACGTCCTGGGCATCACGAATGGGGAGGTCGCCGACATCGTCACGTTCGACGGGTCCGTCTTCGGCTGGTTCGGCCTGCCGGAGACGCTCGCGGCGTGAGCCTGGAGGCGAACGCGTCTACTCGGCCGGGAGCGCCGAGCGGAGGACCGGGAAGTCCACGGGCAGCCCGGGCGCCTCGGCCTGAAAGAGCTCGATCGGCTCGGGCAGGCCGCGGAACCGCCACGCCCCGAGGCCCCGCAGGCTCACGTCTTCCGGCAGCGGCTCAAGGGCCGCGCGCACGGCTGCCGACAACAGGATCTGGCCGCCGTGGGCCGCGAAGCAGATGCGCGCGGCCGCGTGAACCGACAGGCCCACGTAGCCGGTGTCGGTGAGCTCCGGACGGCCGCGATGGAGGCCGGTGCGGAGCCGCACGTCGCTCCCGCCGGCCCATGGCCCCGCCCGCATCGCGCGCTGAACGGCGAGCGCCGCCCGGAGCGCCGCCGGCGCTTCCGTGAAGACCGCGAAGATGTCGTCGCCGCGAGCAGACACCTTATGGCCACCCGCCTCACGGACAGCCGCGCCCACACGTCGGCGGACATCTGAGAGCACCGACGCGTACTCGTCACCGAGCTGCCGGAGCAGTTCGGTCGAACCCTCGATATCCGCCAGGAGGAACGTGACCTGGCCCCTCGGCAGCTTCCGCTGCGGTTGCAGCTGCGCGCTGATGAAGCCAATCGGCATGATCCCATGCTTCTTGGCCGCCCTGAGCAGCCGGCTGCGCGCCCGGTCGCGCGCGGCGTCGTCCTCGAAGGCGACCTGGTTGAACCTTGCGAGCGCGTTCCGGACGTGCGAGGCATCGTGAATCGGGAGGCGACGCCTGCCGTTCGAGTCAACGTACGCGAAGGCGCTGTCCGGAAGCTGCGCACGCTCCCTTGCGCGAAGCGGAGGCATGCCCGCATGATCGCAAGGGAGGGCAGGGCGGAGCTCGCGTGTAGGTTTCCCACGTGGTCGAGGGATCGGTCGCACAGGGGTTCGAGGACGTGCGCAGGGAGTTCGAGCGCAACTTCGATGAGCGCGGCGAGCTGGGCGCGGCGGTTGCGGCGTACGCCGGCGGCGAGAAGGTCGTGGACCTCTGGGGAGGGGTGCGGGACGCCCGGGACGGCGAGCCGTGGCGCGAGGACACGCTCGTGCTCGTGTACTCGACGTCGAAGGGGCTCGCCGCGATGACGCTTGCGCTAGCGCATTCGCGCGGCTGGCTCGACTACGACGAACGGGTGGCCACCTACTGGCCCGAGTTCGCCCAGGCGGGCAAGGAGGACGTCACCGTCCGCCAGCTGCTTGGCCACGAGGCGGGGCTGCCGCTGGTGGACGAGCGGCTCGACTCGAAGGTCCTCCAGGACTTCGATCGCCTTGCCGCCGCCGTCGCGAAGCAGCCGCCGGTCTGGAAGCCCGGCACCAGGCACGGCTACCACGGCGTGAGCCTCGGCTGGTACGAGGGTGAGCTGATGCGGCGGGTGGATCCGGAGAACCGGACGCTCGGGCGCTTCTTTGCCGAGGAGATCGCCGCGCCGCTCGGCCTCGAGGTGTACTTCGGCGCGCCGGCCGACTTCCCGCGCGACCGCCTGGCGCGCATCGAGCGCATCCCCGCGTGGAAGGCCATCCCGCAGGCGCGCGACCTCCCGCGCCCGATGGCGCTCTCGATGCTGAACCCGCGCTCGCTGACGTTCCGCGCATTCGCGAATCCGCGCCTGCGCCGCCCGGCGGATCTCGACCGCTCGGAGTACAGGGAGGTGGAGTTCCCGGCCGGCGGTGCGATCGGGTCCGCGCGCGACATCGCGCGCGCCTACGCCGCGTTCGTCGCCGACCCGCCGGAGCTTGGGCTGAGCCGGGAGACCCTCGACGAGCTGACCCGCTTCCCCGCGCCGCCGAGCGAGGGCTGGCGCGACCAGGTGCTGAAGGTCGACACCGCCTTCTCGCTCGGCTTCGCGCGCCCGCTCGGGCCGTTCCGCTTCGGCTCGGGCGACCGCGCCTTCGGCCACCCCGGCGCGGGCGGCTCGTTCGCGTTCGGCGACCCGGATCGCGGCGTCGCGTTCGCGTACGTGATGAACCGGCTCGGCTTCCACCTGAACGACGACCCACGCGAGAAGCCGCTCCGCGACGCGCTCTACCGCTGCCTCGGCAGGAAGGCCGCCGCCTGACGTCGAACGCACGTCTCAGGCGATGCCCTCGTTCAGCGTCAACCCGCAGCGCTTCGACCCCTATAAGAACTTCAAGTTCCGGGTGAAGTGGGACGGGCGCTACGTGGCGGGCGTGTCCCGCGTCACCCCGCTGCGGCGGCGCACCCAGGTCGTCACGCACCGGGAGGGAGGCGACGCCAGCGTGCAGCGCCGCTCGCCCGGCGTCACGAGCTTCGAGCCGATCACGCTCGAGCGCGGGCGCACGCACGACGTGGAGTTCGAGCAGTGGGCGAACAAGGTCTGGAACTTCGGCGCCGGACTCGGCTCGGAGGCCTCGCTCCGCGACTTCCGCAAGGACATCGTGATCGAGCTCATGAACGAGGCGGGCCAGGTGGTGACGGCCTTCCACGTGTTCCGCTGCTGGCCGTCGGAGTACACCGCGCTGGGCGAGCTCGCGGCGAACGCGGGCGCGGTCGCGTTCGAGTCCCTGACGCTCGAGCACGAGGGCTGGGAGCGGGACCGCGAGGTGAAGGAGCCCGAGGAGCCGGGCTTCACCGAGCCGCACGGCTGACGGCGCTCACGGATCCATCGATGACTTTCACCGCCTTTGCCGGTCAGTAGCTGAGTGCGGGCATACGACGACGAGAGCGTGGTCGCTGCGCTTCGTGCGGGTGATGGCGACGCCTTCGCGTGGCTGGTCGACCGCCATAGCCGCGCGATGCTGCGAGTCGCCACCGCCTACGTCCGGGACCGCGCTGCGGCCGAGGAGGCCGTGCAGGAGGCCTGGATCGGCGTGATCCGCGGCATCGACCGCTTTGAGGGCCGCGCCTCACTCCAGACCTGGATCTTCCGCATACTCACGAACGTCGCCAAGCGTGCCGGCGGCCGGGAGGCCCGCAGCACCCCCTTCTCCGCGCTCGCCGCGGCGGAGGACACGGGTGAGCCCGCCGTGGATCCCGATCGCTTCCTTCCCGCGGACCACGAGCTCCACCCCGGCCACTGGGCCGTCCCGCCCGCCCGCTGGCCGACTCCCGAGGAGGGCCTGCTCGCCGGCGAGGCACGCGCCGTCATCGCCACGGCGATCGCCGACCTGCCCCCCGCGCAGAGGACCGTCATCGCGTTGCGCGACATCGAGGGCTGGAGCGCCGAGGAGGTCTGCGCCGCGCTCGAGCTGTCCGGCGGAAACCAGCGCATCCTGCTGCACCGTGGCCGGAGCCGGGTGCGGAGCGCGATCGAGGACTACCTGGGCGCCGTAACGCCCGCGACCGACGGTGACACGGGAGAGATGGAGCGAATCTCCGAACGATGACGCGTCGGCCCTCACAAGATCAAGGCGGCGACCTTCCCTGCATCGAGGTGGTCGAGCTGCTGACGGACTATCTCGAGGGCGCGCTGCCGGCCGCGGTTGCGAGCCGGCTCGAGCGCCACCTCCGGACCTGCCCCGGCTGCAGCGAGTACCTAGCCCAGATGCGGACGCTCGCGGGGTCGCTGCGCGACCTCGCCGGCGAATCCGTCTCGGCTGAGATGCGCGACCGGATCGTACGCTCGTTCGGCTCTTGATCCGGGTGTAACACCACGGCTTCCCGCCGCCACAGAAGCGGTAGGCATCGGAGAGCGTTTGGAGGACGGATGGCACCACGCGAGCCGCACATCACGGACAACGACATCGCGCCGCCCCTGCGCGCCACGCGCCGCGACTGGATCGGCCTCGCCGTGATCGCGTTGCCATGCCTGTTGTACGCGATGGACCTCACCGTCCTCACGCTCGCTGTTCCGTCGCTCGCCGCGGATCTCGATCCGAGCGGCACCGAACTGCTCTGGATCGTCGACATCTACGGCTTCCTCGTTGCGGGCTTCCTTGTCACGATGGGGACGCTCGGCGATCGGATCGGCCGCCGCCGCCTGTTGTTGATCGGCGCGGCCGCCTTCGGTGCGGCGTCGGTG
>DASSVP010000127.1:0-12908 GCA_035705985.1 Thermoleophilaceae bacterium
TGAGGATCGCGATGTCCTCGAGCATGCGCTTGCGGCGGTCGCCGAAGCCGGGAGCCTTGACCGCGACGCCGGTGAAGGTGCCGCGGAGCTTGTTGACCACGAAGGTCGCGAGGGACTCGCCCTCCACGTCCTCGGCGATCACCAGGATCGGCTTGCCCGACTGGATGACCTGCTCCAGCACCGGGAGCACGTCCCGGACCGAGCCGATCTTCTGGTTGGCGATGAGGATGTACGGATCCTCGAGGACCGCCTCCATGCGCTCCTGGTCGGTGACCATGTACGGCGAGATGTAGCCCTTGTCGAACTGCATGCCCTCGGTGAACTCGAGGTCCATGCCGAACGTCTGGCCCTCCTCGACGTTCACGACCCCGTCCTTGCCGACCTTGTCGATCGCGTCGGCGATCACGTCGCCGATCTCGTCGTCGGCCGCGGAGATGGCCGCGACACGAGCGATCTGGTCCTTGCCGGAGATCTCGGTGGAGACCTCCTTGATGCGGTCCACGACCTGGTCCACGGCCTTCTCGATGCCGCGCTTCAGGCCGAGCGGGTTCGCGCCCGCCGCGACGTTCTTCAGGCCCTCCCGCACGATCGTCTGTGCAAGCACGGTGGCGGTGGTGGTGCCGTCGCCCGCGACGTCGTTGGTGGCGGTGGCCACCTCGCGGACGAGCTGGGCGCCCTGGTTCGAGAACGGGTCCTCGATCTCGATCTCACGAGCGATCGATACGCCGTCGTTGGTGATGGTGGGAGCACCGAACTTCTTGTCGATCACGACGTAGCGGCCCTTCGGGCCGAGCGTGACCTTGACGGCGTTCGCGACGGCGTTGACGCCATCCTCGAGCGCCTTGCGCGCGTCTACGTCGTACTTCAGTTCCTTGTGAGCCATGTCTGCCTTTCCTCCTAGCCCGCGACCTTGGCGAGCACATCCGACTCACGAAGCACGAGCAGATCCTGGCCCTCTACCTCGACCTCGGTGCCGCCGTACTTCGAATACAGGACCGTGTCGCCCTCGGCGACATCGAGCGGGATGCGCTTCTCGCCATCCTCGTCCCACTTCCCCTCTCCAACCGCCAGGACCTTGCCCTTCTGGGGCTTCTCCTTCGCGGTGTCGGGGAGGACGATGCCGCTTGCGGTGGTCTCGTCCTCCTCGATCGCCTGCACGATGAGGCGATCGCCCAGAGGCTTGAGATTCATGCGTTCTACCTCCACTTGACGTTCTTGCAAAGTCAGGCTTGGCACTCTAGCAGCGAGAGTGCCAAGAGAGGAGGCCTTTTTCGGTCTGCATGTGGGTCAGCGGCGGCGGCGCCCGCCGTGCAGCCACTCAGTTCTGGGCGGGAGCGTCTCTGCGCATGCGCTCCTGGATCTCGGACGGGCGGTCCGAGATCTGCGAGAAGCGGACGACCGTGACGGTGTCGTCCATCTCGACCTTGCGGCCGTAGATCTGCTCGAGGAAGTGCACCATCTCGTCGAGCCGGCGAAACTCGGGGTTGTCGTGCTCGATGTCGCGCGGGGATAGGTCCTGGACCTGCTTCACCTCGACGCTGTCGATCACGGCGTCGAAGATCTTCTGCCGCGGCGAGTGCTGGAAGCCCACCGTGATCATCACGACCTCGCCCTTGCGGTACTTCTTGCCCTTGTCGCCGAGGCGGATGGTCGCCGTCTTCCGGCCGCGCTTCAGCTGGTCGACGAAGACAGGTGAATAGAAATTGAGGACGAACACGGTCGGGGCAGACTAGCTGCCGCGCGCTACGCGCGACAACGCGGTTTCGGCCATCTCCTTCTCGCCCTTGTAGGCGAGCCGCCCGGACGCCTCCTCGAGCGGTATCCAGAGCGCCTCCTCGACCTCGTGGTCGTGATCGGCGAGCCGCCCGGAGCGGTAGCGGAGCAGGAAGAAGCTCACCACCTTGAGCACGCGGTCGCCGTCGCGGGCGTACCAGTAGCGGATGTCGCCGAGCTTCTCGACCGGCGTGGCCGTGAGGCCGGTCTCCTCCCGCACCTCCCGCAGCGCGGCGTCCTGCATCGACTCGCCCTTCTCCGGGTGGCCCTTCGGCAGCGCGAGGATCCCGTCACGCACGCGCACGACCGCGAGGTGAGGGCGGCCGCGCAGGTTGCGGAGCACGAGGCCGCCCGCGGAGAACTCGCGGATCACGGCTCGTCCTCGCACACGAGCGGCACGAAGCGGACGCCGGTGATGGGCTCCTCGCGGCCGTCGCGGAAGCGCATCAGCAGCTCGCGGCCGTCGCGCTCCACGGGGCAGACGAGCGCGGCACCCGGCGCGAGCTGGTCGAACAGCGCGTCCGGGGGGCGATCCTGCGCCGTGGCCGTGACCGAGATGCCGCCGAAGGGCGCGCGCTCCGGCGCCCCGAGCGACCCGTCGCCCACGCCCACCACCACGTTGTCGTACCCCAGCTCGTGAAGCACCTGCTCGGCCTGGACCGCGAGGCTCTCGTAGCGCTCGATGGTCACGACTTCGCGGCACAGGCGGGAGAGCACCGCGGCGCCGTAGCCCGAGCCCGTCCCGACCTCGAGCACGGTCTCAGACCCCTCGAGCTCGAGCAGCTGCGCCATGCAGGCCACGATCCAGGGCTGGGACATCGTCTGGCCCTCGCCGATCCGCACGGCGCCGTCGCGGTACGCGCGCCCGCGCTGGCCCTCGGGGAGGAACAGCTCGCGCGGCACCTCCTCCATCGCCGCCAGCACGCGCTCGTCGTCGATCCCGCGCCGCCGGAGCTGGCGTTCGACCATCCGGCGGCGGTCAGTGGATGTAGTTTCGGAGTCGCGCCGGGTCATGCACCGTGACCTTTCCACGCCCCAGGGTGACGATCCCGGCGCGCTCGAGCGTCGCGAGGAAGCGGCTGCAGCTCTCGCGCGAGGTGCCGGCGAGATTGGCGATCTCGGCCTGGGTCGAGCGGATCAGGACGTCCACGTCCGGAGCGCCGTCCGCCTGCCGCGCGACCGTCTGGCCGAGCAGCGCGCTGGCCACCCGGCCGGCCACCGTCTGAAACGACTGCTGGAACAGCCGCTCGTTCGTCCGGCTGACCCTCTCCGCGAGCGTCGCGAGCAGCTTGAGCGCCAGGTCGGGGTGACGTCGGATCAGGCGCTGGACGTCGCCGGCCAGGAGCGCCACCGCCGTGGCGGGCTCGACCACCTCGGCCGTGGCCGACCGCGTGTCGCCCCGGAACATCGCCAGCTCGCCGAACAGCATGCCCGCTCGGAGCTCGGCGAGGGCGACCATGCGGCCGTCCTGGTGCTCGCGCGTCAGCACCACGGCACCCGACCGCAGCACGTAGCAGGTGTCGCCCACGTCGCCCTCGCGGAAGATCACCTCGCCGCGCTCCCAGCGGCGCGGGACGGCCACCTGGGCCACCGCCTCGAGCTCCGGCTGCTCGAGGTCGCCGAACACCTCCGTGCCTGCGAGGAGGCGGACCGTCTCGTCCGCGGTGGACATGAGGCGCATAATCCCACCTTGAGTGGCCGTCGCCCCGGAAGAAGCCGTCACATTCGCCGACGTCGAGAGCGCGGCGCGCGCCCTGACGGGCCGCGTCCGCGAGACGCCGCTGCTGTCGGCGGGCGAGCTCTCGCGCCGCATGGGCACGCGCGTGCTCGTCAAGGCGGAGAACCTCCAGCTCACGGGGTCCTTCAAGGCGCGCGGCGCAACGCACATGATCCGCGGGCTGCCCCGGGAGGCGCTCGACGCGGGAGTGGTGGCGGCGAGCGCGGGGAACCATGCGCAGGCGGTTGCCTTCGCTGCGCGCGAGGCGCGGGCGCGGGCCGTGCTCGTGATGCCGGCGCAGGCGCCGCTCGCCAAGGTTGCGGCCGTCCGTCAGTACGGCGGCGAGGTGCGCTTCGTGGAGGGCGGCTACGACGAGGCGCAGGCCGAGGCCGGCCGGCTCGCCGAGGCGGAAGGCATGACCGTGGTGCACGCGTTCGACCAGCCGCAGGTCGTGGCCGGCCAGGGCACCATCGGGCTCGAGCTGGCCCGGCAGGCGCCGGATCTGAGGCTCGTCGTGGTGCCGCTCGGCGGCGGCGGGCTGGCGAGCGGAATCGGGCTTGCGCTGGCGAATGCCCTCGACGGCGTGCGCGTGGTGGGCGTCCAGGCCGAGGCCTGCGCGCCCTACATCGACTCGCTGGCCGCCGAGCGGCCGATCGGCGCCCGCTCCGCGAACACGATCTGTGACGGGATAGCCGTCAAGCGCCCCGGTGACTTCACGCTGCCGCTGGTGCAGCGCTACGTGGACGAGGTGGTGACGGTCTCGGACGACCAGGTCGCCCAGGCGATGGTGCTGCTGCTCGAGCGCTCGAAGCTGGTGGTGGAGGGCGCCGGCGCGGTGGCCGTGGCGGCGCTCATGCACGGCCGCGTGGACCCGCCCGAGGAAGGCTCGGTGTGCGCGGTGCTGTCGGGCGGCAACGTCGACGTCTCGCTGCTGTCAGAGGCGATCCGGCTTGGCGAGACCGCCGCCGGCCGCCGGATGGTGCTCTCGACCGTCGTGCCGGACCGCCCGGGCGCGCTCGCCGGCCTGCTGCGCGTGGTGGCGGACCGCGGCGGCAACGTCGTGGACGTGGAGCACCTGCGCGACGGGATCGAGATCCACGTGCGCGAGACAGCGATCAAGCTGGTGCTCCAGACGCGCGGGCCCGATAACAGCCGGGAGATCCTCGACGCCGCACGCGAGGAGGGTTTCTCGGTGCGCGTCGAGACGGACGCCTAGCGCCGGCGGCGCACGATGATCGTCGACCCTCATGTCGCGGAGGCGCTCGCGGCCGGCCGGCCGGTGGTCGCGCTCGAGAGCACGATCGTCAGCCACGGCCTCCCGCGGCCGCGCAACCTGGCGGTAGCCCGCGAGCTCGAGTCGAGCGTCCGGGACGCCGGGGCCGTGCCCGCGACCGTCGCGGTGGTGGCCGGCGAGGCGCGCGTGGGACTGCGCGACGAGGCGCTCGCCGAGATCGCGGAGCGAGACGACGTGGTGAAGTGCGGCGTCCGCGACCTCGCGCCGCTCGCCGCTCGCGGCGGCTACGGCGGCACGACGGTGGCCGCGACGGCCCACCTCGCCGCGCGGGCGGGCATCCGGACGTTCGCGACGGGTGGGCTCGGCGGGGTTCATCGCGGCGCGCGCGACACCTGGGACGAGTCCGCCGATCTCCACGCACTCGCGCGTACGGGGATCGTGGTGGTGTGCGCGGGGGTGAAGTCGATTCTCGACGTGGGGGCGACGCTCGAGCGGCTCGAGACGCTGGGCGTCGCGGTGCTGGGTTACGGGACCGACCGGTTCCCCGGCTTCTACCTGTCGGACTCGGGCCACCCGGTGGGGTGGCGGGTCGACTCGGTGGCGGAGGTCGCGGCGGTCGCGGGGGCGCGCCGTGAGCTCGGGACGGACGACCGCGCGGTGGTGGTGGCGAACCCGCTCCCGGAGGACGAGCAGCTCGACCCGGGCCTCCACGACCGCGTGCTGCAGGAGGGGCTGGCGGCCGCGGAGCGCGACGGCGTGACGGGGAAGGACGCGACGCCGTTCCTGCTCGACTACCTCGCGCGCGAGACGGAGGGCGCGAGCCTGGAGGCGAACGTCCGCCTCGTGCTGCGCAACGCGCGGCTCGCGGCCGAGATCGCGAGCGAGCTGTCGAGGTGAGCCGGGTGGTGGTGCTGGGCGACGTCATGGTCGACGTCGTGGCTCGGCTCTCGGGGCCGCTGGCGCCGGGCAGCGACTCGCCGGCGGTCGTCCGCTTCCACGGGGGCGGCTCGGCGGCCAACACAGCCGCGTGGCTCGCGGCCGCGGGCGAGCGTCCCGTGCTCGCCGGACGCGTGGGCGACGACGACCGCGGCCGGGGCGCGCGCGACGAGCTGCGCGCGCTTGGCGTGGACGCACGGCTCGGCGTGGATCCCGAGCTGCCCACGGGCACGTGCATCGTCCTGGTGGGCCCCGACGGTGAGCGGACGATGGCGCCCGACCCCGGCGCGAACGACGCGCTGGCGCCGGACGACCTTCCGGACGACGTGCTCGCGGGGGACGGGCACCTGCACGTCGTGGGCTACGCGCTGCTCCGGCCGGGCTCGCGCCCGGCCGCGCTGGAGGCGATGGCCCGCGCGCGAGCGAGCGGCATGACCATCTCGGTCGACCCGTCGTCGTCCGCGCTCCTGTCGGAAGCGTTCCTCGACGCCTGCGAGGACGCCCAGCTTCTGTTGCCGAACGCGTCCGAGGCGCACGCGCTCACGGGCGAGAGCGCACCGGAGCGGGCGGCGCGGGCGCTGGCCGGCCGGGTGGGCGAGGCGGTCGTGAAGCTGGGCCCGGACGGGGCTCTGTGGACGAACGGCGAGGAGCTGCTGCGGGCGGCCGCTGTCCCGGTCGAGTCCGCTATCGACAGCACGGGCGCGGGCGACGCCTTCGCGGCGGGCCTGCTGCACGCCCGCGCCTCGGGGGCCTCCCTCGCGGAGTCACTCGCGGCGGCCTGCGAGCTCGCCGCTAAGGCGGTCGCCACCCCCGGCGCCAGGCCCTAGCTCGGCGGCACGCCACACGGCGTCGTTCCCGGCCGGCTCGCGGGTCACGGCCCCGCACTGCTCCAGCTCGGCCAGCTCCGCTGCGGTCGCCTCGGGGTCGGCGTCGACGAGATCGGACGGGCGCATGACGCTCGCCAGCTCCGCGGTGCAGAGTCCCTCGGGAAACTCGCGCAGTGCGTCGAGCGCGTCGCCCGGCGCGGGCCGCCGCTCGAGGCGCGGGTCGAGGTTCGCGAGCGCGGTGTCGTACGCCTCGAACGGCTGGAAGCCGCCCACCTCGACCGAGCGGCCGTCCTCGTGCCCGAAGATCACCGAGGGCGCGGTGTACCGGACCGGCCCGTCGCTGGTGGAGGAGCGCCCCTGAGCGTGGGTCGGCGAGCCCTGCGCGGAGCGGGCCAGCCGGCGATCCGCCTCGTACGCGGCCACGACGTCCGGCTCGTCGACGCGGGCCACGATCGCCTCGGCGTCCAGCCCGGGAACGCCCGCCAGCACCGCGCGCAGGTCGTCGTCGTCGTCGAGCAGCCGGGCAGACGTGAACTGAAGCCCCTGCAGGGCGCGGAACGCGCCCTCGCCCAGCGCGGGGTCGAGCTCTCTCGCCGCGACGATCGCGCGGCACGCGCGCGCCGTCCCGGCCATGCGCGGCTTGCGCTCGAACGAGAACGGCATCCCGAAACGCCCCGAGAACCGCTCCTGGCTCGCCAGCAGCCGGTCCGGCGTGTAGCCGCGCCGCTCATACGCCTCGGCCGACTCGCTGAGGCCGATTAGGACGAGCCGCCATTCCACCCGGTCGCCGAAGCGCCAGCGCAGGCGCGCGTGGGCCGGGCGGGCGGAGTACGCCCAGGGACAGGCGGGGTCCGTGAAGTGGGTCGCGGTGATTGCGGGCACAACGACGAGGATACGCAGGCCCGGCAGCCGCTTCGCCGGTCCGGCGTCAGGCCAGCGCGGACTCGCGCCGGCGGCGCCGGACGGTGCGGCCGGCGAGCCAGCCGGCCAGCGCGATCAGGCCGAGCGGAAGCGCGACCGCGAGGATCCGAACGAGCACACCGGCGCCCCACACGAGCAGGTTCCCGGCGTCGCCCAGTGCGTCGTCGAACGAGCCGCCCGCGCCGCCGCCGTCCTCGTCGCCGTCGGCGCTCAGCAGGCTCACCGTCACGACGGCGTAGTCGGTGCGCAGCCTGAGGTCGCGGAGCTGGCCGCGCAGGCCGTTGATCTCACCGGCCACGAGGTCGAGCCGCACCCGGATCGCCTCGGCCTCCTCGTCGGTGTCGGCGCTCTCGAGCCGGCGCAGCAGGCTGCGCCGCTCGGCGCGCGCCGCCTGGAGGCGGTCCCTGGCCGTGACGTGCTCGCGCGTTACGTCGCGGCCGCTCTGGGTCTGGCTGCGCACGTCCGCGAGCGCCGACAGGTCGCGCAGCGCCGGCCGCAGCCGGGCGGACGGGATCCGCAGCTCGAAGTCGCCGCCCGCCCCGTCCTCGCCGGTCGACACGGACGAGCTCAGCACGAACCCGCCGTGCCGGTTCGTCACCGCGGTGACCTGCTCGGCCACGCGCGGCATGTCGTCGACCGGCATCTCGAGCTCCAACCCGATCGTGCGCTCGATCTTGCGGTTGCCGCGCCCGGGCGCGAAGCCGCGGTCCGCCGGCGGCAGCACCACCGCGGGCTCGGCGCTTCCGGCCGCCTGGCCGGGACCGGGCACCGGCGCTGCCTCGCGGGCGTCCGAGCCGCCGCCCGACCTCGCGGCCCCGCCACCGCCGTCGTCGCTGTTCGACCGCGGTCCGCCGTCCCACGTCAGCGCCAGGGGCAGCGCGATCAGCAACACCACCGCGATCGCCGGCGCCGGGTGGAGAAGCTTGCGCCAGAGCGGCGGCCGCACCGGGGCGCGCATCGGAAAGCCCTCCTCCACGCGCCGGTCGAGCCACCGGCTGAACTCGTCGGTCGGCTCGGGCGCGTCGGCACGCAGAGCCAGCGCCAGCTCCTGGAGCTCGCGCGTCAGCGGATCCTCGTCCGTGGCGACGCCGGTGTCGAGCGCGTCGTCGATCGCGGTGAGCACGTCAGTCATGGCAGGCCTCTCTCAGCTTCGTGATGGTGCGATGCAGGCGCGTGCCCACGTTCGACTCGGACGTCCCGAGCACGCGGGCGATCTCCACGTTCGACAGCCCGCCCGCGAACTTCAGGGCCACGAGGTCGCGCTCCTGGCCGTCGAGCGACGCGAGCGCCGCGCGGACGGTCTCCCGCCGAACGGCGCGCTCGGCGTGGTCCTCCGGGGCCGGCGAGCCGGTGTCCTCCGGATCGCCCTCGAGCACCGCGTGGCGCTTGCGCCGCCGCAGTTCGTCGAGCGCGGCGTTGCGGGCGATCCCGAACACCCAGGCGTCCATGGACCCTCGAGCGGGCCTGTAGCTCCGCCGCTTGCGGTAGGCGCGCTCGAACGCCTGGGCCGTCACGTCCTCGGCCGCGGAGCGGTCCCGGAGCAGCGACGCGACGTATGCGTACACGCGCGGGAACGTCCGCTCGTACAGCTCGGCGAATCCCTCGGAACGGCCGGCGGCCACCAGCGGCACGGAATCCACGATCGCCTCGTTCACGCCCTAAGTACGCACGAGGGTCGTATCCATCACGAATTTCAGTCTCCCACGCTCAAGTGGGCGCGCAAAAGCCCCGATGTACCACGCGTAGTGCCAAGACTTGCCGCCCCAACGGTCCTGCTCGCATGCACCGCAGTCCTCTTTGCGGCACCCTCCGCTGCCGCGAAGCTGCAGCTTCCGCCCGGTGCCGACCGTGCGCCCGACCTGCCGCCCGGGCTGGTCGTGGCCGAGGACCCGGCGCTGAGGTCCGAGGCCGGACAGGGATTCGAGGCGACCGCTTCGCGCGCCCGGCGCGCCGACGCCGAGGGGCAGGCCGACGACCGCCCGTTCTGGGCGACCGTCAACATCTGCGACACCGAGAAGTCGCCCAACGCCCTCGGCGTGCGGACCAGCGTCCCGGGCAACGGCTCGGACGAGCGGATCTGGGCGCGCTACACGGCGCAGTGGTGGAGCGCCGCGGACCAGGAGTGGAAGAGCGTCGGCGGCAGCGGGGTCACCGACTGGGTCATCCTCGGCGACGCGGACATGACCTTCCGCCAGGCGGGCTGGACGTTTCGCTTCGTGCAGCCGCCGGCCGGCACCACCTACGTCATGCGCGGCGTGGTCGAGCTCGAGTGGCGCGACCGGGTGCAGGTCGCGCGGAAGCTGCGCAAGGCGCGCAGGGGCCGCAGGCTCCGCCGTGCTCGGCGGGCCCAGCGCGTCGCGGTCGTGCGGGAGCGGACGCTCCTCACGGCCACGGGCATGAAGGGCGTTCAGGGCGGGGATCCCGCCGGCCTCTCGAAGGCCATGTGCCTCCTCTGGTAGCGCTGCCTCACTGACGGCGGCGGGGCTTCCCGCTACGCTGCCCTCGATGGCACGTAGGTGTAGTGCTCTTCCGCTTGCCGTGGCACTGGCTGCCGTGGCCGCCGCTCCCGCGCAGGGAGCCGCCTCCGACCAGCTCACCTCGACGTGGGCCAACGTGAACATCTGCAACTCGAGCCAGCTCGGCGCGCGCGCTCAGCTCGCGGGTGACGGCTCGACCGACACGCTGCAGGTGCGCTTCACCGCCCAGTGGCTCAGCCCCGACGGCTGGGTCCCGCTCGGCGGGCAGCCCACCTCGCCCTGGCAGAACGCCGGCTCGGCCGAGTTCACCTGGGGGCAGGCCGGCTGGACCTTCGCGCTGAGCGTCCCGCCCACGGGCGAGAGCTACCAGCTCCGAGCCGTCGCGGAGATGCAGCTCGGCTCGGGCCGCACCGCGGTACACACGACGGCCACCTGCACCGTCGGCGGCTAGCCGAACAGCCGCGGGTCGTTCGTGATCACGCCGTCGACGCCGAGCGCTTCGAGCGCCTGGATCTTCGGCGCCTCGTCCACCGTCCAGACGTAGAGCTGGCCGCCGGCGGCGTGCACAGCACGCACGAGCCGGCTGCTCACGAGGATGTGGTGCGACATGATCGCCTCGCAGCCGCCCGCTCGAATGCGGGCGGCGGCAAGCCCCGGCATGCGGGCCCGCATGTAGGCCGCCATCCCGTAGGCGGGCAGGCGGACGTGCAGCGGCGCCTTCAGGTAGTTGCGCTGCACGCGCGGCACCGACCAGCCGCGCCGGAGCCCGGGCTGTAGCTCGCCGAGGCGGTCGAGGCTGTCGGTGTACATCGTCGAGACGAGCGAGCGCCCGAGCAGGCCGTGGCGAGCGAGCCCGTCGGTGACCTCCCGCTCGTAGCCGGGCAGCTTGAGATCCACGTCGAGCTCCACGCCGGAGTAGGCCTCGCCGGCGAAGTGCTCGAGGCCCTCCTCCAGCGTCAGGGGGTCACGGCGTTCCGCGTCGCGGTAGTCGTGCGCCAGCACCAGGCGCCCGTCGCGTGTGCGCAGGACGTCGAACTCGATCATGTCCACTCCGTGCGCGAGCGCGGCCTCGAAGCTCTCGACCGTGTTGCCGGGCGCCACGTGGTCGGCGCCCTTGTGGCCGACCCTGATCAGGCCTGGCACCCGGGGCACCAGTAGGTCGTGCGGTTGTCGTCGCCCTGCCCGCGGGCCCGGATGCGCGTGCCGCAGCGGCCGCACGGCCGGCCGGCCCGATCGAAGACCAGTCGCTCGCGGACGTGGCCGCCGCCCTGAGCCGAGCGCAGCATCAGCGGCCGCACGGCGCGGACGGTGGCGAGCGCCTCCTCGTCGGTGACCTCCGCGACGCGCCGCCAGGGATCGACCTTCGCGATGAAGCAGGCCTCCGCCTTCCAGAGGTTGCCGATGCCGCACACGTTGCGCTGGTCGAGGAGGGCGTCGCCGAAGCCGCGGGTGGGGTCGTCCTCGCGCAGCCGGCGCAGGAACGCCACCTCCTCGAACTCGTCCGCGAGGATGTCCGGCCCGAGGCGCGCGATCCGGCCGTCGATGCGCGAACGCGAGTCCGTCATCAGCTCGAGCACGGGACCGCCGAACTGAACAACGTCGTGGTGGTGGGTCCGGATCACGAGCCAGGCGCGCCGCGGCGATTTCGACCAGCGCCGGCCGCGCTCGTACACGCCCCACCACCCGGTCATGCGGAGGTGGGAGTGGAGCGTCAGGCCGCCGTCGAAGCGGATGAACAGGTGCTTGCCCCTCGTGTCCACCGCCCGAACGCCGCGCCCGCCGAGCCGCTCCGGCCAGCGATCACGCTCGAAGCGCCGATGCGTCTCGATGGACGCGATCTCCCTGCCGACGAGCGCGGTCCTGATGCGCTGCGCGGCGCCGTAGATGGTGTCGCCCTCGGGCATGTGATCGAGGTTAGAGGCGGCGCGCCAGCTCAGTGGGAGAGTGAGAAAGGGGTCTGACCCCTTTCCGGGGGTGGTCGAGGGTTACGCGCTCAGGGTCAGGCGGCGAGGGCTCTGCCGGAAGCCCAGCTCGATCAGCAGGGCGCCGGCGTCTGAGCCGATCACGGACTCGCCGTCGAAGCGCTCGATGCCCAGGCGCGGCACTCGGCCGCGGCGTACCCCGTCGGCCAGGGCCTCCAGCGCCGGCCGGAGCCACTCCGCGTTCGGCTCTCTCAGCGCGAGCAGACCCTTGCCTCCGCGCTCCACATACAGGACCGGCTCGGCGTCGAGCGTGACCACGTACGCGCCGGGCACCCGGGCGGGCCGCCTGCCCTGCGCAAGCGCCGGGCGCTGTCCGGCGCGCGGCGAGGAGTTCGACTCGTCGTCCTCGCGCTTCGGCCACGGGAGCGTCGCGCCGTACGGGTTGGCCGGGTCGGTGGCGGCCAGTACCAGCGGGCCCGCGGGCTCGTCGGAGCGGAGGCCGCGCAGCCGCTCGATCGCGGCGGGCAGCGCGAACTGTGCACCGCCGAGGCCCTCCACGAAGTAGCCGCGGCGCGCGGTGCCCAGCGTCTCGAGGTTTGCCAGCTCGGAGTACAGGCCGGCGAAGCCGCCGGGGATGCCCTCGGCGAGCACCGCCTCGCGCGTGACGATCCCGTGCCGCTCGAGCAGCAGCTCGGACAGCGCGCGCACGCGCGGCCCGTGCGCGGGCGCGCCGGCGAATAGCGGCCCGGTCAGGGACCAGCGGCCCTGCACCTGTGGGGCGCCGGGGCGGCGGCGGCGCGCGAAGCGGCGCCCCGCCTGGCGGTCGCCCTTCGCCACCGAGAGCTTCGGAGCACGCAGCGGCGCGAACGCGTCGTTGGTGACCTCGCCCGCCCAGGCGAGGTCCCAGAGCGCCTGCTGCAGCTCCGCGGGCTCGGCCTCGGCGAGATCGGCGAGCAGGTCGGTCCAGAAGGCCGCTCCGCGCTCGAGGCGCTCGCGGATCGCGTCGTGGAGCGGCCCCTCCGGGCGCTCGCCCTTGTACGGCGGCGGGCCGAGCCAGCGGGCATCCTCGCGGAACAGGAGCGCCACGCGCCCCGAGCTGCG
>DASSVP010000128.1:0-3881 GCA_035705985.1 Thermoleophilaceae bacterium
GGCTGCGCCGAGGAACCCCGCCGACTATGCCGACTTCGTCCGGTTCGTCGCGACCCGCTACGCCGGGAAGGTGTCCGCCTGGGAGGTCTGGAACGAGGAGAACACCAGCCGCTTCTGGCCGAGCGGGCCGAGCCCGTCCGCGTACGTGCCGCTGCTGAGGGCGGCGTACCCGGTGGTAAAGGCGGCCGACCCGGCCGCCCTCGTCGTGTTCGGCGGCGTGTCGCAGAACGACTATGCCTACATCGAGGGCGCGTACGCGGCCGGCGCGAAGGGCTACTTCGACGTGATGGCGGTGCATCCCTATCCGGGCCCGAACCCGCCGGAGTCCGCCTCGTACGAGAACGGACGGATGACTCCCGGGTCCTTTGCCGGCTTCACGGAGGTCCGCGAGGCCATGCTCGCCCGCGGGGACGACAAGCCGATCTGGCTGACCGAGTTCGGATGGTCGACCACGACAACCGAGTCGTGGGGAGTATCGCCGAGCCAACAGGCGGACTACCTGACCCGAGCGTATCGCCTGCTCGAGGCCTATCCCTACGTGCATGTGGCGTACTGGTACAACCTCCGCAACAACCACTGGGACAATGACGCGGACACCTGGGAGACGCAGCTCGGGTTGATGCGTACGGACTTCGTCAAGAAGCCCTCGTACTACGCGTTCAAGGGCTACGTGCCGGGCGCCGGCCCCGCGTATCCGGTAACGCCGCCTCCTGCGCCGGCCCAGCCTTCCCTCTCGATCTCGCCGGCGGAGACGTCGCCGGCCGGCACGGCGCCGCGCGCGCGCCGACGCGCGACGACGACCTCCATCAGCCTCACGCGTCGCGTCGGACGGACCCGCGCCAGGGCAGCCAGCCGACGGCTCGCGCGCGAGCTCGTGGTCTCCGGTCGCGTGACCGGCGCGCGTGGCGGGCGAGTCAAGATCAAGCTGCGCCACCGCGATGCCCGCGGCCGCTGGGTGCGGCCACGGGCCCACGCGGTGGCACTCAGCGCCGATGGGAGGTTCCGCCTGAGGCTCGGCTTCCGCCGCGCGCGCTGGCTGCTTGTCCGCGCGGTCTATCCGGGCAGCGACACCGCCGCGCCCTCGCGCTCCGCCCCGCGCCGGGTCAGGAGCTAGTCTCGCCCTCGGCGAGCGGAAGCACCTGCGGCGAGGCGACCGCAGCCGGCTCCTCCCGCAGCGCGGCGATCAGCGCGGCTGCGAGCGCCGGGGGCGTCTTAAGCAGGATCTTCACGTCGAGCCAGTGGGACCAGTTCTCGATGTAGTGGTTGTCCCACTCGACCCGCTCGGGGAGCGAGGTCTGTCCACGCAGGCCCTGCACCTGCGCCAGGCCGGTCAAGCCGGACTTGACGCGGTGGCGGTCGCCGTAGCGGTAGATGTGCTCCTGGAAGCGCTCGGCGTACGGCAGCCGCTCGGGCCGCGGCCCCACCAGCGACATCTCACCGCGCACGACGTTCCAGAGCTGCGGCAGCTCGTCGATCGCCGAGCGCCGCAGGAAGTGCGTGACGCGGTTCACGCGCGTCTCGAGCGGCGCGTAGCCGGCCACGGGCTCACCGCCGAGCTCAGTGGACGCCCACTCGGCGTCGGCCTCGTAGCCGTCGGGCGCGTCCCTGAGCGTCCTCAGCTTCAGCATCTCGAAAGCCACGCCGTCGCGGCCCACGCGCGGCTGGCGGAACAGGACCGGCCCGCCGATCGTCAGACGGACCGCCGCCGCCGCGAGCAGCAGCACGGGCGTGAGCAGCACGAGCAGGCCCGCGGCCACGACCCTGTCGAGCGCGTACTTCAAGCGGAACTGCCAGCCCTGGCGATCGGCGGGGCGCAACCCGACGAGCGGCAGCCCGCCGAGGTGCTCTGTCTCGGCGCGCTCGCCCTCGAGCTCGAACAGGCGCGGAACGACGGAGACCCGGACCCCGAGCTCCCAGGCGCGCCGCGCGAGTGCGATCAGGCGCGGGTGCTCGGCTCCGGAGAAGGCGATGATCACGTGCTCGATGTCCTGCTCGCGCACGACGTCGTCGAAGTCGTCCCAGGGATGGACCGCCAGCTCCGCGGTCTCGTCGGTGGCCTCGCGCGGGTCGTCGTCGACGAAGCCGACTGGCACGAGGCCGAGCGCACGGTCCGACAGGAGGCGTCTCGCCGTGAGCCTGCCCACCACGCCCGCGCCGACCACAAGCGTTCGCCGCCCGCCGGCGCCGACGCGGCGCCTGTGCGCCTCGGTCAGGAGCACCGCGGCGCGGCCGGCCACGAGCAACGGCACGACCGCCACCCAGTGCCGCACGGTCTCCGCGGCGACGTACGCCTCGTTCGTGCTGAGCACCCGAGCGGCCATCGTGAGCACCGCCGCCACGGCGGTCGCGGAGACGATCTGCCGGAGCGCCTCGGTGAGCTCGAGCCGCATCGGCGCCTTGTACATCCCGCGCAGCTGGAACAGCAGGAGGACCACGAGCGAGTAGCCGGCAGACCATTCGAGCGGCTCACCCGGCACCTGCCCCGTCGGCGAGGAAGTGGGCGAAACGGCGGCCACCGCCGCGGCAGCGGCGGCGAGCGCGAGGGCGTCGAGGACCCGCGCGGTCCACCCGAATGGGTTCCCTGGCGAGAAGCGGTTCCGAGCCGTGCCGCCGTCGCGGTCGATGCTGTTGCCAGTGAGAGGAATGCCCATGAGACGCGCGTCCGGTCGCGGGGTACGCCGGAATTCCTTTCCCGGGCTGCCCGCAGCTCCAGTAGAACACGAAATCCCTGCACAGGCAAACGAAGCAGGGCCGGCCCCCTAGGAGGCAAAGGGCTAGCTCAGCCGGCTGCCACAGCCCTCGCAGGCGGCAGTGCCGCCGTGAGCCGCGGTCATTTGTGCGTGGCAGACGGGGCAGCTCGCGCCGGCCTCCGTTCGGGCGGCCCGCAGCACCTCGGAGAGCCGCTGCTCCAGCGTGCCGCCGCGTCCGCGCTCGCCGGCTGTCGCATCCTCAGACGCCGAGCAGGGTCTGTCCAGCACCGCGGTCGTCATGCCACCCTCCTGCAGACCCCGACAACGCGCCCCACGATGTCCACATCGCGCGCGTAGATCGGGTCGAGGGCGGCGTTCTCCGGCTGTAGGCGCACCCGCTCCTTCTCCTTGAAGAAGCGCTTCACGGTGGCCTCGCCCTCGAGCATCGCGACGACGATCTCGCCGTTGCTCGCCGTGTCCTGGGGGCGCACCACGACGTAGTCGTCCTCGAAGATGCCGGCGTCCTTCATCGAGTCGCCCTTGACGCGCAGGACGAACTCGCCCTCGTCGCCGCCCGCGATCTGCGGCACGGGCACGTACTCCTCGATGTTCTCCTCGGCGAGCACGGGCTGCCCGGCGGCGACCTGGCCCACGAGCGGCAGGCCGTTCGGGGTGACGATCGCCTTCGCCTTGTCCACCAGCACCTCGAGCGCCCGCGGCTTGGTGGGGTCGCGCTTGATCAACCCGAGCTTCTCGAGGTTCGCGAGGTGCGCATGGACAGTGGACGAGGACGTCAGCCCGATCGCCTTGCCGATGTCGCGAACGGTCGGCGGATAGCCGTGCTCGCTCCCGTAGCGTTTGATGTAGTCGAAGATCTCCTGCTGCCGCTTGGTGAGGTTGAGCTCGACCATCAGACCTCCCGCCAGAGCCAGTTGAAGTGTCGTGATCCGAACATGTGTTCGCAGAGTACCCCGGCCCCCGGACGGCATCAAGGGCTGCAACCCGCGCGTCTATACTCGGCGGGCACGCGCCTGTGGCGGAACTGGTAGACGCGCAAGGTTGAGGGCCTTGTGGTCCGTTTGGACCGTGGGAGTTCGAATCTCCCTGGGCGCATTTCTCGAGATACCGGGAGGGTGACGTCGGCGGGGACGGCACAGGTATGGCGGGAGCTAGGTCGCCACCGCGTATACC
>DASSVP010000129.1:0-10972 GCA_035705985.1 Thermoleophilaceae bacterium
GTGTCTCCCGCGCTGCCCTCCTCGCCGAGCGAGTCCGCGAAGAGCGGGGAGCCGATCTTGGCGCCGGCCTCCCGCGCGATCGCCCGCTCGATGTCCGGGTTGACCGAGCTCTCCGGGAAGACCGCCTCCACGCGCTCGCGGCGGATCTGCTCGACGAGCTCCTCCACGTCGCCGGCGGAGGCCTGCGCCTGCGTCGAGAGCGACGGGATCACCGCCCCCACCACCTCGATCCCGTAGCGCCGTGCGAAGTAGCCGAGCGAGTCGTGCGTCGTCACGATCTTGCGCTTCGCGCGAGGCACGCGCTCGACGCACGCCGCGATCGCGCGGTCGAGCGAGCGCAGGCCGGCGGTCAGGCGCGCGGCGTTGCGTTCGTAGGCCTCGCGGCCGGCCGGGTCGACGCGCGCGAGCCGCGCCCGGATCGCCTTCACCGCGCGCACCGCGTTGCGCGGGTCCTGCCACCAGTGCGGGTCGTCGCCGTCGTGCTCGACCGCGTCTTGGAGCGTCACCAGCTCGGCGTCGCCGCCCGCGTTGTCGATCACGTCGCCGAGCCACTCGTCGACCTCGCCGCCCGAGCGGAACACGACCCGCGCGCCGGCCACGGCCGCCACGTCGCTCGGCCGCGGCTCGTAGTCATGCGGGTCGCCTCCGGGCCGGAGCATCCCCTCGACCTCGACGCGCTCGCCGCCCACCTGCCGGACGAGGTCCGCCACCTGGGTGGTCGTGGCCACTACGCTGCGCTCGCCCGGCGCGCCGCCGTCGCCGCCGCAGCCGCCCAGGACGGCGGCCGTGACCACAAGCAGGGCGAGGCGGCGCATCCGGCCATCGTACTGAGAACGATTCTCACTTAACCCAGTGGACCCGCTCGAGCTCGTCGCCTTCTGCGCCTGGTGCTTCGCCGTCGCCCTCGCCGGCGGAGTGGTCGGCCTCGTACTGGGCAACATCCGCCTGCCGGCGACGGTGCTACTCGCCTCGCACCCCGCGGCGGGCGCCGGCGCGAACATCGGCATCTCGGGAGTCGCCGCCGTGGCGGCGGCGATCGTCCACGTCCGCGCCGGGCGCATCAACTGGCGGCTGTTCACCTGGATGGCGCCGCCGTCGATGCTGGGTGCGGTGGCCGGCGGCTACCTGTCCGGACGGCTCCCCGATGACGTCCTGCTCGTCGTCATCGGCGTCGTGCTGATCGGCTTCGGCATCGATCTCCTCCGCGATCGCGAGCGCCCCGCTCGCCGCGACGGCCCGCCGGGCGAGGATCTCGATATCCCGGCGGCGGTGGCCACCGGCGCGGTGGTGGGCCTGCTCGGCGGGTTTGTCGGGCTGATCCTCGGCGCGCTGCGGATGCCGGCGCTCCTGCGCTACGTCGGCGAGCTGCCCGCGCGCGCGGTGGGCACCAACCTCGCGGTCGGCGTGTGCGTGGGCATCGCGGGCGTGATCGGGCACACGCCCGACGGAGTGGACTGGGACCTGCTGGCAATCGGGTCGGCGGCGTCGGTGCCGGGCGCCCTATTGGGCGCGCGCCTCACCGGGCGACTCAGCGAGCGACAGCTGCTGCGCGCGATCGGCGCGATGCTGGTCCTAGCCGGCGCCACCACGGCGCTCGGGGCTCTGTGGTGACCTCGCGGGCCAGGCAGCGGACCTCGCGCCAGTCGTCGAGCGACCAGCCGACCGGTACGTCGCACTCCACGATCGCCACGGCCTGATCCCTCACTCGCGCGCTCACATCCGCCTGCTGGAGCATCCGGCTCCTCCCCCGTTGCCTGTGCACCTGTTGTACCCGCCCGGGCGGGGGATGAAGCAGGGAACCGGAGCTACGAGTCGCCCGCCTCGTAGGCATCGGAGGCCACGAGCCCGCGCGCGTCCTCGTCGGACATCTCCATGTCGGGATGGTCCTCCGCGACGTGGCTGCGAACGGCCTCGGCAAGGTCCTCGTCGTTGGCAGCCTGAAGGGTCGTGCCACATTGGCAGTCGATCACGCGCATAACGGCAGGCTACTGCGGGTACACCCGCCGTGTCGGCCGGTTTTGAGACGGACCTCGGGCCGGCGGGAGGCGCAGTTTTGGCGGCCCCGGGGCGAGCGGCGTTAGGATCGCCGCCCCGTGGGCGCTGCCGAGATCGCCGCGATCGCCGCGGCCGGCATGGCCGCCGGAGCGATCAACACGCTCGTTGGCAGCGGCACTCTGGTCACGTTCCCCGTGCTGCTTGCGTTCGGCTACTCGCCGGTGACGGCGAACGTCTCGAACACCGTGGGACTCGTGCCGGGCTCTGTGGCCGGCGCGATCGGGTACCGGCGCGAGCTCGAGGGCCGGCGCACACGCACACTGCGCTTCGCGCTCGCCTCGCTCCTCGGAGGGATCACCGGCGCGGTGCTCCTGCTCGTGCTGCCCGACGCGGCCTTCGAGGCGATCGTGCCCGCCTTCATCGCGCTCGCGCTCGTCGCCGTGGTGCTCCAGCCGCGGCTCGACCGGCTGGTCGCAGAGCACCGGCCGCCGCCGGACGCGGAGGGCACCGGGCTCCCGCGCGCCGGCGTGTACGTCGCGGGCGTCTACGGCGGCTACTTCGGCGCCGCCCAGGGAATCCTGCTGCTCGGGATCCTCGGACTCGCCCTCCCGGACGACCTCCAGCGACTGAACGCGCTCAAGAACGTGCTCGCCGGCGTCGTGAACGGCGTGGCGGCGCTCATCTTCATCGCCGTGGCCGACGTCGCGTGGGGCCCGGTCGCGCTGATCGCGGCCGGGTCCGTCCTTGGGGCGCAGCTGGCGGCCCGCTACGGCCGCCGGCTGTCACCGCGGACCCTGCGTGCGGTGATCGTGGCGGTGGGAATCGCCGCGATCGTCCAGCTCGTCGTCTAGGCGGGCGGGTGTGGGGACTGGGCGACTGGGCTTGAACCAGCCGACCTTTCGGCGCCCAGCCGGCGAGCGCGACCGCGTCGATGCCACCCTCGGCGTGCCTGGCGTCCTGGTCGTGTCGGGCCTAGGCACGCGCGTGCAGACCTGAGAGGCTTGGGGCGGCGAATCTATGGTGGCCGCAGCGCCGATGGGGAGCGTAAGTGTCGGCCGGTACCGGCTCGACGTCGGTGACGCGGCCGGGACGCTGATCGCCCCGTCGGACGCGCCGCCCGAGGCCGACTCCACTTCAGTGGCGCGAGCGCTCCGGGAGCGCGGCACGCTGGGCGCGGGCGCCGAGCAGCTCGTCGACGACGCGTCGGAGGTCACCAGCCGGACGGAGCAGGCGGTTGCACTGCTCGGGGAGCTGGCGGCGGGCCGAATGGATCCGCGTAGCGTGTCCGGACACGTCGACCTGATGCTCGACATGCTCGAGCGGCTGGACCGACAGGGCCGGTGGACAGAAGCCCGGCGGCTCGCGCGGGCGCTGAGCGGCCTGCTCGCGCTGCTGTTGCGCTGGGTGGATCTCGTCCGCTCGCTTAACCTCGTGCGCGCCACCGCCGAGCGTCTGCACGACCGGGCCGCCGTGGCCTGGAGCGAGCACGAGCTCGGAACGCTGAACCTGGCTGCGGGCGATGTCGCGGGCGCGAACCGGAGACTTGGCGAGGCGGAGCGGATCAGGCGCGAGCTCGAAGATCGCGCCGGCCTGGCGGCGACCGAGCACAACTTGCGGGTGCTCTGCCGCGAGTTGCGCGACCAGCTCCCGGACGACGATCGCGACGCCAGCCGCCGTCGCCTGCGACGGCTCGTGCAGCTCGCCGCTGCGGCCGTCCTGCTCGTGCTGATCGGGGGCGTGGCCGGGGCGAGGGTCGACGGCGACGGCGACGATCGCGTTGTCTCCGGCGGCGACCAGGCGCGGCTCGTGGTGCGGACGGACGGCCCCGGTGGCGTGACGAGCGCGCCCGCCGGGGTTCGCTGCCCGCCCCGCTGCGAGGTCGAGTTCCCGCTCGAGTCGGCCGTCGTGCTCGCCGCACGCCCCGCGTCCGGAGCCACCTTTGCCGGCTGGAGCGGAGGCACATGCGGCGGCGCGACACGCTGCGCACTGCGCCTAGGCGGCGACACGACGATCACGGCGAGGTTCCGGCGAGCCCCGCCCGGCACGGCCACGCTTCGGATCAAGCCGCCAACGAACGGAACGGTGACGAGCGATCCCTCGGGAATCGCATGCCCGCAGACGTGCGAGCGCCCGTTCGAGACCGGCACCCGCGTGACGCTGACCGCCGCGCCGGCGGAGGGCTTCACCTTCAGTGAGTGGAGCGACGACTGCTCCGGAGCGGATCGCTGCGTCGTGACGATGACCGCGGATCGGAACGTTGGGGCGAGTTTCGTCACGACTCCCACTCCTACGGTCGACGTCACCGTCACCGTCAGCGGCGACGGCTCCGTCACAAGCGAGCCGGCCGGCATCGACTGCGGACAGGCGTGCACGGCATCGTTTGTGGCCGGCGACCCGCTCGTGCTGTCGGCATCTCCTGGCCTGCTCACCTGGGGAGGCGCGTGCGCCGGGGCCCCCTCGGGCTCGCCCTGCACATTCACGCCGCAGGCCAACGCGTCGGTGACGGCCGACTTCCCCGAGGCCCCAGAACCCATCCCTTAGCCGGCCCGTCTCGACCGCTCGACGCCTCGAGCCGCTTAGCCGCCGCGCCGTCGTCGATGGGGCGACCATCACACCCCCGGCCCCCCACGAGGACCCGGCGGGATACTAGGCGGGCGATGTCGCAGGAGAACGTGGAGATAGTGCGGCGGCTCATCAAACGCTGGGAGCAGGGAGACTGGCGCTGGGGAAGGGACATCTTCGACGACCAGTGCGAGGCGGTTTTCAGCGGCGCCTGGTTTCCGGAAGCCGACCGCTACCGCGTCGGGCCAGATGCGCTCCGTGCCTGGACCGGCTTCACGGACGCCTTTGAGACCTTCGAGGTCCGGCTGAGCAGGATCATCGATGCGGGCGATCAGGTCGTTGCGTTGACTCACCTTCGGGGTCGGGGGCAGGCCAGCGGCGCGGCTGTAGATGCGCTGACCGGAGGCATCTTCACATTGCGGCGCGGCAAGATCGTTCGGTATGTCCTGACCGACGCACGAGAAGCCCTCGAAGCCGTGGGGCTGCGGGAGCAGTAGGCGAGGTCGCTCACTCAGGGCATGGGGCGGCGTTGAACACGTTGCCCAGGCCGGATGCGAGATGCGCCATCTGGGAATGGTCTCGGACGGATGCCCGACCTCTTGGCAAGTCAACGTCAGTCGGGGCGACTGGATTTGAACCAGCGACCCTTCGGCCCCCAGCCGGCAAGCGACCCGCGTCTCAGCGTCCCTCCGCGTCCCGTGCGTCCCGATCGTCCCCAACGACGGACTCCCTGGACGCATGCGACGATGCAATCGGTACTACGGCGGTACTACCGGCTCCGCTGCTCGCTCTGCAGCTCCTTGCCCAGCGCGTCCAACAGGCCGCCCATGCCCTCGTCGCGGCTGGCGGGCGGCTCGTGGCCGTCGAGGAAGGCGCCCTGCTCGGTGAAGACGAGGCGGGTGCCGTCGTGCTCCGGCGTGAACTCAACCGTGGCCAGGGAGATGGAGATCCGGGTGTCGTCCAAGTGCATCTCGTAGGTGTAGACGATCCGCCGGGGCCGGACGATGTCTTGGTAGACCGCCTCGTAGGTGTAGACGCGGCCGTCCGGCAGCGTCCCGCTGTGGCTCTCCTCCCCGCCGACGCGAAAGTCGAGCTCGAGTCCTCCCTCGGGGACGCCCATCCAACGCGCCTTGGCCGCGGCATTGGCCCAGGCGGCGAACGTCCGCTCGGGCGAGGCTGGATAGCGGCGCTCGATGACGATCGTGGCGTGCTCTACGGATCGCTCGCTCATGGCGTGCCGCCCTCCTCCGCTTCGTCGGCGCCCTCGGCAAGGTACTCGCCAAGACGATCGAGGCGACGCTCCCAGCTCGTCCGCCGCGCGCCGATCCAGCGCTCCACCGGTCGCAGCGCCACTGGCTCGATGCGGCATGTGCGGACCCGCCCGACCTTCTCCGAGCGAACCAGCCCGCTGCCCTCCAGCACCTGCAGGTGCTGAACCACCGCGGGCAGCGACATCGGCAGAGGCTGGGCGAGCTCGCTCACCGAGGCCGGTCCACGGCTCAGGCGCTCGACGATCAGCCTCCTGCTGGGATCGGCCAGCGCGTGAAAGATTTGATCGAGAGGCTCACGCGCGGCGTGTTGGTAAAGCATCTACTTAAGTATAGTCTGGCGCTCACACCACTACCCCAGGAGCATCAGCCGTGTCACTCGCCCGCGTCCACAACTTCGCCATCTCACTCGACGGCTTCGGCACCGGTGAGCCTCAGAGCCGCGACGCACCGTTCGGCCACGCCGGCGAACGGCTGCACGAATGGATGTTCGCCACCCGGTGGTGGAACAGCGAGATGAGCGGCCAGCCCGGCGGGAGTGGCGGCGTCGACCACGCCTTCGCGCGGCAGTTCGCTCCCGGGATCGGCGCCGAGATCATGGGCGCCGGGAAGTTCGGCCCGCCCGGATGGCACGAGGACCCCGAGTGGAAGGGCTGGTGGGGCCCCAACCCGCCGTTCCACACACCGGCCTTCGTGCTCACCCATCACACGCGCCCGTCGATCGAGATGGAGGGCGGCACGACGTTCCACTTCGTCGACGCTCCGCCTGCCGAGGCGCTCGAGACGGCCCGCGACGCCGCGGACGGCCAGGACGTCCGCCTGGGCGGCGGTCCCACCGTGATCCGCGACTTCCTCGCCGCCGGGCTCGTCGACCACGCGCACATTGTGGTGGTCCCGATCCTGCTCGGCCGGGGCGTACGCCTATGGGACGGACTGGAGGGCCTCGAGGAGGACTACGAGGTGGAGGCGACCTCCTCGCCCAGCGGAGTCACGCACGTGACATTCACCCGTGCGGGTGCCTGAACCGGCTCAGGCGATCGCTGTGAGGCGGCGGCGTGTCGTCGCGCGGACTCGCGTCGCGCGGCGACCGTTTAGTCGGGGCGACTGGACTTGAACCAGCGGCCTTCGGCCCCCAGCCGGCAAGCGACTCGCGTCCATGTGTCCTTCTACGTCCCCGGCGTCCCCATCGTCCACGCCGGCGAACTCCTTGGACGCATAGGACGATGCAGTCGGTACCACGGCGGTACTACGTTTCGACCCGGACCCGCTCAGGCTCGGCGAGATGCGACGCCGCCCTACGGCGCTCGTCAGCATTGCGGCTGGCGGGGGCGAACGCGCTCCACTCGAACCAGCGCCCAAACGCTCGCTGGAGCGTTCCCGGACCGCTCAGGGTCAGCCTGCGAGCCCGCAGCGCGCTGCCCAGCTCGGCGCGGCCCAGGTAGACGCGGTAGAGGGTGGCGGTATCGACGTTGACCGCGAGGTCGACGTCGAACCCAGGGTGCTGGAGGCAAACAGACACATCTGAGGGCTCGAGCACCATCCAGTAGCGCTTCGCCGGGTCGCGAAAGTTGAACTGGACCACGGTGCGGTTCGCCGGGAGATGGTCGCGATCGACGTGCCGGGCCATCCAGACGATCAAGAGGTCGGGGTCGAGCTCTCCGGGGCGCGGATCGGTGAAGGACCAGGTCACCCCCCACTCCCCCATCGCCTGCACGACCGGCTCCAGGTCGCGACCGGCGTGCGTCAGGCGATACTCCAGCGTCCTGCCCTTCGGTCCGATGCGCCGCGCGACGATCTCGGCCCGTTCGAGCGAGCGCATGCGATCGGCGAGGACGGAGCGCGAGATGCCGGGCAGGCCGCGCTGGAGCTCGTTGAACCCCGTCGCACCGCCCAACATCTCACGCACGATCAAGAGCGTCCAGCGGTCGCCGAGGATCTCGCTCGCCTTGGCGATCGGGCAGTACTGCGCGTAGCCGCGCATGCTTTGGATGCTACCCCCGGATTGGCGATGGGTTCGGAATTCGAACCAGTTGGTTTGGAATTCGTACCGCTTGGTTCGGAACGCGACCTAGTCCGCGACGGGGCGCCCGCCTAGCGTGGCGACATGGCCACTGACACAGCAACACTTGCGACCGCAACTGCCGATCTCGCGCCGCTGCGCGAGTCCCTGCAGGGCGTGGTTATCGGCCCCGACGACGACAGCTACGACGGAGCCCGCTCGATCTGGAATGGGATGATCGACCGCCGCCCCGCGTGCGTCGCGCGGTGTACGGGAGTCGCCGATGTCGTCGGCGCGGTTCGCTTCGCGCGCGAGCGAGAGCTGCTCGTGGCAGTGCGCTCCGGCGGCCACGGGGTCGGTGGTCAGGCAATCTGCGATGGCGGACTCGTGATCGATGTCTCTCCCATGAAGGGGATCAGGGTCGATCCGCGGGCACGCACCGCCAGGGCCGAGGCCGGTGTGCTTTGGGGTGAGCTCGACCGCGAGACGCAGCTTCACGGATTGGCGACGGTTGGCGGGATCGTCACGCACACCGGGATCGCCGGACTCACCTTGGGCGGCGGCATCGGCTGGCTCATGCGAAAGTATGGGGCGACGGTCGACAACCTGGTCTCTGTCGACCTCGTAACGGCGGACGGGGAGCTGCTCACGGCCAGCGAGGACGAGAACCCGGACCTCTTCTGGGGCGTCCGGGGCGGCGGGGGCAACTTCGGCATCGTCACGTCGTTCGAGTACCGGGTTCACCCCGTAGGGCCGGTCGTGCTTGCCGGACCGATCTTCCATCCCTTCGAGGATGCCGGCGAGGTGCTCCGCTTCTATCGCGACTTCATCGCCGCGGCGCCCGATGAGCTGACAACGATCTTCGACCTATCGGTGGCGCCCCAGGTGCCATTCCTGCCAGAGGACGTGCACGGCAAGCCGATCGTGATGGTCGGAGCCTGCTACGCCGGCACGCCCGAGGATGGGGTCGAGGCGGTCCGGCTGCTGAAGGAGTTCGGGACCCCGATCGCCGATCTGCTCGAGCCGAAGCCGTACACCGCGCTACAGTCGATGTTCGACCCGTTGGTGCCACACGGCTGGCACCGCTACTGGAAGTCCGTCGAGCTGCCGCCGCTCACCGACGCGGCGATCGACACTCTGGTCCAGCACGCGGCGGCGGTCACCTCGCCGAAGTCGTATTGCATCGTCTTCCAGCTCGGCGGGGCGCTCGCCCGGGCGGGAGAGGACGCGACCGCCTACTGCCAGCGCGACGCCGCCCACAACGTGAACATCAACGCTGTGTGGACCGCGGACGATGCCGAGGGCGAGAGGCACATCGGCTGGGCGCGCGAGTTCTTCTCGGCCATGCAGCCACACGCCGGCGGCCGCGTCTACGTCAACTTCCTCGGCGACGAGGGTGCCGACCGGGTGCGCCAAGCCTACGGCGCGCGGCAGTACGAGCGCCTGGCCAGGTTGAAGCAGACATACGACCCGACCAACTTCTTCCGCATGAACCAGAACATCTCACCGGCGAGGTAGGTCCGGCGTGATGTCCAGTCGGGGCGACTGGATTTGAACCAGCGACCTTTCGGCCCCCAGCCGAATGCGCTACCAGACTGCGCCACGCCCCGTCAGGTGGCCACGATAGCGCGGATGCACGCGCTCGCGCGAGCCGTGTTGCGTGTACGTCGCTCGACGACATGTCGCCGCCTGGGTGGTGACCCTGACCTGGCATCGCCCGGATTTCGCGGGCGAGTACACGCGGAGCGCATTTGCCGACCTTCAGACAGGCGTGTTCATCGCCGGGTTCGGGGGCTCGTGGCGCTGGCGCGCTCCTGCGCGCGCCGGTGACGCGCTCTAGACGCGCGTCCGCTCGCTGTCCCTGAGCGGGAGCTCGTCGCCGAGCGGGATCTCCGGCTGGCGCACGTCGACCTCGGGCCGATCGCCCATCCTCACCTCGATCAGCGCGCCGCCCGTGCGCTGCGCGACCTCGCGCGCCTCGCGCTGGGTGGCGCGAACGCCGTGGGGGCTCACGCCGCAGGCGTCGAGGAAGCCCGGCAGCAGCGGACCGCGAAGCTCGCCGCGCGTGATCTCGAGCCGCTCGACTCGCCCGCGCACGATGCCGGCGCCCGCCTCGGCGGCGAGCACGCAGACCGCCGCGTCGTCGGTGATCGTGCGCGCTGAATCGGCGACGCGGTGAATCACCTGCTCCGCGGTGATGCCGGGGCCGAGCTCATGCACAAGCCGCGCCAGCCGATCGGTGCCGAGGCGACCATCGTCGGTACGGGCCTCAGCGAGGCCGTCCGTGTAGAAGCAGGCGATCGCGCCACGGGGGAACGGCAGCGTCGTCTGGCGCTGCCCGGTTCCGGCGCCGGCGCCGACCGGCGGAGCCGTTCCCACCATCACGGGATCGAACCCGCCCTCCGTGACCACGATCGGCGGCGGGTGCCCGGCCGTCGCGTACGTGAGCGTGGCCGCCGCGGGGTCGTGCACCGCCACGAGCGCGGTCACGAAGTCACCCTCGAGCTTGCCCGCCAGCACGGACCCGGCGATCTGAAGCGCCTCGCGCGGCTCGAGGCCGGCCTCGACGTACGCGCGCAGCGTGTAGCGCGACAGCGCCGTCCGGGCGAGCGCGGCGCGGCCGTGGCCCGAGACGTCGCCGATGATGACGGCCGTGCGGCCTCCCGCGAGCGCGAGCACGTCGTAGAAGTCCCCGCCCGCGCCCGGGCCGTCCGCGGGGCGGTAGGCGACCGACGCGCGGCAGTACGCCAGGCCCTTCGGCAGCTCCGGCAGCAGCGCGGCCTGGAGCAGGCCGACATCGCCGAGCAGGTCGCGCCGCTGCTCGGCGAGGCTGCGGTTTCTCAGCAGGGTCAGCAGGTAGGCGATGGCCAGGACGATCGACAGCGCCGCGAGCGCGGCAAGCAGCACCCGCACGGGCGTCGGGACGACCTCGACGATGTCGCGCACCACGCGGAGCGGCTGAGGCGGCTCGCTCGCCTCCGGCTCATCGGCCGTCCCGATCGGCACGAACTGCGAGCCGCCGTCGCCCGGATCGTCGGCCGCGAACGGACGGTCCGCGGCGTCGGAGGGCGCGGCGCTCGCGAGGCCGGAGCCCACGCTGGCCTCGAAGGCCCGGGCGGCCCGGACGCGGCGGGCCTGAGCGCGCCTC
>DASSVP010000130.1:0-17799 GCA_035705985.1 Thermoleophilaceae bacterium
CGTGGGAGCCCGAACCGGGGCGCGTCTATAGCTGGGAGCGAGCGACGGTCTGATGGCCGTCGGGCTCGAGGCGGCCGAGTACGACCTGGCCGTCACACCGCTCCGCGAGCTGAACGCTGCGCTCCACTCGATCGGCGAGGACAGCCCCACGCACTGGCGGGTCTTGAACCCGCGCGGGGCACACGCGCTGGCCGTGGGTATCGACGCGCCGGTGGTCGTCGAGATCGAAGGCCACGCCGGCTACTACTGCGCGGGAATGAACAAGCAGGCGACCGTGCGCGTGCACGGCAACGCCGGCGTGGGCCTGGCCGAGAACATCATGAGCGGGACGGTGGTGGTCGACGGGAACGCCTCGCAGTCGGCCGGCGCCACCGGGCGCGGCGGGCTGGTGGTGATCCGCGGGAGCGCGTCGGCGCGCTGCGGCATCTCGATGAAGGGCGTGGACATCGTGGTGCAGGGCTCGGTGGGGCACATGAGCGCGTTCATGGCGCAGAAGGGCTGCCTCGTCGTGTGCGGCGACGCGGGCGACGCCCTCGGTGACTCGATCTACGAGGCGCATCTGTACGTGCGCGGCGCTGTGGCCGGCCTGGGGTCCGACTGCGTGGAGAAGGAGATGCGCGAGGAGCACGTTGCCGAGCTGTCCTCTCTGCTCGAGCGCGCCGAGGTGGACGGCTGCTCGCCCGATGACTTCCGCCGCTACGGCTCGGCTCGACAGCTCTACAACTTCGACGTCGACAACGCGGGCGGCTACTGATGCCAACCCTCGACCACCCTCCAACAGGGGTCAGACCCCTATGACAGAGTTCGACACGCTCGGGAAGGCGCGCGACGACGCCGAGCGGCGGGCGGCGGGGCGCGGCTGGCGCCCGGGGCTGCGCGAGGGCGCGATCTTCAACCGCGACGTGATCCACGAGATCCAGCGCGCGGCGCGCGAGGGGATCTACGACATCCGCGGCTTCGGTGCGAAGCGGCCGGTGCCGCACTTCGACGACCTGCTCTTCCTGGGGGCGTCCATGTCCCGTTATCCGCTCGAGGGCTACCGCGAGCGCTGCGACACGGACGTGGTGCTCGGCGCGCGCCACGCGAAGCAGCCGGTGCATCTCGACATCCCGATCACGATCGCCGGGATGAGCTTCGGCGCTCTGTCGGGGCCGGCGAAAGAGGCGCTCGGGCGCGGGGCGTCCGTGGCGGGGACGTCCACGACCACGGGCGACGGCGGCATGACGCCCGAGGAGCGCGAGGCGTCGAAGATGCTCGTGTACCAGCTGCTGCCGTCGCGCTACGGGATGAACCCGGACGACCTGCGGCGCGCCGACGCGATCGAGGTCGTGGTGGGGCAGGGCGCGAAGCCGGGCGGCGGCGGGATGCTGCTCGGCCAGAAGATCTCGGACCGCGTCGCCGAGATGCGGGACCTCCCGAAGGGGATCGACCAGCGGAGCGCGTGCCGCCACCCGGACTGGACCGGGCCGGACGACCTCGAGATCAAGATCCAGGAGCTCCGCGAGATCACGGACTGGGAGAAGCCGATCTACATCAAGGTCGGCGCGACGCGGCCGTACTTCGACACCGCCCTCGCGGTGAAGGCGGGCGCCGACGTCGTCGTCATGGACGGCATGCAGGGCGGCACGGCGGCCACGCAGGAGGTGTTCATCGAGCACGCCGGGATTCCCACCCTGGCGGCGATTCGCCCGGCCGTCGACGCGCTGCAGGACCTCGGCGTGCACCGCGAGGTGCAGCTGATCGTCTCCGGAGGCATACGGAACGGCGCCGATGTTGCGAAAGCTTTGGCGCTCGGCGCGGATGCGGTGTCGATCGGCGTGGCGGCGATGATCGCGCTCGGCGACAACTCGCCCGAGTACGAGCAGGGCTACGAGGAGCTCGGCACCTCGGCCGGCTACTACGACGACTGGCACGAGGGCCACGACCCGGCGGGTATCTCGACCCAGGACGAGGAGCTGGCGGCGCGCTTCGACCCCGAGCTCGGCGGCCGGCGGCTCGCGAACTACCTGCGCGCGATGACGCTCGAGGCGCAGACGCTCGCGCGCGCGTGCGGGAAGTCGCACCTCCACAACCTGGAGCCGGAGGACCTCGTTGCGCTGACCGTCGAGGCCGCCGCGATGGCCCGAGTTCCACTGGCTGGAACCCAGTGGGTGCCGGGCTTGCCCGCGTGAACAAATTTGTTTAAGGTCGCGCCTCGGTGTCCTACGTACTGACCTGCCCGAACTGCGGCCCGCGCGAGGTAACCGACTTCGGGTTCGGCGGGGAGGTCAACCCGCGCCCGACCGGGTCGCCCTCGCTTCGCGAGCTCGGCGAGTACAACTACTTCCGCCGGAACGTCGCCGGAGTGCAGCGCGAATGGTGGAGCCATCGCTCCGGCTGCGGTGAATGGTTCATCGCAGAGCGCGACACACGCACGAATGAGGTTATTTTCACTGCGTTGCCGGCCGACGCGGAGGCGGCCGGCGACGCCACTACCGCGGGCGCGGCCTCCCACGGCGGCGACGGCAGCGGGGTCTCGGGAGGCCACGGGGCATGACCCGCCTCCCCGAGCAGCGCGGCGAGCGGATCGAGCGCGATCGCGAGGTCTCCTTCACCTTCGACGGCAAGGAGGTCACGGGGCTCGAGGGCGACACCATCGGGTCGGCGCTCTTCGCGGGCGGCCAGCGCACGTTCTCGCGCTCCTTCAAGTACCACCGCCGCCGCGGGCTCCTGTGCTGCGCCGGGCAGTGCCCGAACTGCCTCGTCGCGGTGGACGGCGCCCCGGGCGTGCGCGCGTGCACGGAGCCGGTGCGCGAGGGGATGAAGGTCGAGCACATGAACGCGGAACCGCGGCTCGACTTCGACGTGATGCGGGCGACCGACCTGGTCGGCGGCCCCTTCACGCCGCCCGGCTTCTACTACAAGACGTTCATCCGGCCGCGGCGCTTCTGGCCGCTGTACGAGAAGGTGCTGCGTCACGCGGCCGGACTCGGGAAGTTGAAGAAGTCGCAGCCCGAAAGGGAGTGGCGAACCGAGTATCGCCGCCGCCATGCCGATGTGCTTGTGATCGGGGGTGGGGCCGCCGGACTGAGTGCAGCGGCGGCGGCGGCGGAGCTCGGCGCCGACGTGGTCCTGGCGGACGAGGGGCCCGAGCCCGGCGGGCGGCTGCTCGCGGAGGGCGGGGTGGGCTACGCACGCGAGCTGGTCGAACGCGCGCGGTCAGCTGGGGTCGAGGTCCTGGCGAACGCGCCCGCCCTGGGGACCTTCGACGGGCTCGTGCCGGTCTGGCAGGGCGACACCCTCCACCAGATCCGCGCTCGCCGCCAGGTGTTCGCGACCGGCGCGATCGAGCAGCCCCTGCTGTTCCCCGGGAACGACCTGCCAGGCGTGATGCTGTCCGGCGGCGCACGCCGGCTGATCGGGATGTACGCGGTGCAGCCGGGGACGCGCGCAGTGGTGGCGACCGTCGACGACCGCGGCCTCCACGCGGCGCTGGCGCTGCTCGACGCCGGCGTGGAGGTCGCCTGCGTGGCCGACCTGCGCGCGGAGCCGAACGGCGGCCCGGCGCAGGCGCTCCAGCGGATGGGCGTGGAGCTGCTGCGCGGCGCGACGGTGCTCGAGGCGCGCGGGCGGACCCAGGTGGACGGCGTGGTGCTGGGGCGGCCGGGCGCGTCTTCGGACGAGCGCGTCCTCGCCTGTGACCTGCTGGTGGTCTCCGGGGGGAGCCCGCCCGCGACGTCGCTCGTGGCGCAGGCTGGCGGGAAGACGTCCTACGACGAGGAGCGCGGCTACTTCGTCCTCGACGACGTCCCAGAGGACACCTTCACCGCCGGCCAGCTCACCGGCTACGGCGAGCTGGAGGCCGCCGAGCTGTCGGGCGCGGTCGCCGGCGCGGACGCGGCACACGCGCTCGGCTTCGGCGACGAGGGCTCGCGCTCGCTTGCCGACCGCGACCGCGAGAAGCTCGAGCGGCCGCGGGCGTGGCCGCCCAAGGTCGCGGTGCCGCCGCCGGTGACGAGCGAGGATCGCGGCGGCAAGTGCTTCGCGTGCCTGTGCGAGGACGTGACCGCGAAGGACATCCACCTGTCGGTGGAGGAGGGCTATGACTCGATCGAGCTCTCGAAGCGGTACACGACCACGACGATGGGGCCATGCCAGGGACGCATGTGCCAGCTGCCGGCGGTGCGGCTGATGGCGAAGGAGACTGGCACCTCACTCGCGGAGGTGGGCACCACCACCGCGCGGCCGCCGTGGCACGCCGTGCCGATGGGCGCGCTTGCCGGGCGGCCGTTCGAGCCGGCGAAGCGGTCGTCCATTCACGCGCGCCATCGCGAGCTCGGCGGGAACATCATGTGGGCTGGCGATTGGCGTCGCGCATACGACTACGGCGACCCGAAGGCCGAGGCGATGGCGGTGCACCGGGCGGCGGGGCTGATCGACGTGTCGACGCTGGGAAAGGTGATCGTTCGCGGGCCGGACGCCGGCGAGTTCCTCGACCGGCTCTACCCGAACCGGTTCTCCTACCTGAAGCCCGGCCGGATCCGGTACGGGGTGATCACTTCGGATTCCGGCCGCGTGATGGACGACGGAACGATCTGCCGGCTCGACGACGACTCGTTCTACGTGACCACGACCTCGAGCGGTGCCGGGGCGGTGTACGACTGGTTCTCGTGGTGGCTGGCCGACTGGCAGCTCGACGTGCATCTCACCGATGTCACGCAGGGCCTGTCGGCGGTGAACCTCGCGGGCCCGCGCGCGCGAGAGATCATGGGGACGGTCACCGAGCTCGACTGCTCGGCCGAGGCATTCACCTACCTCGACGGCAAGCAGGCGCTGGTGGCCGGAGTGCCCTCGCTGATCCTGCGGATCGGGTTCGTGGGGGAGGTCGGCTACGAGATCCACTGCCCGGCGGCGCAGGGCGAGCACCTGTGGGACGCGCTGATGGAAGCCGGCAAGCTCCACGGCGTCCGCGCATTCGGGCTCGAACCGCAGCGCCTCCTCCGGCTCCAGAAGATGCACATCCTGGTCGGCCAGGACACCGACTCCGAGTCGAACCCCTTCGGCGCCGCGATGCCCTGGATCGTGAAGCTGGACAAGGAGCAGGACTGGATCGGGAAGTGGGCGCTGGAGCACTACGCCGAGCAGCCCTCGGAGACCCAGCTCGTCGGCTTCACGCTGTCGAACGGCCACGTACCGACCGAGGGCGCGGTGGTGATGCCGGAGAACGGCTCACCGATGGGCCAGGTGACGAGCGCCCGCTACTCGCAGAAGCTGGGCCGGGTGATCGGCATGGCCTGGGTGCCCGCCGCACTCGCAAAGGACGGCGCGCGCATCACGATCAGCGATGAGAACGAGCGCGTCGAGGGCGAGGTCCAGACGAAGCCCTTCTACGACCCCGACGGCGAGATTTTGCGCTCATGAGCGCGCTCGCCTTCCTCTCGCCCGGTCCGGACGCTCCGGCGCGCAGCCCGATGGCGCCCGGGGCGGCGGACGCCGGCGCCACCTTCGAGGAGCGCGATGGCTGGAGCGTCGCCAGCTCCTTCACCGACCGCGACACCGAGCGCGCACTCTGTGAGTCCTCGGTCGGCTTCGCGGACCTCTCCCATCTCGGGAAGATCGAGATCCAGGGTGACGTCTCGGCCATCACCGGACACAACCTCGAGCTCGGACGCGCACTTCGTGCGCAGGGCGCCTGGTGGTGCCCCTACTCGGCGCAGCGGGCGGTCGTGCTCTGCCCGCCAGGGGATACCGTGGCGCTCCGCGACCACCTCACCGCTTCGGCCGCGGACGCCAGCGGTCTCGCCAGCGTAATCGATGTCACGACCTCGCAGGGAGCGATGACGATTCTCGGTCCACTCGCGCGCGAGACCTTCGCCCGCTTCACGGCGATCGATCTGCGCCCGCAGGTCACCCCGCCGCCGGCGTTCCGCCCGGGCAGCGTGGCCCGCACCGGCGGCGCGATCCTCTGCGAAGCGCCCGACCGCTACCTGATGCTCTTCGGCGCCGCCCTGGGCCAGTACGTCTGGACCGTGGTGGCCGACGCGGCCGGCCACCTGGGCGGCGGCCCGGTCGGCGTGGACTCGCTGCCGCCGATCGACGCACCCACCCCGGAGGACACCGACGGCACCCCCGGCGAGGTGGCGCATGAATTCGGCGTAGAGCGCCGAATCGATGCGCCACCTGGCGATGGGGCCACCTTGGAGCGGCCCGATGCTTGAGATCTTCCGCCCCAAGCGCATGTGGCGCAGGCGCCCGGAGCTCAAGGACTCCTACGACGTGATCATCATCGGCGGCGGCTCGCATGGGCTCGCCACCGCCTACTACCTCGCGCGTGACCACGGCGTAAAGAACGTCGCGATTCTGGAGAAGAGCTACATCGGTTCGGGCGCGGCCGGGCGCAACACCACGATCCTGCGCTCCAACTACAAGACCCCCGAGGGCGCCCGCTTCTACGACGCGAGCGTGAAGCTCTACGAGGCGCTCTCGAAGGAGCTCAACTTCAACCTTCTGTTCTCACAGAACGGTCACCTGACGCTCGCCCACTCCGATCGCGCGATGTTCGTCATGGCGAACCGGGCGGAGGTGAACCGCCTCCACGGGATCGACTCGCGGCTGATCTACCCGGACGAGATCGCCAAGCTCGCGCCGTCGATGCAGGTACACAACCCGGACGCGGTCTATCCGATCCAGGGCGCGCTCTACCACCCGCCGGGCGGGGTGATCAGGCACGACGCCGTCGTGTGGGGATTCGCGCGCGGCGCCGACCGCGGTGGCGCCGAGATCCACCCGTACACAGAGGTCACCGGCATCAACCGCTCGAACGGCAAGGTCACGGGCGTCAGGACGAACCGCGGCGACGTCAACGCACCGGTCGTCATGAACTGCACCGCCGGCTGGTCGAGCCTCATCTCCGACATGGCAGGCGTGCAGATGCCGATCACCACGCACATCCTGCAGGCGCTCGTCACCGAGCCGATGAAGCCGCTGCTCGATGTCGTGATCGTGTCGTCGCAGATGCACGTGTACATCTCGCAGACCGACCGCGGCGAGTTTCTCATGGGCGCGGAGATCGAGCCGTGGACCACCTACCGCATGCAGGGGACCCTCAACTTCCTGCAGGAGGTGAGCCGTCACGCGCTCGAGCTGTTCCCGCAGCTCGAGCGGGCGCGGATCCTCCGCAGCTGGGCGGGGCTCTGCGACCTCAGCCCCGACTACTCGCCCATCCTCGGCGAGACCGAGGTCGAGGGCTTCCACGTGAGCTCGGGCTGGGGGACGTACGGGTTCAAGGCGGCGCCGATCGTCGGCAGGACGCTGGCGGAGCTGGCCGCAACAGGGAAGACTCCGGAGCTGATCGAGCCGTTCAAGCTCGAGCGCTTCTACGAGGACAAGCTTGTGTCGGAGCTGGCGGCCGCGGCCGTCAGTCACTAACGGAAGGAGACGCATGAAGTCGAGCCTTGAGATCGCGCAGGAGGCCGAGCTCCTTCCGATCGAGACGATCGCCGAGCGCTCCGGCCTGACGCCGGACGAGTTCGAGCCCTACGGCCGTCACAAGGCCAAGATCTCGCTCGACGTGATCGAGCGGATGGCCGACCGGCCGAATGGGAAGATCGTCTGCGTCGCCGGTGTGACGCCCACCAAGGCGGGCGAGGGCAAGACGACGACCGCGGTTGGCCTGACACAGGGCCTCGGCCACATCGGCAAGAACCCGCTGCTCTGTCTGCGCGAGCCCTCGCTCGGGCCCGTGTTCGGCATCAAGGGCGGCGCCGCCGGCGGCGGCCTGACGCAAGTCGTGCCCATGGAGGACCTGAACCTTCACTTCACGGGCGACATCCACGCCATCGGCGCGGCCAACAACCTGCTCGCGGCGCTGCTCGACGCGTCGATCCTGCACGGCAACCCGCACAAGATCGACGCGCTGCGCGTGGGCTGGAAACGGGCGCTCGACATGAACGACCGCGCCCTTCGGCACGTGGCCCTCGGCCTCGGCGGCCGCGCGAACGGCTACCCGCGCGAGTCCGGCTTCGACATCACGGCCGCCTCCGAGGTGATGGCGATCCTGGCGGTGTCGCGCGACCTGCACGACCTGCGCCAGCGACTCGGCGCGATCACCGTCGCGCACTCGTACGACGGCGGCAAGCCGGTGACCGCCGAGGACCTCGGCGCCGCGGGCGCGATGGCGGTGCTGCTGAAGGACGCGCTGAAGCCGAATCTCATCCAGACGCTCGAGGGGCAGCCGTGCCTGATGCACTGCGGCCCGTTCGCGAACATCGCGCACGGAAACAGCTCGCTGGTCGCGGACCTGATCGGCCAGAAGCTGGGCGACTACGTGATCACCGAGTCGGGCTTCGGCTCGGACATGGGGATGGAGAAGTTCTTCGACATCGTCTGCCGGAAGGGCGGGCTGACGCCTTCGGCGGTGGTGCTGGTGGCGACCGTCCGGGCACTGAAGCACCACGGCGGGCTGGAGGACGACCCGCGCGCCGACGCCAAGGAGGCGATGGCGGCCGTCGAGAAGGGCGCGGCGAACCTGCGGCGCCACCTCGGGATCGTCAAGACCTTCGGGCTGCCCTGCGTCGTGGCGGTGAACCGCCGGCCGGGGGACACCGACGAGGAGGTCGCGCTGGTCAAGCGCCTGGCGATGGAGGCGGGCGCGTTCGGAGCCGAGGAGAACGACGGCTTCTCACGCGGCGGCCAAGGAGTGGCCGATCTGGCGCAGGCCGTTGCCGACGCGTGCGAGCAGCCGAACGACTTCCAGATGCTCTACGACGACGGCGACTCGATCGAGGAGAAGATCAGGAAGGTCGCGACGAAGGTGTACGGCGCGAAGGACATCGTGCTGTACCTGGACGCGCAGCGAAAGATCAAGCAGTACCACGAGGACGGCCTGGACAAGCTGCCGATCTGCATGGCGAAGACGCACCTCAGCCTGTCCGGCGACCCGACGCTGCTGAACGCACCCGAGGACTTCGAGCTGCCGGTGCGCGACATCCGGGCGTACACGGGCGCCGGCTGGCTGGTGCCGCTGGCGGGCGACATCCAGCAGATGCCCGGACTCGGAAAGGCGCCCGCGGCGCTGAACGTGGACATCGACGCGGAGGGTCGAACGGTCGGTCTGTTCTGACCTAAGATCGTTCTGGAATGGCCAACGGGGGTCAAAGCGCTGCTGCCGTACAGCGCGAAGGCAAAGCCTCGCTGGTCGACATCGCGGAGGAGGCGCTGCGCGGGTGGCTGGCGACAGGTCGGCACCGCCCCGGTGAACGGCTTCCTCCAGAGCAGGAGCTGTCCGCCCACCTGGGGATCAGTCGCGGCACGCTGCGCACCGCACTCCAGCGTCTGGAGGACAGCGGCGAGATCGTGCGCCGGCAGGGGAGTGGGACCTACGTAGGCCGAGCGGTGTCGACGTCGCTGGACGAAGGCCTGGAGAAACTGGTCTCGTACTCGTCACTCGCGAGCGAGCGAGGCGTGAAGCTCGAGGTGGGCGACCTGACGGTGGAGGAGCGCCCCCTCCGCGCAGAGACCGCGGAGATCTTCAACCTCTCGACCGACGCGACCGCGATCGAGATCACGCGCGTGCTCCTGATGGACGGCGAACCCGGAGCCTGGATGCGCGACGTGGTGCACCCCGACGTAGAGCTCCCGTCAGCCGCGCGGATCAAGAGCCAGCTGGAAAAGGGCCAAATGGTGCTGGACATCCTGCTGAAGCAGGGAGTCCCGGTGGCCTACACCCGAGCCCACATCACGGCCCGTGTCCTGACAAGGCGCGACAAGATCGGCCGAGCCCTAGCCGTGGACGACCCAGTCGCAGCTCTGGAGATCGACCACGTGACCTGCACGGCCGAAGGCACACCCGTCGAGCACAGCACCGACATCTTCCTGCCCCGGAGCCTGGACCTGCACGTGATGCGCTGGCTGGAGGACATGCCGCCGGTGCCGGCCATCGGCCGGAGCGGGCGCGGCTGACGTCAACCCTAAAGCTGCGAAACCACTCGTTGCCTCGGCGAGCGTTTGCCGCATTGATTACCGCCGACCGGGCGGCAAGAATGACGCTGAAGAACCTGGCGATGACCCGAGGCGGAAGACCCGTCAGGCGGTCGCGTGCGACGCCGCCGCGAGCAGGCGGTTCGCGTCTTCAGCGGCACGCGCTCCACTTGCTAGCGCGCCCTCGATCCAAGACATCCAGGTCGCCGCTATGTCGGAGCCGGCGAAGATGAGCCGACCCTCGCTCGCCGTGAGGTCACCGTGGTGGCGGGTGAGTTGGCCTGGCCTGTACCACGCCCACGCCCCGCGTGAGTAGGGATCGCGCGTCCAATCATGCCCGTCGACCGCCACCACCTCCGCGGTCGGGCAGAGTTGCCTGACGGCGTATGCGACCTGCTCCTTGTCGGTGACGTTGATGTCGTCGCCGACCCCGAAGCCGACGAGGAGGTCGCCGTCGGGCGTGTGCCGCTCGGTCGAGAGCCATGCGAGGCGGGTGTCCGGAGCCAGTGCGATGACGTTCGGCGGCGTGTTCCGGGCAAGCACCCAGACCTTCGCGGCGTGTCCGGCGTGTCCCACGGCTGCGACGGCTCTCTTCCCCGGGTTGAGCTCCGGGGTGAACCGAACGCTGGACCAGACATTCACGGGGAGCGCGACTACGCACGCCCGAGCCGAAAACGACTCCCTGCCGTCCGTCGTCAGCAGCACGCCGTCCGGGCGCTGCTGAATCTCGCTGACCGGCGACGACAGCCGTTGTTCCGCGCGGGAGTCCCTCGCCATCAATTCCGCAAGGTGCCGCGTTCCGAGGGCGAGCTGATCGTCGAGCGCGTCCAGAAACGCCGTGATGCTATTGCCATACTCGATGACGTCCAGAACTACATGGAGCAACGAGTTCTGGTCACCCGGGCACCCGCCGTACAGGACACCCCACGACCCGAGAAAGTCGCGGACGCCGGTCGGCAGCGCCAGGCGCTCGAAAAAGTCCTCCAGCGAGACGTCGAGGTCATCGAGGTCCTGCGAGTCCAGCGGACGGGCATGGTCGACCCGCTCGGCAGCCTTCAGCAGCTCGTACGACGCGCGCTCGAAGCCCGCGCGCTCGCGCTTTCCGAAGGGATTTCCTACGCGGAGCTCTCCATCGACGGTCCAGTGAAATGTCTCCGGCTCGGGGCTCTGGATCAGGCCGAGGCCGTAGCGGGCGATTTCGGCCGCGACATGCGGCTGCGTGGCAGGCGCGACCCACGTGCCCCCGAATTCGACCTCGACGTCCGTCTCCGCAAAGCGCCGGTAGAACGTCCGGCCGCCAAGGCGGTCGCGGGCCTCTAGCAGCACGCACGAGTGGCCGAGCTCACCGAGAGCGCGCGCCGCGCTGAGCCCGGCAAAGCCGCCACCGACCACGGCGACGTCATACACCGTCTCGTTCGTCATGCGACTCGTTGGGTCAGATGTTCCCGCTGAGCGAGTAGCTCGCGTGCCGCGTTGTGGCCGGGGGCACCTGTCACCTCACCGCCGGGGTGCGTCCCGGCACCGCACAGATAGAGGCCGTCGATGGCCCCTCCGTATCCGTGCCCGGGGAGCGGGCGCGCCGCGAGGAGCTGGGACGGAATCGTGTCCAGATGGCGAATGGCGCCGTCCGTGAATCCGACCCGTTCCTCCAGGTCCTGCGGCGTGAAGAGCAGCCACTCGCGCATGTCCCGCCGAAAGTTGGGGACGAACTCGGTCACGTAGTCGATCAACGCCTGTCCGGTTCGTTCGCGCTCGGCTTCCCAGGTGGATTCTGAGAGTCGGGGCGGGGCGAATTGTGCCCATATGGACACGACGTGGCCGTCGCGGCTCGTGAGGGTGTCGTCGTACACGGTCGGGATCTGTATGTGCACGATCGGCTCGCTCGGCATGCGCCCGGCCCGCGTCTCCGCGAAAGCTCGGCGGTAATGCTCGAGCGAGGGAGTGATCTCGATGTAGCCGGTCTCCCGCGGGTCGGCGTCGCGCCCCAGGTAGCGGGAGATGTCCGGCAGGCGCTCCATCACGCTGTGGAACTTGAGGTACGACGTCCCCGTGGAGAGGTCGCTGACGCGGTCCTCGAGCCCATCCGGCAGGTGCCCGGCGCCGACGAGGCCCAGGTACGTCCGCTTCGGGTCGGCATTCGACACGACGACGTCGGCCAGCACCTCGCTGCCGTCGTCGAGCCGGACGCCACGTGCCCGGCCCTCCGACACGAGAATGCGGTCGACCGGTCGACCGGTCTCGATGCGCGCGCCGAACTCGCGTGCGGCCGAGGCTATCGCGGCCGCAATCGCGCCCATGCCGCCGGTGACGACGGAGTACCCGTAGTCCGTGAACTCGTTCCCGTGGAAGTACGCCTCGGTCCAGGCGCTCCCCGGCGCCCACGGGTCGCCTATGTCCTCTATGCCGACGAAGGCGGCCTGAAGCCGCTCGTCGGCGAAATAGTCCGAGCAGATCTCCGCCACCGAGCTGTCCCGCAGCCGCTCGAGCGTCTGCTGTTCGCCGATCTCAGCGGCGTATGCCTCGACCTGGTCCCACGTGGGCGGCTGCTCGAGCATGAACCGGTTGACGAGGCCGGCCCCGCGCCGCCAGAAGTCGACGAAGTCGGGATAGCGGGCGGCGTCCCGCGGGCTCAGGCGCTCGATCTCGGCGCGGGTGCGGTCCTCGTCGTTCCACGTGAACAGATGCGATCCGTCGCGGTACGGGAGAAAACCGTGCGGGTCAATCGGGTGGTACCTGAAGCCATGCCTTCGCAGCTCCAGTTCGTCGACGACCTTCGGCTGCAGGAGGTAGCAGACGTATGAGCACGAGGACACGCGATAGCCGTCGAACAGCTCTTCGGTAGCGCAGGCGCCGCCAAGCAGGTCGCGGCGCTCGAAGACGCGCACGTCGAGTCCGGCCCGAGCAAGGTACGCGGCGCAGACGAGGCCGTTGTGGCCGCCGCCGACGACGATAGCGTCGACCCGGTCAGGCACCGACCACCGCCTGGAACGCGTCGTTCAGCTGCTGCTCCTCCTCGGCCTTCAACGCCCGGAAGATCCGGGAGCGCCCGCGCGTCTCCTCGTCGGGGAAGACGAGCGGGCTCTCGGCAAGCTCGGGGTTCCGTTGCTCGATGATCTCGCGCACGCCCTTGACCGGAGGCATGAAGTTCACGTACTCAGTGATCGCTGCCTGAATCTCCGGCTGGTACACGAAGTCGATGAACTTCTGGGCCGTGAACGGGTTCGGCGCGCCGATCGGGATCTGCATGCTGTCCGCATTCACCATGAAGCCCTCGTCGGGCTGGACAAAGACGATATTCGGGTCGTCTGCGCTCAGCTGCACAGCGTCGCCAGACCAACCGAAGATCAGCCAGGAGTTCCCGTTGACGAGATCCTTCGTGTACTCGTTGCCCGTGAACGTGCGGACCTGACCGGAGCTCGCGGCCTGTTCGATCTTGTCGATCGCCGCCATGGCCTGGTCCACGCCGTCCTGGGCCGGGTCGTTTCCCATCGCGAGCATCACCAGGCCGACCGTGTCGCGCATGTCGTTCAAGAAGGTGACACGGCCCTTGTAATCGGGGTCGAACACGTCGTTGATCGAGCGAGGCTCGCGCTTGACCTTGTCCTTGCGGTAGATCATCCCCGTCTGGAAGTACTGCCACGGGACGGAGAAGTCGCGATTCGGGTCGAAGTCCGCACGAGCCGGCTGCTCGAGGTTCTTCACGACGTTGGGCAGCTCGGACTTGTCGAGCTTGTAGACGTAGCCGAGGCGCTTGAGGCGCGCGGCCATCCAGTCCGTGAGGTTCACGAGGTCCCGGCCACCGGAGTTGCCGTTCTCGAGCTGCGGCCGGAGCTTTCCGAAGAACTCCGTGTTGTCGTTGATCTCCTCGACGTACTTGACCCGCGTCCCGTATCGCTCGCGGAACCGCTGGAGCGTCGGACGGCGCTCTCCTTCGGAGTCGATATACAGCGGCCAGTTGGCGAAGTACATCGAGGAGGCGATCTCGCCCTTCGGAACCGTCTTCACCTCCCCGTCGGACGCCCCGCCCGTTTCACCGCAGGCCGCGAGGTAGGCGAGCGCGGACGCGGAGAGCGCTCCGGCCGCGCCGTTGCGAAGCAGCCGCCGGCGCGTGAGCGCGTTCTCGAAAACGCGATCAAGGCGGCGTTCGAAGTCGTGCGGTTGCATGAGATGGACCGTCCCTTCCATCGAGCGATGGTTTCACGAACGACCGTTAAGTTATGAGCCGCTCTGTCTCGTGTCAACCGGTTGACTGAACCGAGAACTCTCCGCTAGCGTCTTAACGCCCGTTCACATGAAAGCAGCCCCTCCCTCAAACGACTGGCGTCCGCTCGGCACCGACCGCGTCCTCGCACCGGCTGCCGCGCTGCCGCAACCGGCCGACCGGCTCGACGCCACGGGGCCGTGCCGCCCTCACGAGTTCGAGCTGGCGGTGGACCGCCTCTGTCTCGACTCGACGTCCTTTCGAAACCTCCGCGAGCGCGGGGCCGGGGCTCCGAGCCGCATGGCCGCTCACATCGCCGATGTCGTGCGGGCTCGCGGGAAGATGCACAACCCGGAGACGGACTCGGGCGGAATCGCCGTTGGGACGGTGACCGCCGTTGGCGAGCGCTGCCGGGCCGCTCCCGAGCGCGGCGAGCGCATCGTCACATTGGCGTCGCTAACGCTTACGCCGCTGCGGCTCGACGAGGTCGTCCGCGTGGACGCGAACGACCCGCAGGTCGAGGTGCGCGGAGCGGCGTATCTGCCGGACGGGGTGGCATGGGGGCCCGTGCCGGACGACCTGCCGCTTGCCGCGGCTGTCGCGATCTACGACGTGTACGCCGCGGCGTCGCTCACGCGCGAGCTCGCGCCCGAGACCGGGACGGTGTGCGTGCTCGGGGGCGGACACGCAGGCAAGCTCGCGATGGCGGCCGCCCGCGATGCCATGACCGCCGGTACGGTCGTGGTCGCAGACATCGACCCTGAGGCCGCCCGGGCCGCCCTCGACCTGGGCTTGTGCGATGTCGCGGCCACCTGCGACCTGAGCGATCCGCTCGGCTCGCGCGAACTGCTCAACGCCGCCGGGGCGCCCGCGGCGGACCTCACGGTCGTGGTCGTGAACGCGACCGGGTGCGAGCCGAGCGCAATTCTCGCCACGAAGCCTGCGGGCACGATCCTCTTCTTCTCCATGGCCACCAGCTTCTCGACGGCCGCGCTGACGGCGGACGGCATGGCTTCGCCGGTGCGCATGGTGATCGGGAACGGCTTCACCGAGGACCGCGGCGCCTACGCGCTGGACCTCGCGAGGCGGTCGGAGCCGCTCCGCGCCGCACTGGGGCTGCTCGGGTGAAGGCGCATCGCGTGCAGACGCGCTGGCGCGACCTCGACGGGCTCGGGCACGTGAACCACACGGTCGTGCTGACATACCTGGAGGAGGGGCGCGACGCCTGGCTCGCAGAGCACGGCATCAACCGCGACGAGTACGTCGTAGGACAGTGCTCCCTCACGTTCCGGCGTGAGATCGAGCCGGCGCGGAAGACGGTCATCGCCCAGTGCGAGCTGGGCAGCCTCGGCCGCTCGAGCATCACGACGCTCGAGCGAATCGTGGACGAGGACGGAGAGACGGTCGTGGAGGCCGAGTTCAGGCTCGTGCTCTGGGATCCCGAGCGGCGGATACCGCGGTCAATCACCGACCACGAGCGGGCGTCGATGGCCCCGGCAGAACGGATGGACCTATGAAGGCGTGGAACAGCGACCCGGTCGTTCTGACGGTCGCCGTGACGGGCGCGGATGTCTTCCGCGACAACAATCCGAATATCCCGTACACAACACGGGAGATCGCCGACTCGAGCATCGAGGCCGCCGCCGCCGGTGCCACGGTTGTGCATCTCCACGTGCGCGAGGATGACGGCACGCCGAGCGGGCGTCCTGAGCTCTTCAAGGAGGTCGTCGACCGGATTCGCGCCGGCTCCGATGTGCTCACGATGGTTTCGACGGGCGGCGCGAACGACATGACGATCGAGGAGCGGACCACGGGGCTCGATGCCCAGCCCGACATATCCGGCGTCGAGTCCGGTTCGATGAACTTCGGTGACGAGACCTTCATCACGCCGCCGCCCGCCGGCCGCGGCATCGTCAAGCGGGCTCTGGACGCAGGGATCGCACTCGAGGTCGAGGCCTTTGACGTCGGGCACGTGGTCAGCGCGGTGCGCTGGCTTGAGGAAGGCGTGTTGCCGGGACCGATGCGGATCAACCTGGTGTTCGGCGTGCCGGGCGGGATCGACGCCTCGCCGGAGGCCCTCGCGGCCATGCTGCGGCCGCTGCCGCCCGACACGTTCTGGACGGTGACGTGCATCGGGCGTCACCATCAGCGCATGCTGGCGCTCGCGCTGTTGCACGGCGCCCCCGGTATCCGGACGGGTCTCGAGGACGTGGCATACATCCGCAAGGGCGAGCTCGCGCCGTCCAACCGCGCGCTGTGCGAGATGGCCGCCGGCCTGGCACGGACACTGGGGCGTGAAGTGGCGAGCCAGGACGAGGCGCGGGAGCTACTGCGGCTTGGCTGAACGGGATCCCGTCGCGCCTGATCTCGCACCGACCGCGCGGCGCGGCGCGGCGACGCGCGACGCGATTCACAAGGCCGCAGTGGAGCTGTTCGCCCGGCTCGGGTATCACGCGACGTCGATGCGCGCGATCGCCGCCGAGGCCGAGGTGAAGCCCGCGGCGATCTACCACTGGTACGCGAGCAAGGAAGCGATCCTGATCCAGCTGCAGGACGACTTCATGGAGCAGCTCACGGAGAAGGTCCTCGCAGCGATGGAGCAGCACGACCGTCCGGCGCTGCAGCTCGCGGCAGCCGTCCGTGAGCATGTCGTGTTCCACGGACTGAACCGCCAGGAGGCGTTCGTGACCGACAGCGAGATCCGCGCCCTGGCGGAGGAGCCGCGTCGCGGGCTCATCGCCAAGCGCGACGCGTACCAGGCGATGTTCAAGCAGATGCTCCGTGACGGAATCCGCGACGGCTCGCTCCGCACGTCCGACGTTCAGGTCGCGGCCTACGCGATCCTCCTGCAGTGCACCGGAGTAGCGCTGTGGTTCGACCCACGCGGCCCCCTGAAGCTCGACGAGGTGGCCGAGCTGCACATCGAGCTCGTCCTCGGGTCGGTCGGCGCGACTCGAGAGCTCATCAGCGTGGCGATCGAGCGGGTGTCCAGGGCCGCCGCGTGAAGCGCCCCGCGGGCCGGGTCGCTCCCGCAGGCGTCCCTATACAAATTTGCTCAATCCTGCGTTATAGTCGCCTCGCGCCCTAGCGGCGCGGCTCGTTAGGCCCCACGACTTCCGGAGGAGACGAATGAGCGACGGCGTCACCGTTGACGCAGCGGCCCCCCTGACGTTTGGCGGCGACGTCAAGACGGTTCTCGAGACGCCCCGCACGGTCATGCCTCCCAAGACGCTCGAGGAGGCTCGCAATCAGCCAGGCCGGCGTGAGCGGATCCAGGCGATCGCGCAGCGCATCGAGTCCGAGGGCATCAAGTACGTCTTCTTCCAGCAGGTCTCCATCCCGGGCCGCGTGATGGGCAAGGGCGTGGTGGCCAGCTTCTTCCCCCAGGTCGCCGAGAAGGGCTATCAGCTCGTCTATGGCGCGACGGCGAACCTCTTCGTCGACCGCGCCGGCGACTACATCGGCTTCGGTCCCGAGGAGTCGGAGCTCGCGGCCATTGCCGACCTGTCCACGTTCGCGCAGCTGCCCTGGGATCCGCGTGTCGCGCGCGTGTTCTGTGACTGTTACGACACGGAAACGGGCGAGCTGCTCGACGCGGATCCGCGGCAAAACCTCAAGCGCGTCGTCGACGAGTTCGAGCA
>DASSVP010000131.1:0-11298 GCA_035705985.1 Thermoleophilaceae bacterium
TGTTCGCGGCGCTTTGAGGCGGACGAGCGTTGCAGCGCTATGCGTTGTCGCGGTCGCGGGATGCGGCGGCGGCGAGCGGCAGGACGAGAACGAGGCGGAGGGCAACTTTCCCGTCGAGGTCGTGAACGCGCGCTTCCCGGAGGACCAGAAGCTCGCGAAGAAGTCGAGCCTCGTGGTGACCGTGCGCAACGCGGGCGACGAGACGATCCCGAACATCGCGATGACCGTGGACGGCCTCGACGAGCGGAAGAACGACCCGGAACTGGCGGACGCGTCGCGTCCCGTCTTCGCGCTGAACGGTGTGCAGGTCAAGATCGCCGGCTTCCCCGAGGCCAAGGAGGCCGCGCCGCGCGGATGCGACACCGCCTACGTGAACACGTGGGCCTGCGGACCGCTGAAGCCGGACGAGCAGAGGACCTTCCGCTGGGGTGTCACGGCCGTCCGCGCGGGTGACTTCGACATCAGGTGGCGGGTCGCGGCCGGGCTCGACGGCAAGGCGAAGGCCGTGGCTGCCGGAGGGGGCCCGGCGCCGCGCGGCCGCTTCTCGGGGACGATCTCGGACGAGGCGCCCGAGGTCCGCGTGGCGGACGACGGCAAGACGATCGTCAGCGGGACTCGCTGAGCTCGTAGCCCTTACAGCTCTCCACCGGTAGGCGCGGGTACTTGGGAAAGCGCCTGTCCGTCCTGTGGCGAAGGCACAGGGAGAAGACGCTGCCCCGTCCGCTCTTGACCAGCTTCTGATGCAAGCAGCTGTCGCACAGCCCCGCCTTCATCAAACTAAGGCTCCCACTTAGCCGACTAAGGGGTCTGACCCCCCAAGTCGCTCCGGATGCCCGATGTGCGGAGGCGGCCTCAGGCCGACACTCCATGAGTGCAACCGATTCCAAAGGAGCGCACATGGACCCCCGCCTCAACGCCATCCACATTCATTCCGTCATGGCAGGATTGGAACGCCATGGCATCACGCATGACGAGCGCCCGATTCGTCGGGCGGGCCGCCGAGCTCGCGGAGCTGCAGGCGGCGCTCCGCGACGCCGCGGAGCGCCGGCCCTCGCTCGCCCTGGTTGGCGGTGAGTCGGGCGTCGGGAAGTCGCGCCTCGCGGACGAGCTGAAGCGCCACGCCCGCGAGTCGGGCGCCCGCGTGCTCTCCGGCGACTGCGTGGAGCTTGGTGACGACGAGCTTCCCTACGCACCGCTCCTGAGTGCGCTCCGCCCGCTGGTCCGCGAGGGCGACCCCGTGCTGGACGCGCTCGCGCCGCCGCTGCGCGCCGCGCTGGACGACATCCTCCCCGGGCTCGGCATGGCCGGCAAGCCGGGCGATGCCACGCAGTCGCGCGTCTTCGAGGCGCTCCTGTCGCTGTTCGAGTCGCTGGGCGAGGGCGAGCCGGTGCTGCTCGTGGTGGAGGACCTGCATTGGGCCGACAGCTCCACGCGCTCGTTCATCGGCTTTCTCGCGCGCACGATCTGCACGGAGCGGATGCTCGTATTGGGCACCTACCGCTCCGACGAGCTGCACCGCCGCCATCCGCTGCGTCCGCTGCTCGCCGAGCTGGCCAGCGACCCGTACGCACGCCTGCTCGAATTGTCGCGCTTCACGCCGGAGGAGCTGGGCGAGCAGCTCGAGGGCATCCTCGCCGACCGGCCCGACCCGGAGCTGGTGGAGCGGCTCTACTCACGCAGCGAGGGCAACGCGCTGTACGCGGAGGAGATCCTCGCGGCCGGTCTCGACGGCCGCGGTTCGCTGCCGCCGACGCTGCGCGACGCGCTGATGCTGCGCGTGGAGCGCCTCTCGCCGCGACCGCAGGAGCTGCTCCGCTGGATCGCCTGCCAGCCGTCGGCCGACCACGAGCTGGTGGAGGAGGTGGCCGGGCTCGAGCCGGCCGAGCTGCGCGCCGCCCTGCGCGAGGCGGTGGCGAGCCAGATCGTGGTGACCGTCGGCGACGACTCCTACGCGTTCCGGCACGCGCTCCTCCGCGAGGTGGTCTACGACGACCTGCTGCCGGGCGAGCGCACGGAGCTGCACTCCGCGCTCGCGCTCGCCCTCGAGGAGCGCATCGAGCGGGGCGAGGGCGGCGCCCACATCACGGCGCAGGCCGCCCACCACTGGGCGGCCGCGGGCGACCAGCCGCAGGCGCTCCGGGCGGCGGTGCGCGCGGCCCTCGCGGCCGAGCGTGTGAACGCCTTCGCCGAGGCGCAGGCGCTGTTCGAGCGCGCGCTCGGGCTGTGGGAGCGCGTGGACGACCCCGAGCGGCTGGCCGGCCTGGGCGAGGTCGAGCTCCTGTGGCGCTCCGCCACGGCGGCCGACCAGGCGGGTGACCCCGCCCGTCAGGAGGCTCTTCTCCGGCGCGCGCTCGCGCAGGTCGACGAAGGGTCCGACCCGGGCCGCGCGGCGCTGATACGCGAGCGGCTCAGCCAGTCGCTGTGGAGCCAGCACCGCCAGGACGAGTCGCTTGATGCCTTGAAGGCTGCGCTCGAGCTGTTGCCCGCGGATCCCCCCTCCCCCGAGCGCGCGAAGCTGCTCGCCCAGCTCTCACGCCGGCGGATGCTCCAGTCGCGCTTCGCCGAGGCCGCCGAGGTGGCGCACGAGGCGATCGAGGTGGCCCGCGCGGCGGGACACCGCGAGGCCGAGGCGATCGCGCTGAACTCGCTCGGGACCGCGCTCGGCGACCGCGGCGAGGTCGACGCGGGCGTCGGCTACCTCCGCGAGTCGCTTGCGATCGCCCGCGAGGAGGGCCTCGAGATGGAGGCGGGCGGCGCGTGGATCAACATCGCGGACGTCCTCCACCTGGCCGGGCGCACGGAGGAGGCGCTGGAGACCGCGCGGACCGGCCTCGAGTCCGCCTACACGCGCGATTGGCGCACGACGGACTGGCTGCGGCTGGCCACGTCCGAGTACAGCTTCCACCTGGGCGACTGGGACACTGCCGAGACGGCGATCCCGGCCGCGAGCCGCCGCCACACCGGCGGGACGCTGCTCCTCTGGGAGACCTGCCGCGCCCAGCTCGCGCTGGGCCGCGGCGACAGCGAGGCCGCCGAGCGGTCCATCGCGGTCCTGAGGCGGGCGACCGCCGACCTGGTCGAGCCCCAGTTCGTCGGGAGCACCGCCGCCCTGTACGCCGAGCTGCTCGTGCGCCGGGGCGACGTCGATGAGGCCCGCGCGGCGATCGACGACGCGATCGACCGCATCGAGTTCTGCTCGGAGGACGTGCCGCGCATGGCGCTGCTCGCGGCGGTCGGCGTCCGCGTGGAGGGCGACGCCGGCGAGCGTGCCCGGGACCGCGGCGACGAGGAGGCGGCGCAGCAGGCGCGCGAGCGGGCCTATGCCCTGCTCGAGCGGGCGCGGGCGACGGCCGAGTCGGGCTGGCGCACGGAGGCGGCGCAGCTCGCGAGCGCCGAGGCCGAGCACGCGCGCGCCACCAGGACCCCGGCCGCCGCGCTGTGGGCGGCGGCCGCCGAAACCTGGGAAGGCGTCGCGCGGGCGTACCAGGTCACATATGCGCGCTGGCGCGAGGCGGAGGCCTTGATGGCCGAGCGCGACCGCGACGGCGCCGCGCGCGCCGCATCCACGGCCCTCGCCGGGGCACGCCGGCTCGGCAGTGCCTGGCTCGTCGAGGAGATCGAGTCGCTGGCCGCCCGCGCGCGCCTGAACCTCGGCGAGGACGCCGCGGAGGCTGCGTCCGTCGCCTCCCCGGACGAGCCCGACGACCCGTTCGGGCTCACCGCCCGCGAGCGCGACGTGCTCGCCCTCGTGGCCGCCGGCGCCACGAACCGCGAGATCGGCGAGCGCCTCCACATGGCCGAGAAGACGGCCAGCGTCCACGTCTCGCGCATCCTCGCGAAGCTGGGGGTGCGCTCGCGCACCGAGGCCGCCGCGGTTGCGCACCGCCAGGGTCTGGTACCAAGCACTCCATGAGAGCACTGGTCACGGGCGCCACCGGCTTCGTGGGAGGCCGGCTGGCCGGCGCACTTGCAGCCCGCGGGTTTGACGTCCGTTGCCTCGTGCGCGACCGCGCCCGCGCGCAGCACCTGGAGGACGCCGGCCACGAGCTGCACGAGGGCGACGTGCTCGACGCGGGCAGCCTGCGCGGCGCCGGAGAGGGCGTCTCGACCGCCTACTACCTCGTCCACTCCATGGGGCGTGGCACCGAGCGGGAGGGCTTCGCCGACCGCGAGCGCCGCGCGGCAGCGAACTTCGCGGAGATGGCCTCCGCCGAGGGCGTCGAGCGGATCGTCTACCTCGGCGGGCTCGGCGACGAGCGCTCCGAGCACCTGCGCAGCCGGGCCGCCACCGCCGAGACGCTCGCGGAGCACGGGCCGCCGCTCGTCTACTTCCGCGCCGCGATGGTGATCGGCGCCGGCAGCGAGTCGTACCGCACCGTCCGCTATCTGGTGGAGCGCCTGCCGGCGATGATCGCGCCGAGCTGGCTGCGCAACCGCACCCAGCCGATCGCCATCGACGACGTCCTCGAGTACCTCGTGCAGGCCGCGGAGCGCCCGGAGGCGGCCGGTCACGAGGTCCAGATCGGCGGCCCGGACGTGCTCACGTACTCCGAGCTGCTCGACGTGATGGCGGAGGTGCTCGGCAAGCGCCGCAGGCCGAAGGTCCCGGTCCCGTTTCTGACTCCGACGCTGTCCTCGCACTGGATCGGACTGGTCACCCCGGTGGACGCCGGGGTGGCGCGGCCGCTGATCGAGAGCCTTGCCAGCGAGACGATCGTCACCGACCCGGAGCCCGCCGGCCTGTTCGACGTCGAGCTCACGAGCACGCGCGACGCGCTACGGCAGGCGCACGAGGAGGAGGACGCGGGTTGATCGTCATGCTTCCCGCCCGTGGAGCTCCGCGCCAGGACGACGTCGCTCGCGCTCGCCGAGGAGTTCGGCATCGCGCGCGGCTCGCGCACCAGCCAGTCGGTGGTGCGGCTGGAGCTCGAGCACGAGGGCATCGTCGGCCGCGGTGAGGCCGCGCCGGTGTACTACCGCGGCGAGTCGGTCGACTCGGCCGCCGAGTTCCTGACCACCGCGGCGCCCGCGCTGGTGGGCGACGACCCGTTCGCGCTCGAGGCGATCGAGGAGCGGCTCGAGGACGTGGACGGCGAGGCGGCCGGCAAGGCCGCGCTCGACGCCGCGCTCCACGACTGGATCGGCCGGCGCCTGGACGTGCCGCTGTGGCGCCTGTTCGGACTGTCGCCGGAGGCGCCGCCCACCTCGTTCACGATCGGCATCGACTCGCTCGACGGCACGCGCGACCGCGCCCGGCGCGCGAGTGGCTTCCGCGTCCTCAAGGTGAAGGTCGGCGGCACGGAGGACCTGGCGCGTGTGGAGGCCGTGCGCGAGGAGTCGAGCGCGCCGCTGCGCGTCGACGCAAACGAGGGCTGGACGCTCGAGTCCGCGCGCGAGCTGATGCCCGAGCTGATCCGGCTCGAGGTGGAGTTCGTCGAGCAGCCGTTCCCGGCCGACGACCTGGACTCGTTCCGCGGCCTGCGCGAGCTGAGCCCCCGGCTGCCGGTGGTGGTGGACGAGGGCTGCCACGACCTCACGGACGTGGCGCCGGCCGCCGAGTACGCCGACGGCATCAACGTGAAGCTCGCGAAGTCCGGCGGCGTCCGCGAGGCTGTGCGCATGATCCACGCCGCGCGCGCCCTTGGACTGCGAGTCATGCTCGGCTGCATGGTCGAGTCGCAGCTCGGTGTGGCGCCGGCCGCGGCAATCGCCTCGCTGGCGGACTGGGTGGACCTGGACGGTCACCTGCTGCTCGCGGACGAACCGTTCACGGGCCTGCGCTTCGAGGACGGCCGAGTGCTTCCGGGACCCGGCCCGGGGCTCGGAGTGTCGCCCGCGTGAGCGAGCGGCTCGCGATCTTCGCGGAGGAGCTGTTCGCGAAGCACACCGGCAAGACCGCGCACGGCGTGCTTCGCTACGGCACGCGCGAGGTGGTGGCCGTTATCGACTCGAGCTGCGCCGGGCGCACGGCGAACGAGGTGGAGCCGTTCGCGCTCCGCCCCGTGCCGATCGTCGCGACACTGGAGGAGGCCCTCGAGCGGGGCGCCGACACGCTGCTGATCGGAGTGGCCCCGCCCGGCGGAAAGCTGGACCCGGCCTGGCGTCCGACGCTGCTCGCCGCGATCGAGGCGGGCCTGTCGCTCGAGGCCGGGCTTCACACGCAGCTGAACGACGAACCGGAGCTGTGCGAGGCGGCGGAGCGGCACGACGTGGAGCTGCGCGACCTCCGCAAGGTCCCACTCGACCTGAGCGTGCCGCAGGGCCCGTACAGCCGGCCGGACTCGGTGCGGGTGGTGCACAGCGTGGGCTCGGACACGGTGATCGGCAAGAAGGTCGTGACGCTCGAGCTGGACCGGGCGGCGCGCGAGCGCGGGCTCCGCTCGGTGTACGTGCCCACCGGCCAGACAGGGGTGGCGATCGCGGGCTGGGGCACCGCGGTGGACCACGTGATCTCCGACTACGTGGCCGGCGCGGGAGAGCGGCTCGTCCACGAGGGCGCCGAGCGCGGCGACCTCCTGTTCGTGGAGGGCCAGGGCGCGCTCTTCCACCCCGCTTACTCCGGCGTGACGCTCGGCTTGCTCCACGGCTCGGCGCCGGACCTGCTGGTGCTGGTGCACAAGCCGAACGCCACGCACAACCGCAACTACCCGGAGCTGCCGATCCCGCCTCTGAACGAGCTGATCGCGGCGTACGAGTCAGCCGCGGCGCCGGTCAGGCCGGCGAAGGTCGCGGCGCTGGCGCTGAACACGTCCGACCTCGACGAGGACGCGGCGCGCGCGGCGATCGCCGAGGCCGAGCGCGAGACCGGCCTCACGGCCGACGACGTGGTGCGCTTCGGGCCCGAGCGCGTGCTCGAGGCGGTGCTCGGGGCGCTCGACACGCGGGCCAACCTCCCGGCCTGATCTTTCGACATGGGGCGGTAGGAGGAATGGCCGCAAACGGCCATCTTCCGATCATGGAGCCGCGCCGTTACAAACTGGTTCCGGACGACACGAGGTCGGCCGGCGAACCGCCGAACGGCGCGGCTCCGTCCAATCCCGTGCGCCGCCGCTACTCGCTGGCCCGAGTGGCTCCCTCCTCCCGCTCGGCGCTCGGCGTAGACCGCCTGGAGCGGATGGAGGAGATCGCCGAGCTGGACCGCCGCAACGGCGACGGCTAGGCCGGGTCGCCCGCGGGCAGGGCGCCGCCGCGCTCCGTGCCCGCGATCAGCTCGTCGGGCGCCTTCTCCTTCGGCACGAAGCCGGACTTCATGCCGAAGTAGACCGCCTGCGGGTGGTGGGCCACGATCGCGACCGTGGACTGCTCGGGCATCACGGCGTAGCCGTCGGAGAGCGTCATGCCGATCTCCTCGAGGCCCAAGAGGCGCCAGACCTTCTCGTGCTCGGACTGGTCCGGGCAGGCCGGGTAGCCCCACGAGTAGCGGCGGCCCTGGTCGAGGTCGATGCCCAGCTCGCGGCGGATCTCCGCGTGGAGCCACTCGGCGAGGCCCTCCGCGGACTGCACGCCGAGGCCGTGGGTGAAGAGCTGCTCGGCGAACTCGCCGTCCTTCTCGAGCTTCCCGATCAGCTCCGTCACCTCGGGGCCGACCGTCACGCCCTGGAGCGCGACCACGTCGCGCTCGCCGGAGTCGACCGGGCGGAAGAAGTCCGCGAGGCAGATCCGGTCGTGCTTAGGCTGGCGCGGGAAGCTGAGCCGCTCGACCTCGACGTCCGGGTTGTCCGGGTCGTACACGATCAGCTCGTTGCCGTCCGCGTTGCAGGGGAAGTAGCCGACCTTGGCCTTCGGATGCAGGTAGTCCTGCTCGCGCCACATGCGCTCGAGCCGCGGCTCGAAGTCCTCCGACACGAGCCGGTCCCACTCCTCGCCCTTCACGCCGCGCCCGCCCCAGTGGAGCTTGTAGAGCACGTGCCGGTCCAGGTACGGGTAGACGTCCTCGAGGTTCGGGTCGAGCTCGCGCACGCCCCAGAAGGGCGGGTCCGGGATCGGCGTGTCGGCGCGCACCGACGAGCGGACCGAGTCGTCGGTCACAGGCGGCGAGTCGTCCTCGACCTCGGGCTGCTCGCGGAACTTGCGCGCCTCGTCGCGGAACTTGTCGATCAGCGGGCCGCGCGCGTCCTCGTCCACGAGCTGGTCCACGGTCGCCAGCCCGGCGAACGCGTCCTTGCAGTAGAAGACGCCGGGCGCGTAGACCTCGTCGGACTCCTTGCCCTTCGGATAGAGGATGCGCCGGCCGAAGTCACGGTTGATCGCTGCGCCGCCGATCAGCACGGGGAACTCGAGCCCGCGCTCGTGCAGCTCCTGCACCGCGGTCGGCATCTGCTTGGAGGTCGAGACGAGCAGCGCCGAGAGGCCGATGGCGTCGGCCTCGTGCTCGATGGCCGCGTTGATGATCGTGTCGACCGGGACCTGCTTGCCGAGGTCGTAGACCGTGTAGCCGTTGTTCGTGAGGATCGTGTTGACGAGCGACTTGCCGATGTCGTGCACGTCGCCGAACACGGTCGCGATCACGACCTTGCCCTTCGTGTGTCCCTCGATCCGGTCGAGGTAGTTCTCGAGCTGCGCCACGGCGCGCTTCATCACCTCGGCCGACTGGAGCACGAACGGCAGGATCAGCTCGCCGGCGCCGAACTTGTCGCCCACCTCCTTCATGGCGGGCAAGAGCACGTCGTTCAGCGTCGGGACGGCGCCGATCTTCTCGACGGAGCGGTCGATCCAGTCCTCGACGCCCTCCTTCTTGCGGCGCAGGATCTGGAAGTGGAGCGCCTCCTCGGGCTCCATGCCCTCGGTGGGATCCGCGGCGTCGGCGCCCTCGGCTTCCTCGCCCTGCTGCTCGAAGTGCGAGATGAAGCGCTCGAGCGCGTCCTCGCGGCGGTTGTACACCAGGTCGTCGGCGTAGCCGCGGTCCTCGTCGGAGAGCTCGGAGTACGGCGTGATGTGGTTCGGGTTGACCATCGCGAGGTCGAGCCCCGCCTCGACGCAGTGATGCAGGAAGACCGAGTTCAGGACCGCGCGCGCCCTCGGCGACACGCCGAAGGAGACGTTCGAGACGCCGAGCGAGGTCTTCACGCCCGGCAGCTCCTGCTTGATCAGCTTGATGCCCTCGATCGTCGCGACGGCGGAGGGCCTCCACTCCTCGTCGCCGGTCGTGAGCGTGAACGTGAGCGCGTCGAAGATCAGCGCCTCGCGGTCGAGCCCGTGCTCGTCGCATGCCAGCTCGGTGATGCGCTTGGCCACCTCGAGCTTGCGCTCGGGCGTCTTCGCCATCCCCTCCTCGTCGATCGTGAGAGCGATCACGGCGGCCCCATGGGCCTTCGCCAACGGCACGACGGTGTCGAGCTTGTCGCGGCCCGCCTCGAGGTTGATCGAGTTCACGATCGCGCGGCCGGGGGTGCGCTCGAGCGCGGCCTGGATGACGTGCGGCTCGGTCGAGTCGATCTGGATCGGCGCGGGCTGCGTGAGCGAGACGCGCTTCGCGACCTCCGACATCTGCTCGTCCTCGTCCTGGCGCTCCGTGAGTGCCACGCAGAGGTCGAGCACGTGCGCGCCGCCGGTGACCTGATCCTCGGCGATCTGGAGGATGCCGTCGTAGTCGTCGGCGAGCAGCAGCTCCTTCGCCTTCCGCGAGCCCTGCGAGTTCACGCGCTCACCCACGAGCGTGGGCCGCGGCTCCTGCACGAGCGGCGTTGCGGTCATCATCGAGGAGACGAGCGGCTCGCTCTTCTCGGGACGCGGCCCGGCCTCGCGGCCGCCGACGCGGTCGACGATCGCGGCGATGTGGTCGGGCGTCGTGCCGCAGCAGCCGCCGACGATCGACACGCCGTAGCGCTCCACGAACTCCTGGAGCACGTTCGCCAGGGGGTCGGGCTCCTCGGGGAAGATCGTCTCGCCCTCGGGTCCCTGGAGCGGCAGCCCCGCATTCGGGATGCAGTGCACCGGCAGCGGGCTCGTCTCGCCGAGGTAGCGGATCGCGTCGCGCATGTCCTCCGGGCCGGTCGAGCAGTTCAGCCCGATCACGTCAACGTCGAGCGCGTCGAGCGTCGTGAGAACGGCCTGGATGTCCGTGCCGAGGAGCATCTTGCCGCCGTTCGGCAGCAGCGAGACGCTCGTCTGGATCGGCACCTGCCGGCCGGTGAGCTTGAATGCCTCGCGCGCGCCGAAGATCGCGGCCTTGACCTCGAGGATGTCCTGCGCGGTCTCGATGATGAGGAGGTCGGCGCCGCCGTCGATGAGGCCGCGCGCCTGCTCGGTGAACACCTCCACGAGCGCGCGGAAGGTGATCTTCCCGAGCGTGGGGTCGTCGCTCGCGGGGAGGTGGCCGGTGGGTCCGATCGAGCCGGCCACGAAGCGGTCGTCGCCGGCCGCGGCGCGGGCGATCTCCGCCGCCCTCTGGTTGATCTCGAGCGTGTGCTCGCCAAGACCCCACTCCTCGAGCTTCAGGCGGCTGGCCTGGAACGTGTCGGTCTCCACGACCTCGGCGCCCGCGGCGAGCATCGACTCGTGCACGCCCTCGATCACGTCCGGCCGGTTCAGCACGAGCGCCTCGTGGCACTTGCCCTGAAGCCCGCCGTAGTCCTCCTGCGTCAGGTCGAACTGCTCGAGGGTGGCGCCCATCCCGCCGTCGAAGACGACGACGCGACTGCGGACCGCCTCGATGTAGTCGCGCGTGGCCAAGGCGGACAGGTTACCAACCTTGACAAGGATGTGTCAGGGTTGGTGGCGGGTGCCTAACGGCGGCGCAGCCTGATGCGGAGCCGCGCGGTGGCCGTGCTCTTCAGCCCAGCGGCGTTCGTCAGGACGACCCGGGCGCGAAGCGGCAGCCTGCGGGTGCGGCGGAGCTGCCGGAGCGCCGGCCGCGAGAGGCGCAGCCTGACCGTGACGCGGCCGGTGCTCCCGATCCCAAAACGACCCCCGCGCCACGCGCACGATTCGCGCCGCCCTGGGCCGCGTGATGTTCGCTCGGAGCGTCGCGACGCCCCTCGTGTTGGCGTCGCCGCGCACCACCATTCGCACGAGACCCCTTCGGGTGACCGACACGCGGCCGAAGCGGGCGCTCCCGGGCGCGGCCGGCGGGGTTGGCGGAGGAGGAGTCGGCGGCGGCTGGTTGGCCTCCGCCAGCGCGGCTTCGATCGCGCCGTTGGCGTTCACGCTGCCCCCCGCCACCGTCTTTCCCGCGAGGCTCGACAACCGCTGCGCCCCGTTCCTTATCGAACGCGCGACCTGCGACGGCGGCGCGCCCGGGTCGGCGGCGGCAGGTAGCGCTGCTGCGAGGCGCTCGTCGTGAGCTGAGCGTGGGCTATC
>DASSVP010000132.1:0-3839 GCA_035705985.1 Thermoleophilaceae bacterium
AGCGCGGCGCGGGTCGGCTCCTCCGGCAGCTCCGGCCCGGCGGCCGGCGCGCGCGGTGGCTCGCCCGAGACCGGCGGCTCGGCGCACGCCGCGAGCGCGGCCCGGCGCCCGAACACGAAGCACTCGGCCAGCGAGTTCGACGCGAGCCGGTTGGCGCCATGCAGGCCGGTGCAGGCGCACTCGCCCACCGCGTAGAGGCCCGGGAGGCTCGCTCGCCCGTCGAGGTCGGTGGCCACGCCGCCCATCGTGTAGTGGGCTGCGGGCGCGACCGGCAGCAGGTCGCGCTTCGGGTTGAGGCCTACGTCGGCGAGCGCGGCGGAGATGTTGGGGAAGCGCTCCGCCTCGACCTTCCGCATGTCGAGCCAGACCGCACGCTCGCCGGTGCGCTCGAGCTCGGTGTGGATCGCGAGCGCCACCTCGTCGCGCGGCGCAAGCTCGTCCACGAAGCGCTCGCCCTGCGAGTCGTACAGCAGGGCGCCCTCGCCGCGCACGGCCTCCGTGACGAGGAAGCCGTCGCGCGGCCCCTCGAGGCGGAGCGCGGTGGGGTGAAACTGCATGAACTCGAGGTCGGCGAGCAGCGCGCCCGCCTCGCTCGCGAGTGTGAGGCCGGCGCCGACCGCACCGCGAGGGTTGGTGGTGCGCTGCCAGAGCGCGGCCATCCCGCCGGTGGCGAGGATCACCGCGCGCGCGGAGATCCACTGCCGTCCGCCCTCGAGCGCCTTGACGGTCAGGCCGCTGCAGCGGCCGTCGCTCACGGCGAGCGCCGTGGCGGCGACCGGCTCGAGCACGCGCATGCGCTCGTTCGTCGCGGCGTGCGCCGAGAGCGCGCGCGTGATCCGGCGGCCGGTGGCCGCGCCGCCGGCATGCACGATGCGGCGGGCAGAGTGCCCGCCCTCGAGCCCGAGCGCGAGGTTGCCCGCGCGGTCGGCGTCGAACTGCACGCCGAGCACCTGGAGGTCGCGCACGCGCGCGGGCGACTCGTCGCACAGCACCTGCACCGCGCTCTCGCGAGCCGCGGCGCGGCCGGCCGCGATCGTGTCCGCCGCGTGCCGGGCCGGGGTGTCGTCGTCCGAGAGAGCCGCGGCGATCCCGCCCTGCGCCCAGTAGCTGGCGGTCTGCGCGAGCGGCGAGCGGCTCACGAGTGCGACGCTCGCGCCCTCGGCAGCGGCCACGAGCGCGGCGTACAGCCCGGCCGCGCCCGCGCCGACCACGACGACGTCGGTGCTGATGGAGTCGTCCACGACGCGCCGGTACCGTACCGGCGCCCGTGCCGCCGTTCTTCCGCCACCCCGCCTCGCTCGACCACGACACCGGACACGGCCACCCCGAGCGGGCGGACCGGATCCGCGCGATCGAGGGCGAGCTGGAGAGCCGCGGGTGGCTCGGATGGGAGCCGGTGGAGGCGCCGCGGGCCACGGAGGAGCAGCTCCGGCGGGCGCACCCCGCCGAATACGTGGAGCGCGTGCGCGCGATGAGCGAGCGGAGCGCGGCGTTCGACATGGACACGCCCACGAGCCCCGGCTCGTACGAGGCGGCGCTGCGGTCGGCCGGCGGCGCGTGCGCGCTGGCGGAAGCGCTGCTCGGCGGCGGCGAGCGCACCGGCTTCTCGGCGCTGCGCCCGCCGGGCCATCACGCCGAAACCCAGACGGCGATGGGCTTCTGCCTGTTCTCGAACGTCGCGATCGCGGCGCGTCACGCGCTCGACGCGCTCGGCGCGGAGCGGGTGCTCGTGCTCGACTGGGACGTGCATCACGGCAACGGCACGAACGCGATCTTCCACGACTCGCGCGAGGTCCTGTTCGTGAGCATCCACCAATACCCGTTCTGGCCCGGGTCGGGCCCGCTCGAAGACGTCGGCTCGGGCGACGCCGAGGGTTACTCGATCAACCTGCCCGTGCCGGGCGGCACGGCCGAGCCCACCTTCCTCTCGCTGATCGAGCACGTGGTCACGCCGGTGGCGCGCCAGTACCGGCCCGACCTGATCCTCATCTCCGCCGGGTACGACGCTCACGACGACGACCCGCTCGGCGGGCTGCGGCTCACGACCACGTCGTTCGGCGGGATGGCCGGCCGCGTGCGCGCCCTCGGCGACGAGCTGGGCGCGCCGGTCGGGGCGGTGCTCGAGGGCGGCTACGACCTCACCGCCCTGGCCGACTCGGTGGCGGAGACGATGGCGGCGCTCACCGGCGGCGCCGCGCCGCGAGAGGTGGCGCGCGACCCGCTGGCGGACGCGGCCGCCTCGGCGCTCGGCCGCTACTGGGACCTCTGAAGCGCGTCCTGCACCACCTGCAGGATGCCGTCGCGGCGCCGCTCCATCGGGAACTCTGTGAGGATCCGCTCGCGGGCGACCGCCGCCGCGTCCGGGCCCAGGTCGAGCGCACGCCGCACGCCGCCGGCCACGTCCTCGGGCGCCTGTGAGTCGATCAGGATGCCGGCGTCGCCCACCACCTCGGGCATGGCGGTCACGTTCATCACGACGGGCACGCAGCCGGCGAGCATCGCCTCCGCGACGGCAAGGCCGAAGCCCTCGTGCCGCGAGGCCTGCACGTAGACGGCGGCGCGCCGGTAGGCCGCGTGGAGGTCCTCGGCCGAGAGCCAGCCGGTGAAGCTCACGTTGTCGCCGGCGCGCTCGCGGAGCTCTTCCACCGAGTCGTCCAGCCACTTGCCGGCGAAGGTGAAGCGCACGTCCGGCAGCCGGCGCGCCGCCTCGACAAATGGGATCTGCCCCTTCTGCACGAGCGTGCCGCGGTTGATCGCCCCGACCGTGAGCGCCTCCCGCTCCTTCTCGCCCGGCGGCTCGCCGAAGGGGTCAGGAACGCCGTGGTGCACGACGCGCACGCGCGCGGGCGGTATCGGCGTGTTCCGCGCGATCTCGCTTCGGCTGTACTCCGAGTTCGTCACGAGCCGGCGTGCGCGGCGCATGATCCAGCGGCTCGCGCAGCGCCGCAGCCCGCCCTGCTGGTAGCCGTACCCGATGTCCGGCATGTTCGCGGTGTCGAAGCCCCCGATGATGAGCACGGACGGCTTGCGCAGCAGCCATGCCAGCGTGATCGGGAAGAACGTGTGCCAGGAGGCGAACCAGCCAAACACGACGTCGGCGCGAAGCACGCCGCGGACGACCGCCAAGGGGTTCGGCCAGCGGCCCGGCTGGTAGAGGTCCTCGACCTCGTAGCGCTCGGCCAGGATCGCGCGGTCGATCATCACGAAGCTCGCCTCGCCGTTGTAGACGTAGAGCAGGCGCTTGCGGTTCACGCCGCGACGGGCTCGCGCGCCTCCACGAAGGCGGCGTGCCATTCGGAGAGCTCGAGCAGGCAGAAGAGGATCGACTTGTGGTCGGCGCGGCCGCGCCGGTGCTCGTCCACGAGGCGGGCAGCGGCGGGGGGGTCGATCAGCTCGGCGAGCGGCGAGCTTGGCGCGTAGCGGCGCTCGACCTCGCGCCCGAGCGAGGCGCGCAGCCAGTCGTCGTAGGGCGTGGAGAAGCCGTGCTTCTTGCGATTCACCACCTGGGGCGGCAGCAGGCGCGCGACCGCCCGCCTGTGGAGCCGCTTCGGCTGGCGCGGGCGCACGCGCCGGCTGGCGGGGATGCGCTCCACGAACCGCATGAGCTCGAGGTCGAGGAACGGCACGCGCAGCTCGAGCCCGGCGGCCATCGACATCTTGTCGTTGCACAGCAGGATGCCGTCGGGCAGGAACATGTGCGTGTCGAGGTAGAGCGCTTGGTCGAGGAGGCCGCGCCCCTCGACCTCGGCGATCAGCTCACGCGCGGCCCCGAGGCGCTCGTGCTCCGCCTCTGTGCCGGGGCCGAGCAGCGACGTGCGGACCGGCGCGTCGCTGATCTC
>DASSVP010000133.1:0-4979 GCA_035705985.1 Thermoleophilaceae bacterium
GCCTCGAGGTCGATGCCCTCGATGGCCGAGATGTCCTCCTGGTACGGGTAGCGCTTGCCCGCCAGGTACTCAGAGTCGATCGAGACGATCTTCTCGGGCTCGCGGGTGCTGGGCTTGGCGACCTCGGTCATCGCCGCTCCTCGATCGCATCGGGTCCGGGCCCGCCGGCCGCCGCCGTCTCCGGCACCACCGGCAGCTCGTCCACCGGGTTCGCCAGGTAGCGGTCGAGCAGCGTCTCGATGCGCGCGAGCGCGCGCTCCTCGGACACGCCCGGGATGTAGTCGGTGCCCGCGAGCGGCACCCGCGCCATCGCGGCCGCCTCGGTGGTGAGCGCGCACAGGTCCTCGGGCTCGAGCGCGTGCACGTTCGTCTTCCCGCACGCGCGCGCGAGCATCTGCACCTCGAGCGTGAGCGTGTGGAGGAAGTTGTAGACGCGGTTGGCGGCCTCGTCGACGTGCAGGCGCTTGCGGAGCTCCGGGTCCTGCGTCGTGATCCCGACCGGGCAGCGGCCCGTGTGGCAGTGGTAGCACTGGCCGGCGGGGACGCCGATCGTGCCCTCGTAGTCGGTGACGCCCGGGATCTCCTTGTTGCAGTTGAGCGCCATGAGGGCCGAGTGGCCGATCGCGACGGCGTCGGCGCCGAGGGCGATGCACTTGGCCACATCGCCCCCGTTGCGGATGCCGCCTGCTACGACAAGGTCGATCTCGTCCGCGAGCCCCACGTCCTCGAGCGCGCGGCGGGCCTCGGGGATCGCGGCCATCAGCGGGATGCCGGTCTCCTCGGCGGCGGTGTGCGGGCCGGCGCCGGTGCCGCCCTCGGCACCGTCGAGGTAGATGATGTCCGGACCGCACTTGGCGGCCATCCGAACGTCGTCATACACGCGCGCGGCGCCGAGCTTCAGCTGGATCGGGATCTCGTAGTTGGTGGCTTCGCGGGTCTCCTGGACCTTGAGGCTGAGGTCATCGGGACCGAGCCAGTCGGGGTGCCGCGCCGGGCTTCTCTGGTCGATCCCGGCGGGGAGGCTCCGCATCTCCGCGACCTGCTCGGTCACCTTCTGGCCCATGAGGTGGCCGCCGAGGCCGACCTTGCAGCCCTGGCCGATGAAGAACTCGACCGCGTCCGCCAGCATCAGGTGGTGCGGGTTGAACCCGTACCGGCTCTGGATGATCTGGTAGTACCACTTCGTCGAGAGGTCGCGCTCGGGCGGGATCATCCCGCCCTCGCCGGAGCAGGTCGCGGTGCCGGCCATGGAGGCGCCCTTGGCGAGCGCCATCTTCGCCTCGAGGCTGAGTGCGCCGAAGCTCATCCCGGTGATGTAGATCGGGATGTCGAGCTCGATCGGCTTCTTGGCGAAGCGCGAGCCGAGGACCGTCTTCGTGACGCACTTCTCGCGATAGCCCTCGATCACGAAGCGCGTGAGCGTGCCGGGCAGGAAGATCAGCTCGTCCCAGTGCGGGATCTTCTTGAACATCGAGAAGCCGCGCATCCGGTAGCGACCGAGCTCGGCCTTCATGTGGATGTCGTCGATGACCTCCGGCGTGAAGATCTTGCTGCGGCCGAGGACCGTCTTCTGGCTCGGTGCGTTCTCGTCGGCCATCAGAGCACCAGCTTTCGCTCGCTCGGCTCGAGCGAGTCGTAGTTGTAGAGCTTCTTGCCGCAGACGAACTTCTGGAATTCCGGCGGGTCGCCGAGGCCGTAGATCCTGAACTTGCGCTCGATCAGCTCGGTGTCCGCGTCGTTCCACTCGCCCTCGACGCAGTCGATGCCGAGCGCCTTCACCTTGCCGGCCACGTAGAGCGTGCCGTCGTACATCGAGTCGCCGAGGCCGGGGCCGACGTCGCCGCAGATGATCTGGCGGCCGCGCTGCATCATGAAGCCGGTCATGGAGCCCGCGTCGCCGAGGGCGATGATGGTGCCGCCCTTCTGGTCGATGCCGGTGCGGGCGCCGACCTGCCCTTTCACCACGAGGTCCCCACCCCTGAGCGCGGCGCCCGCCAGCGATCCGGCATTCGATTCGATCACTACAACGCCCGACATCATGTTCTCGGCCACGGACCAGCCCACGCGGCCGTTGATCTGCACCTCGGGGCCGTCGATCAGGCCGACGCCGAAGTAGCCGAGGCTCCCCTCGAAGGTGATCCTGCAGCGCGTGAGGATCCCGGTGCCGAGCGAGTGCCTTGCGCTCGGATTCAGGATCGTGACTTCCTTGATTCCCAGCTCGTAGACGAGCCGTCGCAGTTCGGCGTTGATCTTGCGCGTCGTGAGGTCCTTGGCGTCGAACTGCGCCTTGTCGCCGTCGATCTCGGCGACGTTGGGGACGGCCTCGTCGAGCTCGACCAATCCACGCGGATCGAACAGGACCTCCTCCGTCGCCGATGCGGCACCGTCCGGCCCGCCGTCGGCCGCGCCGCCATTCGCGGTCGCCCGCGCCGCCTGCGCGTCCCCGGCTACCGGGTCCACACCATCACCGCGCCCTCGTAGGGGTCGTACGTCTCGATCTCGCGATCGACGACCCTCCGAATGGCTATTTCTTCGCTTGCGAGGGCGACGATGTCGTCCGATTCGTAAAGAACCAGGGGCTTCGCCCCCAGCTCGTCCTTCGCGACACCAAGTGCGTCTTCCGTCACGCAGATGTAGGTGAAGACGCCGTCCAGCTCGCTCAGCGAGCGCTGCATCGACTCCTCCAGCGAGTCGCCCTGCGCCATGCGCTCGGCGAGGTAGACGGCGATGATCTCGGAGTCGCACTCGGACTGGAAGCGGTGGCCGGCTCGTTCCAGGCGACGCTTCCACTGGTGGTAGTTGGTGAGCTGTCCGTTGTGCACCACCGCGACGTCCGGGAACGGATACGCCCAATAGGGGTGAGCGTTCGCGATGTCGACGTCCGACTCGGTCGCCATCCGCGCGTGGCCGATGGCGTGCGTGCCGATGAAGCCGTCCAGCCCGTAGTCCGACGCCACCGTCTTCGCGTCGCCGAGGTCCTTGACGATCTCGAGCGTCTTGCCTAGCGAGAGCACCTCCGTGCCGCGGATGTCCTCCACGTAGTCGGCGAGCTGCTTGAGGTCGCCCTCGTAGCCGAAGGTGACGGTCATCGCGTGGTCAGACGGGCCCTGGATGTCGGCGATGTCTGCTCCAAGCGCCTTGACCCGTGACTCGACCTCCTCGCGCTGGCGGCGAAGACGCGCGTCGAAGTCGAAGTCCTGGTGCCCGTTGTGGTTCGCCTCCGCGAGCTTCACGTGCATGACGTAGCCATCGGCCTCCGGGCGATAGAGCGCGTACCCGGTGGAATCGGGGCCGCGGTGCTTCATGGCCTGGAGCATGGCCGTCATGTCGCGGCCGACGTGCCGCTCGCCGCCGCCGTCGCGATAGATGATCCCGGCGATGCCGCACATGGCTTATGCCACCCGCCCCGCGCGCGCGTGAGGCTGGCACCCGCGGGCGAGCGTCGAGCCCATCTCCCTCGAAGTGGCGCATGAATTCGGCGCTGTAGGCCCAATCGATGCGCCACATCGCAATCCGGCGGCGGTGAACCCGCGGCTCACGGCAGCACCTCGAGATACTCCTCGCGCTCCCAATCGGTGACCGCGGCCAGGTAGCGCTCCCACTCGTCGCGCTTGTAGTGCCTGAACACGTCATACAGGCGGCCGGGCATTGCGCTCTTGATGAGATCGTCGGCGTCCAGCGCCTCGAGCGCGGCGCCGAGCGAGTCGGGCACGCGCTCGAGCTTCTCGCTCGCCTTGCTCCCGTTCTCGGCCTGCTCGGCGAGGATGTCGTAGGTGTTGCGCGACTGGGGCTCGCCAGGGTCGGACTGGTTGCGGATGCCGTCGAGCCCGGCGTAGAGCAGAGCCGGGATCGTGAGGTAGGGGTTGCTGCTCGAGTCCACGCCGCGGTACTCGAAGCGACCGCCGCTCGCCACGCGCACGGTGCACGTGCGGTTCTGCCAGCCCCAGTTCTTGTAGACCGGCGCCCAGAAGCCGAAGTCCCACATGCGGCAGTAGGAGTTGACGGTCGGGTTGCCGACGCACATCAGCGCGCCGAAGTGATCCAGCATGCCGCCGAGGAAGTGACGGGCGGTGTCGCTTAGCTCCGCCGGCCCGCTCGGGTCGTGGAAGACGTTGTTCCCGTCCTCGTCGATCAGCGTGAAGTGATGGTGGTGCCCGTTCGCGCTCACGCCCGTGAACGGCTTGGGCATGAAGGTCGGCATGAGACCGTGCTTGCGACCCACCGCGGCGCAGATCTGGCGATACGTCGTGATGTTGTCCGCCGTCCTGACGGGACGGTCGAAGCGGAAGTTCAGCTCGAGCTGACCGGGGGCGTCCTCGTGGTCGCCGTAGGACATGTCGAGGCCGAGCTGCTGGCCGTAATCGACGACGTCGAGGAGCACCGGACGCAGTTCCTCGAACTGATGGATGTGGTAGCAGTAGGGCTTGGTGACGCCCTCGGGCAGCGCGCCGTCCTCGGGCTTCTTGAGCCACATCATCTCGGGCTCGATGCCGATCAGGAAGCTGTAGCCGAGCTCCTCCTCGAACTCCGCCACCACGCGCTTGAGGTTCTGGCGCGGGTCGGCGTCGAGGATCTCGCCCGTCTCGGTGTCGTAGCAATCGCAGAACACGCGCGCGACGCGCGGGTCCCAGGGGAGCGTGGCGAAGGTGGAGAGGTCCGCGATGGCGGCGAGCTCGGAGGCCTCGGGGCCGAAGCCGATGTAGTCGCCGGCGCGGTCGGTGAAGAGGTTGGCGGTGGCGCCGTAGACGAGCTGATAGCCCTTCTCGGCGACCTGGGGAAAGAAGCTGGCCACCACGCCCTTGCCCATCACGCGGCCGGTGATCGAGACCTGCTGGAAGAAGACGTACTTGATGCCCTCGGACTCGATGCGCTGCGCGATCGCCTGGATCCGCTCACGCCGGCCCGGCTGATTGCGAGCCTCCTCGAGCGTCTTGGGAGGCATGACCGTGCGGGGCGTCTCGAGAACCGTCTTGACGTCG
>DASSVP010000134.1:0-4803 GCA_035705985.1 Thermoleophilaceae bacterium
ACGATGTGGTCCGCGCGCGCCGCGTCCTGGACCGCACGGGTGAGCTCGAGGCCCTCGGCGGCCATGACGCGGTTGAGCAGCTCCTTGGTGCCGGTCTCGGAGAACGGCATCTGGCTCGCCTCGAGCTGGTCGAGCACGGCCTGCTGGCGCTCGACCCCGATCGTCTCGAGGCCCCGCTCGGCGAAGGACAGCGCGAGGGGAAGGCCGACCCGGCCGAGGCCGATGACGGCGACGCTCGCTTCCATGCTCGGGGAGTCTAGGGCCGCCGCGTCAGGTACTGGCGCGCGAACGCCAGCACGAAGCGCGGATTGAAGTAGAGGTAGCGCGGCAGGAGGCGCCGCGGCTCCTGGGCGATCCGGTAGATCCACTCGAGCCCGCGCTGCTGCATCCACGACGGCGCCTGAGAGATACGGCCCGCGTGGAAGTCGAACGCGGCGCCGACTGCGCACATCACCGGAACGTCGAGGCGGTCGCGCATGCGCGCCATCCACTTCTCCTGCTTCGGCACGCCGATGCCCACCCAGAGCACGTCCGGGCGCGCGTCGTTGATCTGGTCGACGAGCGCGTCCTCCTCCTCCTCGGTCATCGGCCGGAACGGCGGCGAGTAGCCGCCGACGATGTTGATTTCCGGGTGACGCCTGCGCAGGTTGAGCGCGAGCTGAACGAGCGATCCCTGGTCGCGTCCGCCGTAGAGCCAGATGCGGTGGCCGCGCTCGGCGCAGCGGTCGCTGTAGCGGAGCATCAGCTCCGGTCCGTAGACGCGGTCGGTCAGGTCGGCGCCGAGCATGTTCGCGGCCCAGACCACCGGCATCCCGTCGGGCAGGACGAGCGTCGCATCCCTTAGCGCCGCCGCCATCTCCGGGTCGTCGAGGCCCACGGTGAGGGCGTGCACGGCCACGGCGCAGACGTAGCCGCGCCGATCGCGCTCCACCATGCGGTCCATCGCGTCGATGGCACCCTCGTAGTCCGTCATCGCGACCGGTACGCCGAGGATCTGGCGCGTCTCGATCTGGGGTGCGGCCGCGGTTGCGGTCACGGCCGCCGCTGGCTGCGGCTGAGGGCCGGGCATTTGGCGGTCGGGAAGTGTAACCCTCAGGAGGGCCCGCCGATGCGGCGCGTATCGTGGCGGGCATGCGTGGCCCTGGCGAGGCGCGGCTGCTCGCGTCCGGCGCGCTCCTCCAGCAGGTCGCTCAGGGGTCCGGCCTCGTCGCGCTGCTCGTGATCGTGACGCTGCTGGCGCGCCGGCTCGACGACGTCGCGGAGCTCGGTGCCTACGGGCTCGTGTCGTCGCTGTCCGGCTACCTGCTCGTGCTCCGGAACAGCGTCGCGGCGGCGGCGGTGCGCGCGATGGCGGGCGCGTCCCCGGGCGCCGAGCGCACGAGCGTGTTCGTGGTGGCGGCGCGGCTGTACGCGCTCGTCGGGGCCGCAACAGGTCTCCTGATCGCGGTCGTGGCGGTAGCACTCGCCGGCACCGTGCTCGACGGCGAGCTCGCGAGCGACGCCCGCATCGGGGGCTTCGGGCTCGGCGCGCTCATCGCGGTCGGGATCGCCGCGAGCATCAACCTGGACCGCCTGCGCGCGGAGCGGATGTTCCCGACGGCCGCCAAGGCGGAGATCGCGGCGGTGGTGATCAACCTCGCGCTGATGGTCACGCTGATCCTCGGCGGGGCGGACCTCTCGCTACTGATCGCGCTGAGCGGTGCGCTGCCACTCCTCAGCGGACTGATCTGCGCGCTGCTCGTGCGTCGCTTCGGGCTTGGGGCGCGCGGCGCGCCGCGCCGGGAGCGCCACCACCGCGCCGCGATCATCCCCACCGCGGGATGGCTGCTCGTGATCGAGCTGGCGAACCTTGCGATGTACGCGTCCGGGCGGATAGTGCTCGGCGCATACCGCACGCCGACGGCGATCGGCCTCTACGAGGGTCCGGTGCGCGCGCACAACCTGCTCTACGCGCTCGGCGGCGCGCTCGCCGTGCCCACGGTGCCGACGGCGTCGCGGTACGTGGCCGAGGGCGACCACCGGCGGCTCGGCGAGCTCGCCGTGCGCGGCAGCCGCTACACGCTTGCGCTGTTCGTGCCGCTGAGCGTGACGCTCATGACGCTCGCGGAGCCGATCCTGGCCGTGTGGCTCGGCGACCGGTACACCGGCGGTGCCGCCGCGCTCACGATCATCGTCTCCTACTGGCTCGTGTACGGCGCACTCATCTTGACGCCCGGTTTTCTGGCCGGCGCCGGCGAGGCCCGTGGCGCGGGCCTCGCGCTCGCGGCCGCGGCCGCGCTCAACCTGGTGCTCGCGCTGTTGTTGACGCCCGAGCTCGGCGTGGAGGGGCCGGCGATCGCCACGGCGGCCGCGCTCGTTGCGGTCACTCCCGTGCTGCTGCGCGCCGGCCTGCGAGCCTCCGGAGTCTCGCTGGGGCGCCTGCTCGGCCGAGCCGCGATCCCCGCTTACACGCTCGGCGCGCTGCTTGCCGGCACTCTGCTCGCCGTCCGGTACGGCCTCGAGCCGGAGACGCTTCCGGCGGTGGCGTCGTTCGCCGTCGGTGGGCCGCTGGCCTACTGGGCGGCGTTCTACGCACTCGTGCTCGACCCGGGCGAGCGCGCGCTGGTGCGTGGACTGCTCGGGTCGGCGCGCGGGCGCTTGCCCGCCGACTAAGGTCGCGCGGATGCTCAGGCGCCTGACCGAGCGGCTGCCTCCGGGGCGGGGGGAGCGCACCGCCCTCGCGGCGCTGCTCGCCGTCCTCGCCGCCGGAGCAGCTTTGCGGCTATGGCTCATGCTGGCGATGAGGCCGGCGCTCGTCGGCTACGCGGACTCCTATCCGTACATCGGGTCCGCGCACGGCGCGCTGTTCGGCGACCCGCTGCGCCCGGCCGGCTACCCCCTGTTCCTCCGGGTCGTGCACTGGGTGAACGCCAACCTCTCGTTCACGACGCTCGTCCAGCACGGCCTCGGGCTTGCGTCTGCGCTGCTGCTCTACCTCACGGCGCGCAGGTTCGGTGTCCCGCGCTGGTGGGCGCTGCTGCCGGCCGCCGCGATCGCGCTCGGAGGACCGCAGATCCTGATCGAGCACGCGCCCCTGACCGAGGCCGTCTTCGTCTTCCTGCAGAGCGCGATCGTCTATCTCGTGGCCCGGGCCGCCGGGGAGCGCGACTGGGCGTGGGCGGCCGCCGCCGGCGTCGTCGCCGGAATCGCGGTCACCGTGCGCACCCTCGGGCTGCTGTTGCTTGCCGCGGCGGCTCTCGCGGTCGTGGTCACCCCCGCCGACGGCTGGCGCCGGCGCGTCGCGCGTGCGAGCGCGGTGCTCGCCGCCGCCGCGGTGATCGTGGGCGCCTACGTCGTCGTGCACGAGCAGGAGACCGGCTACACGGGGCTCACGCGAGCCGGCGGGTGGAACCTGTACGGGCGCGTCGCCCCCTTCGCGGACTGCGAAGAGTTCGACCCGCCGGCCGGCACCCGCGCGCTGTGCGAGAGGCGGCCTCCTGACGACCGACCCGGGCCCAACTCGTACATCTTCGACGGGGCCGAGTCGCCCGCGGTACGCGAGTTCGGGAATCTCTTCGAGACGACCCAGGCCGAGAACGACAAGGTCGAGTCCTTCGCGCGAGCGGCGCTCAGGGCACAGCCGCTCGACTGGCTGGATCACGTCGTAACCGAGGACCTCGTGCGCTACGTGTCGTCCGAGCACCTGACCCGCGCGGCCGGGCAGGGGCTGACCTTCGACGGCCTCCAGGAGACGCTGGTGAGCGGACCGGTCGGCGGGCAGACGATGACGCTCGTCTCGACGTACTACTCGACCAGCGGTCAGTACCTCCACCAGGGGCGCTTCGACGCCATCACGAGCTACGAGCGGGCGACGCGGCCGGTTGGAGTGTTGTTCGTGGCACTTGCACTCCTCGCCCTGCTGGGACTCGCGCTGGCCCGCGGACGGCTCCGAGCCGGCGCGCTGGTGTTCACGGCCGTGGCGCTCGTGTCGATCGTCGGGCCGCCGCTCACCTTGTTCTACGACGCGCGCTACGCGATTCCGGCGTTCGGCCCGCTCGCGGCGGCGGCGGCAGTTGGCGGCGCCGCCCTCATGGCGCGCGTCGCCGCCGCACGCGAGCGCGTCGCTAGCGGCGCTCGGGAGCGGCCGACGTGAGGGCGAGCTCGCGTAGGAGAGGGGCGTGGCGGTCGCGCTCGGAGGTGCTGAATGTGAGCTTCGGCCACTCGACGCCCACCTCTGGATCGTCGTAGCGGAAGCCGCTTTCCCGCTCGGGGTCGTAGTAGGCGGAGCAGCGGTAGATCACGTCCGCTGCGTCGGAGAGCACGCAGAACCCGTGCGCGAATCCATCTGGGCAGTAGAGCTGACGGTGCCGCTCGTCGTCGAGCTCGAACGCCTCCCAGCGACCGAACGACGGCGACTCCGGCCGGATGTCGACGAGCACGTCGAAGATGCGCCCGCGGGCGCAGCGGATCAGCTTCGCCATGCCGGGTTGGAAGTGCATCCCGCGCAGAACCCCGTGAGACGAGCGCGAATGGTTGTCCTGGACGAAGTCCTCGGTGATCCCGAGGTCCGCGAGCGTGCCGGTACGTGCCGTCTCGACGAAGAACCCGCGCGCGTCCCCGTGGACGTTGGGCTCGAGCAGGATCGGCCCGGGCAGCTTGCACTCGAGTCGGCGCATGGCTCGGAGGCTAGTCCAGGCGCGCCTCCACCCGGTCGGCGATCAGGCGCGCGAGCGCGAGCGCCGAGGTGGCCGCCGGCGACGGCGCGTTGCGGACGTGGAGCGCGCGGGGAGTCTCCGAAAGCACGAAGTCGTCGACGAGGCGGCC
>DASSVP010000135.1:0-4938 GCA_035705985.1 Thermoleophilaceae bacterium
CCGGCCCATCGAGCGCGTCATCGACGTTGCCGTCCGTGATCGGCTCACGCTCCACGCGAACCTCCTCACGACGCACCGGCACCGTCTGCTCGACCTCCTCCGTCACGACGTACTTGCGCAGCCGCGCACGCCCGCGCTCCAGCTCCGCCTTCCCGACACGCAACTCCTCCTCCGAGCGCGTCATCACCTCATCGGCCGCCGGGCCGCTCGTGTCACGGCCAACCGCACCGACGCCACCCTCGGTCGCGGTCACCGAGCCCTGCTCGGTGTACTCCACGCCGTAGTGGCGGAACAGCTCTGCCTCCTGCTGCTCCGACAGGTTCTCGTCCGGCTCCATCGCCGGGGCGTCCTTGACCTGCTGCGCCTCGACGTTCGCCACGACGTCGTCGCCACGGGGCGACGCGCCGGCGAGCGGCACGAACGAGGACTTCGAGCCGAACAGCCCGGTGTTCACGAGCGCCCACTCGGGCTTGTCGGTCTCCTGGTCCACGTACAGCGCGTCGATCGTTCCGATCTTGTCGCCGTTGCGGTCCTTCAGCGTGCGTCCCTGCCAGTCGTTTGTGTGTGTTGTGTCAGTGGTCATCGGTCTTTCTTGTCGAATTGGTGGTGTGTCGCGCCTAGCCGGTTACCGGTCGAGCGCCCGTGTTGCCGTCCGGAAGTGCGGAGCCGGCCTGGTCCCGGGCGCGCTCCCTGCCCTTCTGCATGTCCTGCTTGACCTGGCCCTTCTGCTCCTGGCCCTTCTGGTATGCGCCGCGCAGCATCTCCGCCGCCACCTCGCGCCCGCCGAGGCCGAACGCCAGCGCGAGCCCGAGAGCCAGCGCGCCGATCAGCGCCGTGTAGGTGATCTGGACGATCTCCGGCGCGATCTTGAGCTGGTTGAGGATCATGAAGATCGCGATCCCCATCACCAGAGCCGGCACGACCGAGGCGACGACCTTGCCGGTGGGCGTGTCGCCCATCGTCTTGGCGACCAGTCCGGCCACCGCGGCCGCGACCACGCCGGCGATCACGAAGATCAACACGGCGACGATGACGTTCGGCAGGTACGCGAGCACCTGGTTCATGAACGCCGTGACGGCCGGGATCTGGAGCGCACCGATCGCCGCCGACAGGACGAACAGGAATATGAACCAGAAGACGACCGAGCCGATCAGCTTCGACGGGCTCGCGCCCGGGCTGACCTTCTCCACGTATTGGCCGGTCTGGCCCGAATGAAGGTGCCTGTCGAGCCCGACCTTGTCGAGCAGCTTCGAGACGACGGTCTTGACGATCCGCGCGACGAAGTAGCCGACGATCAGGATCACGAGGAACCCGATCAGGTTCGGGATGAACCCGAACAGGCTGTCGAGGCCCTGCTGAAGACTGTCGGAGATTTTCACTGCTGCGAGCATCTGCTTCCTCCCAATCTGAGTTGCGGTCGCTCCCCGGTGCCCGACGCCGCTCCGGGTCAGCGGGAGGTGTCAAGGGTTTGTCCAGGGGTAGTCGCGCAGAGATGGATCAGGCGGCGAAGCTGCGCATCGGCGAGCTCAGCTATCGCGTGGGCATCAGCGCGGACGTGCTGCGGGCGTGGGAGAAGCGCTACGGCCTGCTCAAGCCCGGACGCACCGAGGGCGGCTACCGGCTCTACAGCGAACGGGACGAGTGGCGGGTGCGGCTCATGCAGCAGAAGCTCTGGACCGGGCTGTCGGCCGCCGAGGCGGCACGGGAGGTCGCGCGGATGGAGGAGGACAGCGAGCTGCCCGACGGGTCGACCGAGACGCCGTTCGAGCTCGCGCAGCGCCTCGGGGAGGCGCTCGAGGCCTTCGACGAGGAGACCGCGCACGAGCTCCTCGACCGGATGCTCGGCCTCCACGGGCTCGAACGCGCGATTCGGGACGCGCTCCTCCCGTACCTCCGCGACCTCGGCGAGCGCTGGGCGCGGCGCGAGGTGAGCGTCGGGCAGGAGCACTTCGCGAGCAGGCTGATCGAAGCTCGGCTGCTCGCGCTGGCGAGAGGTTGGAACCGCGGCCCCGGCCGCAGGGCCGTCCTCGCGTGCCCCTCGGGCGAGCAGCACACGCTGCCGCTCGTGTGCTTCGGGCTGATCCTGCGGAACCGGGGCTGGCGCAACGTCTACCTGGGAGCGGACACGCCGGCGAGCACGGTTCACATGGCGGCAGACACGATCGACGCGGACGTCGTCGTGCTCGCGGCCGTCTCGCCGGACCGCTTCGCGCCGATCGCGAAGGATCTGGTGGGCCTGTCACGGCGGCACTCGCTCGTGCTCGGTGGCGCGGGCGCCACGCCGGAGCTGGCCGCCGAGCTCGACATCCAGTGCCTGCACGGCGACCCCGTCACGGCGGCGGAGACGCTCTCGCGCCGCTTCGCCGCCGCCTGACGTACGTCTCGCTCGCGTCTGCGCGCCCCAGAGGAGCGGGCCCCCGAGCTCGTGGCGCGCGACCTCGAGATCGCCGCGGCCGTGCTCGAGGAGAGCGGCGCGCGCGTCCGGCGGGGTGGTGGCGGACGGCGCGGCTCGTGAGCTCGCGCCGATTGAAAGCGACCTCCACGGGCTCCGCAAGAAGGCAGTAGCCGTCCTCCCGCAACTTGCTATGCTCACGCTTAGATTTTCTGATGCAGGCCGATCGATTCACAATCAAGTCCCAGGAGGCGCTCGCCGCCGCTCAGCGGCTCGCCGGCGCGCGCCGCAACCCGGAGGTCGTGCCCCAGCACCTGCTCCTCGCGTTGCTCGAGCAGGACGGCGGCATCGTCGTCCCGGTGCTGCGCCGCGCCGGCGCGGACCCCGAGCGTGTGCGCCGCCTCGCGAATGAGGCGCTCGACGCCGCGCCGACCGTCAGCGGCGACGCGAGCGCTCCGGCGCTTGGCCAGGGCCTCATCAGCCTGCTCCAGGCGGCCGAGGACGAGTCGCGCGCGATGGGCGACGAGTACGTCTCCACCGAGCACCTGCTGCTCGCACTCGCCGCCGAGCCCGCCATCGACGCCGGCGCCTCGCGCGACCAGCTCGCCGAGGCGGTCGAGCAGGTGCGCGGCCCGCATCGTGTGACCGACCAGAACCCCGAGGACCGCTACCAGGCGCTCGAGCGCTTCGGCCGCGACCTCACCGACGCCGCCCAGAACGACAAGCTCGACCCGGTGATCGGCCGCGACGACGAGGTTCGCCGCGTCGTCCAGGTGCTCTCCCGCCGCACCAAGAACAACCCCGTGCTGATCGGCGAGCCCGGCGTCGGCAAGACCGCCATCGTGGAGGGCCTCGCCCAGCGCATCGTGGCCGGCGACGTGCCGGAGTCGCTGAAGGACCGCCGCGTGATCGCGCTCGACATCGGCGCGCTGGTCGCCGGCGCGAAGTACCGCGGCGAGTTCGAGGACCGGCTGAAGGCCGTCCTCAAGGAGGTCGCCGAGGCCGAGGGCCGGATCATCATGTTCCTCGACGAGCTGCACACGATCGTGGGCGCCGGCGCCGCGGAGGGCGCGGTGGACGCCGCCAACCTGCTGAAGCCGATGCTCGCGCGCGGGGAGCTGCGCGCGGTGGGCGCCACCACGCTCGACGAGTACCGCAAGCACATCGAGAAGGACGCCGCGCTCGAGCGCCGCTTCCAGCCGGTGTTCGTGGAGGAGCCGAGCGTCGAGGACGCGATCGCGATCCTGCGCGGGCTGAAGGAGCGGTACGAGGTCCACCACCACGTCCGCATCCAGGACTCCGCGATCATCGCGGCGGCCACGATGTCGCAGCGTTACATCGCCGACCGCTTCCTGCCGGACAAGGCGATCGACCTGATCGACGAGGCGGCCTCGCGGCTGCGAATCGAGATGGATTCCGTGCCGACCGAGATCGACGAGGTTCAGCGGCGTGTGATGCAGCTCGAGATCGAGCGCCAGGCGCTGGAGTCCGAGACCAGCGAGGCGTCCGTCTCGCGCCGCGATGCGATCGAGCGCGAGCTCGCGGACGCCAGGGAGCACCTGAACGCCATGACGGCCGAGTGGGAGCGCGAGAAGGACGCGATCGCGGAGGTGCACGCCGTGCGCGAGCGCCTCGAGCAGGCTCACCGCGACGCCGAGCGCGCCGAGCGCGAGGCCGACCTCCAGCGCGCCGCGGAGCTCCGCTACGGCGAGATCCCCAGCCTCGAGGCCGAGCTGGAGCGCGCGGAGGCGAGCTCGGACGGCGACGGCGGCTTCTTCAAGGAGGAGGTCGACGACGAGGACGTGGCCGAGGTCGTGGCCAAGTGGACGGGCATCCCCGTGTCCAAGCTCATGGAGGGCGAGGTCGCGAAGCTGATCCACATGGAGGAGCGGCTGCACGAGCGAGTGATCGGCCAGGACCAGGCGGTCGAGGCCGTCTCGAACGCCCTCCGCCGCTCGCGGGCCGGGCTCCAGGATCCGAACCGCCCGATCGGCGCGTTCCTGTTCATCGGTCCCACCGGCGTCGGCAAGACCGAGCTGGCGCGCGCGCTCGCGGAGTTCATGTTCGACTCGGAGGAGGCGATCGTCCGCATCGACATGTCGGAGTACATGGAGAAGCACTCCGTGTCCCGGCTCGTGGGCGCCCCGCCCGGCTACGTCGGCTACGACGAGGGCGGCCAGCTCACGGAGGCTGTGCGCCGCAGGCCCTACTCGGTCGTGCTGCTGGACGAGCTGGAGAAGGCCCACACCGACGTCTTCAACGTGCTCCTCCAGGTGATGGACGACGGCCGCCTGACCGACGGCCAGGGCCGCACGGTCGACTTCAAGAACACGGTCGTGATCATGACCTCGAACGTCCCGGGCGGCGTTGAGGGCGTGCGCGCGAGCTTCAAGCCCGAGTTCGTCAACCGGCTCGACGAGATCGTGGAGTTCGAGCAGCTCACCCGAGAGGAGATCGGCGCGATCGTCGACCTCCAGGTGGCGAAGCTGATCACGCGCGTGCGCGAACGCGGCGTGGAGGTCGAACTGACCGACGAGGCGCGGACG
>DASSVP010000136.1:0-4587 GCA_035705985.1 Thermoleophilaceae bacterium
ATCTCCGCGTACGGCACCTCCGGCACGAGCTCGAGGCGGTCTTCGACGCCCAGCTCGGCGGCGTAGCGGCGCAGGCGGCCCGCCTCCGGGCCGGCGCCCACCACGAGCACGCGAGGGAGCGGGGTGTCCGCCGCGGCGCCCGGTACCGCGCCGCGCCGCAGCGCGGCCACCGCGCGCAGAAGGTCCTGGTGGCCCTTCTCCCAGACGAGCCTGCCGGCGGAGACGACCACGTGCTCGCGCGGCGGCGGGTCCGGCGCGGCCGCGGCGGCGAACAGCTCGTCGTCCACGCCTGGCGGCACCACGCGGATGCGCTCCTCGGGCGCTCCCTCGAGCAGCAGCGCGGCGCGCGCCTTCTCGGTGGTCGGGAGGAACAGGTCCGTCGCCGCGAGCACCCGCCTGCGGTATGGGCGGGTGCGGATATTCCGGTACGCGTCCAGGAACGGGATCGTCTCCCAGACGGTGAGCACGAGCTTGTAGCCGAGCGTGCGCTTGTACTTCGCCGCCTGCATCGAGTACCAGAAGCCCAGGTCCTGCGAGTGAACGATCGCGGCCCCCTCGAACGCGGCACGCGGCGCGATGTAGCGGTCGCCGGGCAGCCGGGAGAGCGCGTGGCCCACACGCCCGGCGGGCAGCAGGTCGCGCAGCGCCCGCGCCTCGCGCACCTCGAGACCGAGCGACCCCGTGTCGAACCAGTTTCGGCGCGTGCGCAGGACCATCACTTCGTAGCGGTCCGTGAGGTGGCGCCAGGGCCGGAGGTGCCACGAGTTCGCCTGATGTCCGCGCACGAGCACCACCCGCGGCCGTGCGCTCGTCACCTGTGCGCCACCAGCCACACGTTCCGGCGCACGAACGGCAGACGCGCCAGTGCGGCGAGCGCGCGCGGCCGCCGCTTGCGGCGCGTGAGGCCGGCGACGATGCCGATTCCCGGCATCACGGACTCGTAGCCGAGCTTCTCCACGCGCAGGCCCTGGTCCTCGAACAGCATCCGGAAGCTGCGGCGGGTGAACGGGCGCCGGTGCGTGTAGTCGTCCCACACCCAGCGCTGGGCGTCCGGCGACGACGCGAACACTGTGCCCCCGGGGCGCAGCACGCGGCGCACCTCGCGCACGAGCGCCACCGGGTCGGGTACATGCTCGAGCACGTCCTTCAGCACCACGCCATCGAAGCTCGCCTCCTCGAACGGAAGCGGCTCGGCACCGTCCACGAGGAGCACCTGGCGGCCGCGGGAGCGAGCCTCCTCGACCGCCTCGGGTGAGACGTCGATGCCCGTGTAGTCGTTGAAGTGGTCGCCCAGCCAGGCGCCACCGCAGCCCACGTCGAGGAGCCGGGCGTCCTCCCGGAAGTGGCGCGTCACGTCGCGCCAGTACCCGGGCTCCGCATGCCAGCTGAAGTACCCCACGACCGCGAAGGCTACGAGCGCCGGCCGTGGAGCGCTCGCTCGTAGGCCTCCATCGTCCCCCGGGCCGCCTCGGGCCACGAGAAGCGTCCGGCGCGCTCCGGGCCGCGAGCGTCGCGCGCTCCGGCCTCGAGCAGCGCCTCGATGGCCGCCGCGGCAGCCGCCGGGTCGGCGGAGTCGAAGTAGCGCGGCACGTCCCCGCCCACCTCGCGCAGCACCGGGATGTCCGAGCACGCCACCGGAACGCCGCGCGCCATCGCCTCGAGCACCGGGAGCCCGAAGCCCTCGGCCCGGGTGGGAAACGCGGCGCACGCGGCCAGCGCCCACAGGCGCTCGAGCTCGGAGTCGGCGAGGTAGCCCGTGAGACGAAGCCTGTCCGCCACGCCCAGCTCGGAGGCGAGCCGGCGCAGCTCCTCGGCGTAGGGCTCGTGCTTGCCCGCGAGCACCACGACGACGTCCTCGGGCAGCAGCGGGAGCGCGCGGATGAGGAGCTCCTGGTTCTTGTGCGGGCGGACGGCCGCCACGCAGAGCACGAGGCGCCCGCCCCCGGGCAGGCGGAGGCGCTCGCGCAGCGGCTGCTCGGGCGCCGGCTCTGCGCGCGGCACTTCGCCCAGCCCGTGGGGGACGACCGTGAAGCGGGACGGGTTGAGCCCGAGCGTCGCGCAGATGTCGTCGCGGGCTGCCGCAGACACGGCGATCAAGGCATCGGCGTCGTGGGCGGCGCGCGTCACCACGTGACGCATGCCCCAGGTCGTGACTCGCCCGAAGGTCGGCATCCTCATGAAGGTCACGTCGTGGAGGGTCACGACCGAGCGCAGGCCGGGTGTGGCCACCGGGCCGGTGCTGGCGAGGCTGTGAAGTAGCTGTGCGCGGTGCCGCCGCGCCGCGCCCTGCACGAGCAGCTGCTCGGCGAACTGCCGGCGCAGGCGCCTGTACTCCTCGGCCGGCAGCGAGCGCACGTCGGCCGCGTCGCCGAGCCCGTCGGCGCGCAGGGCGGCCCCGCCCGAGCGGGTGGTGAGCACCGTGAGGCGAAGGCCCGGGTACTCGCCGGCAAGCGCGCGCACGAGCTCGCGCAGGTAGGTCTCCGGGCCGCCGGAATCGCCCGGCGCGAGGAACATCGCGTTGAGCGCCACGCTTTTCACACCCGCCGCCACGGGCCTGAAGCCTAGGGACGCACTAGGCTCCGCCGCCGTGCATGTGGGGGTCAACCTGCTGTTCCTCGCCCCCGGCGAGATGGGCGGCCTCGAGGTGTATTCGCGCGAGCTCGTCACTGCGCTGGCGCGTCGCGACGACGTCAGGCTGACGCTGCTTCTGAACGGTCTCGCCGGCACCGAGTGGCGTGAGCTCGCGCCCGCCTCGGTCGCGCGGGTCGACCCCCGCCGGCGCGTGCAGTGGGTCACGGGCGACCAGGTGCACGCCGTCCGCATGGCGCAGCGCGCGCGAGTGGACGTGCTCCACAGCGTCGCCTCCACCGGCCCCGCCGCCGGGCGCTTCGCACGCGTTGTCACCGTGCACGATCTGCACTATCGCGTGCAGCCGGAGGCCCACTTCGGCGTGCGCGCGCTCGGCATGCGGGTGCTCGTTCCGCTCGCCGTGCGACGCGCCGGGCGAGTGATCGTGCCGAGCCAGGCCACGCGGGAGGATCTCCTGCGGTACACCAGCGTGTCGTCCACTCGAGTGGACGTCGTGCCCGAGGGCATCGGGCAGGAGCCAAGCGGTGCCGGCGACGCGGAAGCCGCGCGTGCACGGGTCCGGGCGGGCGAGCGGCCCCTCGTCCTCAGCGTATCCGCGAAGCGCCCGCACAAGAACATCGCTCGGCTGATCGGGGCGCTGGCCCTGCTCCCGCCGGAGGAGCGCCCCGTGCTCGCCCTGCCGGGCTATCCGACGCCGCACGAGGAGGAGCTCCGCCGGCTCGCCGCCAAGCGCGGCGTCGCGGACGACGTGCGCTTTCTCGGCTGGGTCTCGCGTGCGGAGCTGGACGACCTCTACGAGGCCGCGAGCTGCTTCGTCTTCCCGTCGCTCTACGAGGGTTTCGGGCTGCCGGTGCTGGAGGCGATGGCGCGCGGGCTGCCCGTGGCCACGTCCGGCAGGGCCAGCCTCGCCGAGGTCGCCGGCGACGCCGCGCTCAAGTTCGACCCCGAGGACGAGCGCGCGATCGCGGATGCGATCGCCAGTCTGCTCCGGGACCCGGGGCTGCGCGAGCGCCTGCGCGACGCCGGCCGCGCTCGCTCGCGCGAGTTCACCTGGGAGCGCGCCGCCGCGCTGACGATCGAGAGCTATCGCCGTGCGCTCTCGGCGGCGTAGCTGTCCAGCACCCGCTCGAGCGACGACTCGAGCGACAGCCTGCGCGCGTTCGCGCGGAACCACGCGGCAGTGCGATCGCGGAGCGCCTGACCGCCGTCGTGCACAAGCTGGATCGCCGCGGCGAGGTCCTCGGGCGACGCGCTTCGCGCCACATAGCCGTTCTCACCCTCGCTGATGAGATCCGTGGCGGCGTTGTCCGGGTCCGCGACCACGACACTCGGCGTGCCGAGCGCCGCCGCCTCCACGACCACCATCCCGTAGCCCTCGCGCCGCGACGGGAGCACCATGCAGAGCGCCCGCGCCAGCGCCGTCTCGACCTGGACCGCCTCGACGAAGCCGGGTACGTCGAGCGCGCCGTCGAGGCCGTGTGCCGCACGGGCGCGCAGCACGGCGTCGCGCTCCGGCCCGTCGCCGAATACCTCACCCCGCAGCCCGGGGATCCGCTCGCGGGCGAGCGCGAGCGCGGGCACGAGCGCGGGCACGCGCTTCTCAGCGATGTGCCGTCCGGCGTAGACGACGACGGGCTCCGCGGGCACCGGTTCGCGCGGCTCGAGCGACCCGGCGTACTCGCCCTCGAGCACGGTGAGCTCGCCGTTCACGCGCGCCTCCCGGAGCCGCCGCGCGTGGAGGTGCGAGAAGCAGAACGCGCGCTGAGGCACGCGCACGCAGAGCGCCTGTACCGCGGCGCCGACCGCGCCGCCCACGGGCCCGAGATACTCGCGCCAGTAGTCGCGGCTCCACAGCTCATGCCAGTCCACGACGAGCTTGAACCTGCCCAGCGGGCGCGCGGCGGCCGCCGCCAGCAGCGAGAAGTACGGGAACGACGCCGTGTGAACGACGTCGTAACGGCGTCCCAGCCGGATGAGATGCCACAGCGCGCCCGCCCC